>NZ_JBDIAB010000067.1:0-12910 GCF_039812165.1 Microbacterium sp.
GCGCTCGTCGAGCTCGGACACGACCCGCGTGCCCTGCAGGTGGCCGACGGCGTCGCGGCGACGCAGTCGGCCGAGATCGACCTCATGCGCGCACTCCAGCTGCGCCTCGGCTGCTCGTAGCGCCGCCGCCCAGGCGCCTCCGCGACCGCGTCGGTCCCACCTGGCGCATACGGTCGTCCGCGGGCGCGCCGGCGACGATCCGCGACAAGGGAACAGGGCGGCCCGACGTCCGCCCGGCGCACCTTGTCGCGTCGACGCGGAAAGACGAGCACTCGCGACCGGTGACGCCGGTGCCGGCCGACGGCCTGCGGCCTCGCAGGTCCGAGCGACCCCGGGCCGACCCCGGCTGCGCCTCTACTTCTGCGAGCCGGCGAGGAGCGCCTGCACGAAGTAGCGCTGGAACGCGAAGAAGACGATCAGCGGCACGATCATCGACAGGAACGCCCCCGACGACAGCACGTCGATGTTCGAGCCGAACTGGCGCAGCTGCGACTGGATCGCGACCGTGAGCGGCTGCGACTCGGAGTTCGTGAAGATCAGCGCGACGAGCATGTCGTTCCACGTCCACAGGAACTGGAAGATCGCGAGCGACGCGATCGCGGGAAGCCCCAGCGGCAGCACGACCTGGAAGAAGATCCGCCACTCGCCCGCCCCGTCGATGCGCGCGGCCTCGAGCAGCTCCCCCGGCAGCTGCGCGAAGAAGTTCCGCAGCAGGAAGATCGCGAACGGCAGCCCGAACGCGACGTGGAACAGGATCACGCCGACGACCGAGCCGAAGATCCCGAGCGCGCCGAACAGTCGGGCCAGCGGGATCAGCGCCACCTGGATCGGCACCGCCAGCAGCACGATCACGACGATCAGGAACCAGTCCCGCCCGGGGAACGTCATCCACGCGAACGCGTACGCCGCCATCGACCCGACCAGCACGACGAGCACCGTCGCCGGCACGGTGATGACGATCGTGTTCCAGAACGACCCGGTGATCGTGGGGTTCTGCAGCAGGTTGGCGTAGTTCTGGATGGTCAGCTCGGCGGGCTTGGTGAACACGGTCCACCAGCCGCTCGACGCGCTGTCGCCCCCGCTGCGCAGCGAGGTCAGGAACAGGCCGATCGTGGGGATGAGCCAGAACAGCGCGACGATCATGAGCACGACGTTGACGATGCTGGAGTTGACGACGCGCAGCACGCGCTGCCCGGCGGTGAGCTTGCCCCGGACGATCCCCTCCACGGTGGTCATCGTCCCCGCTCCTCGCGGAAGCGGCGCACGTTGACGATCATCGACGGCAGCACGAGGATCAGCAGCAGGATCGCGAGCGCCGATCCGAGCCCCTGGTTGTTGCCGCCGCCGAACGACACCGTCCACATCTCGACGGCGATCACGTTGGCCGCGGGCTTGGACTGGCCCGGCGGGATCACGTAGACCAGGTCGAAGATCTTCAGGACGTTGATGATGAGCGTCACGAACACCACGACGAGCACCGGCGAGAGGAGCGGCGCGGTGATGCGGGTGAACACCTGCCACTCGTTCGCGCCGTCCACGCGCGACGCCTCCTGCAGCGTGCGGTCCATCGCCGACAGACCGGAGGCGATCATGACCATCGCGAAGCCCGCCCAGATCCAGATGTACGACAGGATGATCACCGCGTTGATGAGCGACGGTCCGAGCCACGACACGCCCTGGAACCCCTCGTCGAAGTTCGTGGCGGGAAGCGCGACGCGGTAGCTCTCGCCCGCGGTGAGCCCCTCGATCGTGAACGTGCCGTCGGCGCCGGTGGTCGCGTACCCGTGGATCGATCCGTCCGGAGAGACGGCGTCGACGCGGATGCCGGGAAGGCCGCTCTTGCCCTGCTCGATCTCGCCGTTCGTGCCGCCTCCGCCGCGGACGACGTCGAGGAACACCGTGCCGGTCAGCTGCGTGTCGCTCGCGGCCGGTGCCGCCGCGGCCTGGGCGGCGTCCTCGGGCAGATTGCTCTGGCGGATGCCGGTGAGCGCGAAGTCGACGGTCGTGCCGGGCGGCACGGCATCCGCCGACGCGATCGCGCCGCGGTCGGCGACGACCCCGGTGTCGGGACGCGGCTGCGCGCCCGGATAGCTCGCCTCGTTCGAGAACGACTTGTTCACGCCGACGATGACGGCGTTGACGACGCCGAGGTTGGGGTCCTCCTGGAACATGCCGCGGAAGATGACGCCGGCGGCGAGCATCGAGATCGCCATCGGCATGAAGATGATGAGCCGGAACGCCGTCTTCCACTTCAGCTTCTCGAGCAGCACGGCGAAGATGAGGCCGAGGATCGTGCACGAGACCGGCACGACGACGACCCACATGACGTTGTTGCGGATGGCCGTGAACGTCGTCTCGTTCGTGAACATGCGCACGTAGTTGTCCCAGCCGACGAAGTCGCCGCCCGAGGCGCTGTAGAACGATCGGACGACCGTGTAGACGATCGGGTAGATCACGAGGGCGCCGAGGACCACGAGGGCGGGCGCCAGGAACGAGGCGAGCAGGACGATGCGGCGCCACCCGCCGGAGGAGTGCGTGGGGGTTGCGCTCCTCCGGCCGGTGACGGGGGCCGTGTCGACGGTCGTGGTCACGGCGGTGTCCTTCCGCTCAGTACGCGGCCGCCGCGGCCGCCTCGAGGCGGGTCATCGTCCCCTGGACGTCACTCGGGTTCTGGTAGAAGGTGATCATCTCCTGCCAGAAGCCCTGTCCCTGGGTGCCGCCGAAGGCGCTCGGGGTGAGGTCCGACATGTCGAACCGGAACTCCTCGGCGCCGGTGAGCGCCTCGGCGATCTGGCGCGCGATGTCGTCGGGGTACAGCGACGTGTCGACGTTGTTGTTCGGCGAGGTGAGGCCGCCCTCGGGCACCCAGATCTCCGCGGCCTCGGGCGAGGCCAGATAGGCCATGAGCGCGGCCGTGGCCTCGTCGTCGACGAACTGCACCGCGACGTCGCCGCCGCCCACGACCGCCGGCGGCGAGTCGTTCACGGCCGGGAAGTCGTAGAACAGCGCGTTCTCGCCGACCGTCGAGTTGCCGTCGACGGCGATGTTGCCCGCCACGAAGTCGCCCTCGAACACCGTGCCGGCCTCGGGGTTCGCCCCGAACACCGCGGTCACGCTCTCCGGGAACGTGCGCTGCGCGCCGCCCGGCTGCACCAGGTCGGTGCCCCACAGGCTCGCCAGCACCTCGAGCGCCTCCTGCACCGACGGGTCGGTCCACGGGATCTCGTGGTTGGTCAGCTGGTCGTACATGTCGGGGCCGGCCGTCCGCAGGTAGACGTTCTCGAACCAGTCGGTCAGCGGCCAGCCCACGTCGGCGCCGATCGAGATGCCGGCGTACCCGGAGTCCTTCACGAGCTGCAGCTGCTGCAGGAAGCCGTCCCAGTCGGTGGGGACCTCCGCACCGGCATCCGAGTAGATGTCGGCGTTGTACCAGACCGTCGACTTGTTCGCGGCCTTGAACCACACGCCGTACAGCTGGTCGTCGACCGTGCCGAGGTCGATCCAGGTCTGCGAGTAGTTGGCGTTCACGGCATTCGCGGCGTCGCCGCCGAGCGGGATGAGGTCGCCGTTGCGCGCGAGCGACTGCAGCAGCGCGGGCTGGCCGATCACGGCCACGTTCGGCGGCGTGCCGCCCTCGAGCTGGCCCTGCAGATAGGTGGGTCCGTTGTCGCCGAAGCTCGTGTAGTTGACCGTGGCGCCGGTGTCGTCGGAGAACTTCTTCAGCACCGCCTCGAAGTTCTTCTGCTCGTCGCCCGACCACGTCGCGGCGACGTTGAGGGTCTGTCCGGAGAAGTCCCCCTCGACGGCGGCGCCGTCTGAGGGCGACCCGCCGCCGGCGCAGCCGGCGATCAGGACGCCGGTCACCACGAGCGCGGCGGCCGAGAGGACGGTGCGGGTGCGTGCGATCATGCGATCCCCCTTGATGTCATGTGCGCCGCATCGAATCGATGCGGAATCGCTTCCACATTTCACCCTAGGCAGGCCGTCACGGGGCCGCAAGGCGGTCGGGGTGGACTGATATAAAGCCGATACAGAGCGCATCCATCACGCGAGAACGACAATAGGATGCGCTTCCTCAAAGTGGAATCGCTTACAGGTTTCGCGACGATCCGGGATCTTCTACAGTCGTACCGTGACAGGCATCGCGGACGTCGCCGCGCGCGCGGGCGTCTCGCCGGCCACGGCGAGCCGCGCGCTGACGGGGCGCGGCTACGTGGCCGCCGCGACGCGGCTGCGAGTGGAGACGGCGGCGCGCGAGCTCGGCTATGCGGCGTCGAGCTCGGCGGCGGGCCTGGTGACCGGGCGCACGCGCACGATCGGCGTCGTGATGCCCTCGCTCACGCGCTGGTTCTTCGCCGAGGTGCTCGAGGGCGTCCAGCACGCCCTGCTCGAGCACCGCTACGACCTCGCCCTCTACAGCGCGCCGTCGGACTCCGCCCTCCGACGGGCGATGTTCGACTTCTTCCTCACCCGCAAGCGCCTCGACGGCATCATCGCGATCGGCATCGAGCCGAGCGCGCACGAGCTGGAGCGACTGATCTCCTTCGCCCGCCCGGTCGTCAGCGTCGGCGGCCACCACCTCGGCACGAGCGCCGTCTCGATCGATGACCGCGCCGCCGCGCGCATCGCCACCGAGCACCTCATCGGCCTCGGGCATCGCGACATCGCCTTCCTCGGCGGCGACCCGGACGGGCGCCACACGAGCTTCGGCGACGGGATGCGCCTGGCCGGCTACCGCGACGCGATGCACGAGGCGGGGCTCGACGCGTTCGTGCGGCACACGCGGTGCGTCGTCTCGATGCCCGGCGGCTACGGCGCCGGCGCGACGCTGCTGGCCGACCGCCGACACCGTCCCACCGGGCTCGTGGGCGTGTGCGACGAGGTCGCGGTGGGGGCGATCATCGCGGCCCGACGCCTCGGCATCCGGGTGCCGTCGGACCTCAGCGTCATCGGCAT
Source organism: Microbacterium sp. (assembly GCF_039812165.1). Classification (GTDB taxonomy): domain Bacteria; phylum Actinomycetota; class Actinomycetes; order Actinomycetales; family Microbacteriaceae; genus Microbacterium. Next base: position 4,957 of record NZ_JBDIAB010000067.1, read on the forward strand.
CGACGACCACCACTACGCGGAGATGTTCTCGCTGACGACGCTGCAGCAGCGCCCCTTCGACCAGGGCGTCGCCGCCGTGCAGCTGCTCATGCGGCAGCTGGAGGATCCGGATGCCGCGCCGGAGCGCATCCACGACGCCGCCCCGATCGTCATGCGGGGCACGACCGCGGCGCACGCCTCCAGCCTGGCCCCCGTGGACTAGCGTCCCCGCCGGGCGGGGACGCCGGCCCGGGACGACGAATGCCCCCGGGATTCCCGGGGGCATTCGTGCGGGTGTCGAGCGGCTGCGCCGCTCGGCTCACTTGAGGGTGACGGTCGCGCCGGCCTCTTCGAGCTTGGCCTTGGCCTTCTCGGCGTCGTCCTTGTTCGCGCCCTCGAGCACGGCCTTGGGGGCACCGTCGACGACGGCCTTGGCCTCGCCGAGGCCGAGCGAGGTGAGCTCGCGGACGGCCTTGATGACCTGGATCTTCTTGTCGCCGGCAGCCTCGAGGATGACGTCGAACGAGTCCTTCTCCTCGACCTCCTCGACCGGAGCGGCGCCACCCGGCGCGGCGGCGGCCACGGCGACCGGAGCGGCGGCGGTGACGTCGAAGACCTCTTCGAACTGCTTGACGAACTCGCTGAGCTCGATGAGCGACAGCTCCTTGAAGGCGTCGATCAGCTCGTCGGTGGTGAGCTTTGCCATGATTTCTCCTTGTTGTGGTTACTCAGCCGGGGCCGGTCAGGCCGCGGACTCCTGCTTCTCGCGCAGCGCGTCGACCGTGCGGACGGCCTTCGACAGCGGTGCGTTGAAGACGTACGCCGCCTTCGTCAGCGAGGCCTTGAGAACGCCGGCCACCTTGGCCAGCAGCACCTCACGGCTCTCGAGATCGGCGAGCTTGTTCACCTCTTCCGCGGTCAGGGGGGCACCGTCGAAGTAGCCGCCCTTGATCACGAGAAGAGGGTGAGCCTTGGCGAAGGCACGCAGGCCCTTCGCGACGGCGACCGGGTCGCCGTGCACGAAGGCGATGGCCGACGGACCCTTCAGTCCCTCGTCCAGCGCCGAGATCCCCGCGTTGTTCGCGGCGATCCTGGTCAGCGTGTTCTTCACCACGGCGTATTCCGCGTCCTGACGGATGCTGGTGCGCAGCTCCTTGAGCTGCGCCACCGTCAGACCGCGGTACTCGGTCAGCAGGACGGCGGTCGAGCTCTCGAAGTTCTTCGTGAGCTCGGCGACCGTTGCTTCCTTCTGCGCCATGGCCACTCCTTGTGTCTACGAGGCGCTCCACGGTGGTGGGGCGCCGACCTCGGTTCGCGGGCGTCTCCGGCACGGCAAAGAAAAAAGCTCCGGCGCAAGCGCACGGAGCGGGATTCCTGGATCAGGAGATCGATCTGTGTCACCTGCGCGGGCCCCTGCTGAGCAGTGCTTCGGTCGATGCTCGCTCACGCGCGCACCGACGACCAGCGGTCTTCGGTCCCGTACAGGCTACGGCATCGGTCCCGCGCCGCAAAATCGCGACTTCATGTGCCGTTGGCCGGCGTGCACGTCTGCGCTCCCAGCAACGCCGGCACGATCACCGTGACCGTGCTCACGGACGGCGATGTCCATATGACTCCACCCGGAGTGGTCCAGGCCGTCCGCATCCTGATCGTGTACGTCGTGCCCAGAAGACTGCCGAGTACGCCTTCCAGGACGCTGACGGGAAAGGATGTCGTGTATGGCCCGGTGCCCGTCGTGGTGCGCGTCTGCCACGCGCCTCCGCCGATGGACCACTGCGCATTCGCTGTCGTCATGGTGGAGTACGGCGGGTCGTTCGCGATCCAGGTCCAGGTGATGCCGACCGAAGTCCCTCCGAGAAGCGGATGCCGGCACGTCGGGATCGCCGTGATCTGGGGCGGCACGAGACGAAGCGCGGTCATCGCCGGCGTGGTGGCGTGCTCGGCGTCCGTGAAGACGGCCTCGGTGGCCGTCGACGGCGGGGCGAAGGCCACGCCCGCGAGCAGGCCGAGACCCGCGAGACCCGCGATCCACCGCCGCCGCCGGCTCACGCGCCGCCGCCCGGCTCGTCGTCGCGGCGGCCCCTCCGCCGCGCACGCTCGCAGAACAGGATGCCGCACACGAGGAGCAGCGCCACCAGCCCGCCGAAGACCAGGAGCACGATCGGCGACATGCCGGTGCCCGCCAGCTCGTCGGCGCCGGGACCGATGGCGACCTCGTCGCCCATGCCGCTCGCCTGGACGCGCAACGAGGTCTCGGCGAGCTCATCGCCCCCGGCGGCCCTGCGGACGTCGATGCGCAGGTGCAGGACCTCCGTGTCGGCCATGGCCGTCAGGGCGACCAGCTCGCCGTGCAGCGGCGGTGCCCAGTCCTCGCGGAGCGGCTCGACGCCGGTCGCGCACGTCTCGCCGCTCCACGGCTGCGCGCACGCGCGCGCATCGAGCTCGAGCGGCAGCGAGCCATCGGCGCTCACCGCGATGCGCACGATCCCGGGCGACGGGGCGGCGGCGCTCACCGTGAGGTCCCAGCGCACCGAGGAGCCGACGGCCATGCCGGCCGCGGCATCCCAGTCGGCCACCGACACGAGACGCAGGTAGCGGCCCTGCACCACCTCGGTCGTCGGCGCGGCGTCGACGAGGACGGCGGATGGAGCCGCCGTGCGCGCGACGGCGTCGACCGGCCCCGAGGTCGTCGCCCCCACCACGGCGGGAGCCTCCGCCACCACGGCCACGCCCGCGAGGCCGATCACCAGCGCGGCGGATGCGAGCGCCCGCCGGCTCATGTCCGCCCCTCGTCGTGCGCGCCGACGTCGCGCGCGACGGCGTCGGCCTCGTGCACGCCGGCGAGCACGGCGCCATCGCCGGCATCCCTCGCGCCGTCGTCCCGGTCGCGTCTCCTCGCCGGCTCGCGCGGCCAGAACGCCCAGCCGACGAGCAGCGCGGCGGCGAGCGTGACGCCGCCGAGCACGAACGGGTTCCCGAACGCGACGACCACGACGGCGGCCCCGGGGATCGCGACGATCACGCGGCGCACCGACGCGACCTCGTAGGGGAACGGATCGTCCTGCTCGTTGGCGTCGCCGCGCAGCGTGAGGGTGCGCTCGTCCGCCATCGCGCCCGGCGCGACGGCCCGGACCCGATGCGTGACCGGCAGCTCGTCGACGCGGTCGACGGTGACGACATCGCCGACGTGGACGTCGGATGCCGGGATCCGCTGCACGACGGCGACCGAGCCGGCCGGGATCGCCGGCGCCATCGACCCGGTGCGGAACATGATGAGCGTGATGTCGAACGCGTACGCGAACACGACCAGCACGATGCAGACCGTGCCGCCGAACGCTGCGACCCACAGCAGCACGTCGCCCGCCATGCGGCCGGCACGGGATCGGCGCGAGCGCCGGCGCCCTGCGGCATCCCCCCTCGCGGCCGTCACGTCGACACCGCCTGGAAGACCCACTTCGCGGTCGCCGTCAGCCCCTGCACACCGTTGTCGGCGTCGGCGGGCAGCGTGACCGCGAAGCAGTAGTTGACGGTGCTGCCGCCGTCGGCCGAGAGCGCCTGCGGGCCCGTGCCGTTGGCCGTGAGCAGCGAGGTCGCGGGCACCACGAGCGTGCCGGCGGCGAACGTCGTGGAGTTGCACGTGGTGCCGCTGATCACGCTCACCGAGTACCGCAACGAGGGGCCGAGACCCGTGATCCCGGCGTTGTCGGAGACGAGCTGCACCTGGCCGGCGACCGACGGGCTCACGGTCTTCACGGCGAAGAGCGCGTAGACCGTGCTGCCCGGCGCCATCGCGCCCACGGGCGCCGTGAAGGCGAGCGACGCGGCCGCGCCCGAGGTCGCGTGGTCGGCGAAGCTCGACCCGTCGGTCGAGCCGACGACGCCGAAGCGTCCCGCGGTGAACGTCGCGGCGGTGTGCTCGGAGTCGTTCCACGCGGCGAGCGTGCCCGCCGCGCCGACTCCGAGCACGAGACCGCCGGCGAGCACGGCACGCACTCGTCGTGAGCGCACGCGTCTCGCCTCCCGCATCCCCCTGCGGGTCGTCGTCATGATCAGGGAGTGGACGTCGCCGTGAACGACCAGGTCGCCGTGGTCTCGTGGCCCTGCTCCAGACCGGCAGCGGCCGTGACGGCGAAGCAGAGCTGCACGGGCGTGCCCGGGTCGGTGCCCGCACCCGCCGTCAGCGCGACCGACGAGCCGGCCGTGAACGCGTCGAGGTTCGCGCCCGACGCGACGAGCGTCCCGCCCGATGCCGTCGCGTCGCACGTCGCGCCCGGCGCGATCGCGTACACGGTGTACGACAGCTGCGCCGTGTTGGCGCCGGTCGTGTCCTCGCCCGAGGCCGAGCTGGCCACGAGCGTGGCGTCGTTCGTCGTCGCGCTGTCGAGGCGCACCCAGAACGGCGCGTACACGACATCGGTCGGCGACATGTTGCCGGCCAGCGGCGTCGTGAAGCTGAGCGTCGCAGCCCCCGCCGCGTCGACGTGGTCGGTGTAGGTGCCGTTCGCGCCGTTCGTGGCGCCCTCGAGATCGAACGAGCCGGCCGTGAAGGTTCCCTTCGCGAACTCCGAGTCGTTCCACGCGGCGAGCGTGACCGCCGCGCCGATGCCGAGCACGATGCCGCCGACGAGCACGGCGAGCACCTTCCGTCTGGTGGTGTCCGTTGTCATCATTTCCCCCGAAATACAGTCGATTTCGTGAAATCCCCCCCGATAACCGGACAGACCCCAGCGAAGTCAGACAACGGGACAGAGGCATCACGACGGTGCCTCTGTGGTCTCACCCTAGCGGAGGCGCGCCGCTGCCGCAGACGCGCGGCAACCCGCTCGCCGTGCACGCGACCGAGCCCGCCCCTCCGCACACGGCGGTCGGAGGGGCGGGCTCGGTGCGAGGAACGGCCCGATGCCGGGGGCGGATGCCGTCGGGCTCAGCCCGCGACGAACCAGTCCCGCTGCGGGTTCGACACCTCGGGCAGGCTGCGACCGGCACGCGGCGCGGCCCAGCGGACGCCGTTCGCCAGCACCCGCTGGATCTCGTCCTGCTGGTATACCGGGTAGTCCTGGTCGCCGGGGCTGAAGTAGAACACCCGGCCCGCGCCGCGCGTGTAGGTGACGCCGGACCGGAAGACCTCGCCGCCCGTGAACGAGGAGATGAACACCAGCTCGTCGGGCTCGGGGATGTCGAAGAACTCCCCGTACATCTCCTGCGCCGGGACCACGATCGGGTTCGGGATGCCGTCGACGATCTCGTGCCGCGGGGCGACCGTCCAGACCAGCTCGCGCTCCCCCTCGTTGCGCCACTTCAACGAGCACGTCGTGCCCATGAGGCGCTTGAAGATCTTCGAGAAGTGGCCCGAGTGCAGCACGAGCAGGCCCATGCCGCCGAGCACGCGCTCCTGCACGCGGTCGACGATCGCGTCGTCGACCTGCTCGTGCGCGATGTGCCCCCACCACAGGAGCACGTCGGTGGCGTCGAGCACCTCGGCGGTCAGGCCGTGCTCGGGCTCCTGCAGGGTGGCGGTGCGCACCTCGGCGTCGGGCAGCAGGCGCCGGAGGCCCGCCGCGATCGCCCCGTGCATCCCCTCGGGGTAGTCCGTCGCCATCGAGGCCGGACTCCCGTTCTGCTCGTGGACGTTCTCGTTCCACACGGTCACGCGCAGGGTCATCCCAGCACCACCTCTCGCTTGTCGGCTGCTGAACGGTAGCAGGCGTCGACGATGCGCGCACGCTCCAGCGCGAGCGAGCCGTCGTGCTGCGCCCAGGTCTCGGGATCGCGGACGTGCTCGACGAACGCGGCGACCACGCCGGCGTGCGCCGGGCCCTGCGAGGCCTCGATCACGCGGTCGTCGATCTCGCCGTCGGTGTCGCGGTACACGGTGAGCTCGCCCGCCGGAGCGAGGCTCGCGCCGTCGATGACGAGCTCGGCCCCGCCGTCGGTCGCGAAGACGCGCACGTCCATCAGGTCGCTCTGCGCGCGGTAGACCGCCCACGACGCCTCGATGATGAGCGTGCCGCCGTCCTCGAGACGGAGGAACGCGGTCGCGAAGTCCTCGACCTCGTACGCGGAGTTCTCGGCCGGGGTCCGCGAGGTGCCGCCGAGGCCGCGCGGTCCCAGCTCGGAGTACGTGGATGCCGTGACGCTCACGACCCGGGGCTCGCCGAGGATGTGCAGCGCGTAGTCGAGCACGTGCACGCCGATGTCGATGAGCGGCCCGCCGCCCGAGCGCTCCTGGTTGGTGAACCAGCTGCCGAGGAACGGGATGCCCTGACGGCGCATCCACGTGGCACGCGTATAGTACGGCCTGCCGAGCTCTCCGCCGGCGACGACGTTCGTGAGCGCCTGCACGTCGCCGCGCAGCCGATGGTTGAACACGACCTCGAGCACGCGGCCCGCGCGGCGGGCGGCATCCACCATCGTCTGCCCCTCCGCGCCGTCGCGGGCGATGGGCTTCTCGGTCAGCACGTGGATGCCGCGCTCCAGCGCCGCGATCGCGATCGGCGCGTGCAGGAACGTCGGGACCGCGATGCTGACGACGTCCAGCCCGGGCACGTCCAGCAGCTCCTGCCAGGACGCGACCCGGTGCGGCACGCCGTAGTCGTCGCCGAGCTTCTCGAGCATCGCCGGCTCCTCGCCCGCGATCGCGACGAGCTCGACGTCGGGCAGCGCGTCGTACGCCGCGATGTGCTGCCGACCGGCCCAGCCGAGCCCGACGACGCCCGCCTTGAGCGGACGGACCGAGGCTGCAGATGTCATGTCACTCCCTGGTGAGACGTGGTGGAGGGGTTCTGCGCGCGTATTGATTCGCGCTCCGAATAAAGTATTCCACGCGCCGCCGGATCGGACCATTCCGGGGAGCGACACGGGGCGCTCTCCCGACGGGACGCGCACCCGCCGCCCGACCCCGCCCACGACATCCCGAGACGCGGCGCAGTGCTGCGCCGCGCGTCGCGGTGCGCGGTGTCGCGACCGCTGGTTACCCTCGAACGGTGAGCCCCGACTTCGCCGCGCGATCGCCAGAGCTGGCGGCGCGCATCGTCGCCGACTCGCGCGACCGCGTCGCGTGGGTGCGGGCGCGCTCGCGGGGCATCACCGCGACGGACGTCGCGACGCTCACCTCGCTCAACGCGATCCCGCGCGCCGCCGACGCGAAGCTCATGGGCTCGGGCTTCTCGGGCAACGCCTACACCGCGCACGGGCGACGCCGCGAGCCCGAGATCGCCGCGTGGGTGGCCGCGACCCACGGCATCCAGCCGTCGTCGGCCCTCTTCCACGCCGAGGTCGAGCGACGCCACCTGGCCACGCCCGACGGCATCGTCGTCGACGTGCACGGGCGCGTCACGCTGGCCGAGATCAAGACGACCAACAAGGCGTGGCGCTCGATCCCCCGCTCCTACCTGCGTCAGGTGTGGTGGCAGCAGCACGTGCTCGGCGCGGAGCGGACGCTCGTGGCCTGGGAGGAGCACGACGACTTCGTGCCCGTGGGCGACGAGCCGCGCTGCGCCTGGGTCGACCGCGACGAGGCCGAGATCGCGAAGCTCGTGAACCTCGCCACGGCCCTCATCGACGAGCTCTACCTGCGCACGGTGCGCCGGCGGCAGGCGGATGCCGCGCCCCTCGCGCCGCGCGAGCCCTACCGCGCGCTGGCCCTGGCCGACTGAGCCGCCGCGCGCGCCCCCCCCTCGCCGCGCCTCCCCTCGCCCCGCGAGACCTCACGTATGTCACGAAAGACCGCCGAAACCGGGCCGAAAGCGTACATAGCGGAGGTTTCGCGAGGCCGGCGGACGCGGCGAGAGGGCGGATGCCGGGGTGATTGGGCGCGATAGTTGACTCACGTCAATCATCGGCGTATAGTTGACCAAGTTCAACCATCCGCGACACCGGCGCCGCGGCATCCGCTCCTCTCTCGAAGGATCTCCATGTCTGCTCCCGACGTGCCGGCGATGTCCCGCCGGCAGGTGCTCGAGGCGCTGTCCGGCCT
>NZ_JBDIAB010000068.1:0-12889 GCF_039812165.1 Microbacterium sp.
GTCTGCGGCGAGGCGCGCCTTGAGCGCGCGGCGGGCGGCGCGCGTCTCGGCGCGGCTGAGGGTGCCGCGGCCGCCCTCGTCGCGCACGAGGCTGCGCGTGATGAACAGGTTGATCACGCCGATCAGCAGGATGATGAGGAACAGGATCCAGGCGAGCGCCGCGGCGCGGCCGAAGTTCCACTGCCCCCAGCCGATGTCGTAGAGCCACAGCGTGACGGTGAGCCACTGGTAGTTCGCGCCGCCGGTGCCGTACTGGTCGTACATGCGGGGCTCGTCGAAGATCTGCAGGCCCCCGATCGTCGAGGTCACGATGACGAAGATGAGCGTCGGCCGCAGGCTCGGCAGCGTGATCGAGAAGAACTGGCGCACCTTGCCGGCCCCGTCGACGGTCGCCGCCTCGTAGAAGTCGCGCGGGATGGCCTGCATCGCGGCGAGGAGGATCAGGGTGTTGTAGCCGGTCCAGCGGAAGTTCACCATCGTGGCGATCGCGATGTGGCTCGCGAACGCGTTGGAGTGCCACATCACGGGGTCGAGGCCGATGTTCCCGAGCAACGTGTTGATGATGCCGTACTTGTCGCCGAACATGTTGCTGAAGATCAGGGCGACGGCCACCGGCGCCATGACGTAGGGCAGCAGCACGCCCATGCGCCAGAACGTCTTGGCGCGGATGTTCTGGTCGAGCATCGCCGCGATGAAGACGGCCACGATCAGCTGCGGGACGCTCGAGAGCAGGAAGATGCTGAAGGTGTTGCGCAGGGCGATCCAGAACTTCGGGTCGTTCACGACCGTGGCGTACTGGTCGAAGCCGATGAACTGGCCGGTGCCCCGCACGAGGTCCCAGTCCATGAAGGAGATGACCGCGGTGTAGGCGATGGGGAAGAGGCCCACGATCGCGAACAGGACGAAGAACGGCGAGATGTAGAGGTAGGGCGAGACCTTGACGTCCCACTTCGCGAGGCGGTGGCCGAAGCCGATGCGCCGGGCGGGGCGGTCGAGCGTGCGGGTGGTCACTTCACTCCTTGGCGGGGCGGTTGCCGGTGCGATGCCGGGGGGAACGGGGTCAGGGAGGCCGGATGCGCGGGCCCGTCGGGCTCGGGCCCGCGCATCCGGGGGCTCACTTGATGGCCTCGACCTCCGAGACCCACTGCTTCCACGACGCCGCGGCGTCCTGCGTGCCGTCCTCGACGCGGGTCAGCGCCTTCTGCATCGCGTCGTTGATCTGGAAGTAGTACTGCCCCTTGAACGGCGAGACGTCGACGGCCTTGGCCCGCTCGGAGAAGATCGTCCCCACCGGAGCGTCGTTGAAGTACTCGTTCGTGAAGTCGAGCAGCGTCTGGTCGGTCAGTGCGTCGTTCTGGCTCGGGAACGTGCCGGCGTTGACGAAGGCCTTGATCTGCGTCTCGGGCGAGGTCAGCCAGTCGGCGAGCTCCTGCGCGGCCGCGACGTGCTCGCCGTTGGCGGGCACGGTCAGGTACGAGCCGCCCCAGTTGCCGCCGCCGTTCGGGAAGACGTTCGCGACGTCCCACCCGGTCACGTCCTTCGCGTTGCCGGAGATGACGCCCAGCATCCAGCCGGGGCAGAGCATCGTGGCGAACGCGCCGTTCGAGAGCCCGGCGAACCAGTCGTCCGACCACTGGCCGAGGTGGGCCGACTGGGTGGCGGATGCCGCGAGCACCTGGTCGTAGGTCGCCTTGACCTCGTCGTTGGTCGTCGCGATGATGTCGCCGCTGTCGGGGTCCTCGTAGGCGGCCTCGACCTGGTTGATCATGCCCTGGTAGGTGCCGCCGGCGGAGTCGAAGAACGCCTTGCCGGTGGCCGCGACGTACTGGTCGCCGACGCCGAAGTAGGTCGCCCAGTCTCCCTGCAGGAGGTCCGCGACCGCCTCGCGGTCGGTGGGGAGGCCCGCCGCGGCGAACAGGTCGGAGCGGTAGCAGATGGCCTCGGGCCCGATGTCGGTGCCGTATCCGATGAGGTTGCCATCGGCATCCGTCGCCGCCTCGACCTTCCAGTCGAGCCAGCGGCTCTTGAGGTCGTCGGGCACGGGCGCGAGCAGGTCGGAGTAGGTCATGACCTCGGGCACCCAGTCGATCTCGATCGCCTCGATGTCGGCGAGGCCCTTCTTGCCGAGCTTCTGGAAGTAGTTCGCGCGCGCGTCGTTCGAGGTCGCCGCCTTGTTGTGGACGATCGTGACGTTCGGGTGCTCCTTCGTGTACTCGTCCAGGAGCGCGTCGGTGTAGCCGAAGTCGTTGAAGGTCGCGACCGTGAGGGTCACCTTCTCGTCCGGATCCGCCGACGGCGTGGCGCCGCCTCCCCCGGCACAGCCGGCGAGGACGAGCGCGGAGGTGGTCGCGACGCCGGCCATGAGGCCGACGCGTCGCAGTGCGCGTGAGTTCACGGTCACTCCTTCGTGTGTGGTCTGCGGCGCTCGGCCCGCGCGTGCCGTGTCGTGCGGCACGATTCGTGGGAGCGCTCTCATTGTCGTGCCAGCGACGATATGTGAGCGCTCCCACGAAGTCAAGGGAGCGCTCCCACGAATCGGTCACGGTTCGGTCACGGCATCCGGCCGAGGGCATGCGCGTGCCCCGCGTAGACTGGGATCGACCCTCCCCCGAGACTCCCGGAGCTTCGCATGCCCACCATCGTCGTCGACGTCATGCCCAAGGCCGAGCTGCTGGATCCGCAGGGCAAGGCCGTCTCCGGCGCCCTCGCCCGCCTCGGCGTCGAGGGCTTCTCGGGCGTGCGCATCGGCAAGCGGTTCGAGCTCACCGTCGAGCGGGCCGACGACGAGACGCTCGAGACCGTCCGCCGCGTCGCCGACGAGATCCTCTCGAACGCGGTCATCGAGGACGTCGTCGGCATCGAGGTCGTCGAGTGACCGTCCGCATCGGGGTCGTCACCTTCCCCGGCTCGCTCGACGACGTCGACGCGCGCCGCGCGATCCGCGTCGCCGGCGCCGAGCCGGTCGCCCTCTGGCACGGCTCGCACGACCTGCAGGGCGTCGACGCGCTCGTGCTCCCCGGTGGCTTCAGCTACGGCGACTACCTGCGCGCGGGGGCCATCGCCGCCCTCGCGCCGATCATGGCCGAGGTCAAGGACGCCGCCGGCCGCGGCATGCCGGTCCTCGGCATCTGCAACGGCTTCCAGATGCTCGTCGAGGCGCACCTGCTGCCCGGCGGGCTGATCCGCAACGCCCACCAGCAGTTCATCCGCCGCGACCAGCGCCTGCGCGTCGAGAACGCCTCGACCGCGTGGACGAGCGACTTCGAGGCCGGGCAGGAGATCGTCATCCCGCTCAAGAACGCCGACGGCGGCTACATCTGCAGCGCCGACACGCTCGCGCGCATCGAGGGCGAGGGCCTGGTCGCGTTCCGCTACGTCGGGGTCAACCCGAACGGGTCGCTCGACGACATCGCCGGCCTCACCAACGAGCGCGGCAACGTCGTGGGCCTCATGCCGCACCCCGAGCACGCGGTCGAGCCCGGCTTCGGCCCGAACACGCCCGCGGCCATGCGCTCGGGCGTCGACGGCCTGTCGTTCTTCACGTCGGCCGTCGCCGCCGTGGTGGGCGCCGCCGCGTAGCGCGCACCCTCCCGCCCCGGCCTGCGGGCCTCCCCCTCCCCGCCCCTGCCTGCGGGTCTCCCGCTCCCCGCCCCGCCTGCGGGCCTCTCGCGGCCTCGCACTCCGGCCGCCCGCCCCCGAGTCACTGCCCTACCGGCGAATCACTGTGCCGCAGCGCAGTGACTCGGCGCCAGCGCAGTGACTCGCGAGAAGGGGGAGCGACTCGCGCGGGCGGGAGCGGGCGGGAGCGGGTGGGCGCAGGCGCGGGCGGGAGCGGGCGGGCGGGTCAGGCGCGGTCGGCGGCCAGCTGCAGGACCGACTCGGCGAGGGCGCGGATGCCGAGGGCCACGTCCCCGGCGCTGACGAGCTCGTCCGGGTGGTGGCTGATGCCGTCGGGGTTGCGCAGGAACAGCATCCCGACGTCGGCGACGCTCGACATCGCCATGCCGTCGTGGCCGGCGCGGCTGAAGATCACCGCGGGGTCGTCGGCCCCGGACGGCAGGGTCGACAGGATGCCCTCGCGCACCACGTCCTGCAGCAGCGGCGCGCAGAACACCGCCGGGGCGCTGTGCACCTCGCGGGCGCGCCAGCGCAGACGCCGCCAGCCCATGATCTCGTCGAGCTCCTGCGAGATCGCGTTCCACACGCGATCCCGCGTGCCGTCGAACTCGCCGCGCAGGTCGAGGCTGAACCTCGCCTCGCCGGGCACGATGTTCACCGCGCCGGGGAACGCCTCCAGCTGCCCCACGGTGCCGATGACGTGGTGCTCGGCGCGGCAGATGCGCTCGATCGCGAGCGCCGCCTCGCTCGCCCCGAGGAGGGCGTCGCGGCGCCGCTCGTACGGCGTGCCGCCGGCGTGCCGCGCCTCGCCCTCCACGACGACCTGGAAGCGGCGCGCGCTCGCGATCGACGAGACGATCGCGAGCGACTCCTCTCGCTCGTCGAGCTCCGGACCCTGCTCGATGTGGGCCTCGAGGTAGCCCACGAGCTCGTCGGGGCGGCGGGCCGCCTCACCGATGCGGCCCGGGTCGAGCCCGAACTCGCGGAACGCCTCGCGGAGGGTCGTGCCGTCGGCATCCGTCAGCCCCCACCACGAGTCGTCCCAGTCGCCGGCCGCCGCCGCCGAGCCGAGCAGCGCCTTGCCGAACCGCGTGCCCTCCTCGTCCGAGAAGGCCACCACCTCGAGCGCGAACGGCAGCCCGACCCGGGCGGGCCGCACGTCGGGCGGGCCGATCCGCAGCAGCCGCACGACCTCGAGCGCCATGAGCACGCCCACGATGCCGTCGAAGCGGCCCGCGTCGGGCACCGTGTCGAGGTGCGAGCCGAGCATGAGCGCGGGCGTGAAGCGGTCGCCGCCGGCCGGCTCGATGCGGCCGAGCTGGTTGCCCGCGGCATCCTGCCGGGGCGTCATGCCGATCTCGCGCATCCACTCGGCCGCCAGCCGGTTCACGCGGGCGTGCTCGGGCGACAGGTACACGCGCTCGATCGCGCCGGGCGTCGCGGTCACGCGGGCGAGCTCGTCGCAGCGCGCCATCACGCGCCGCGCGGCTGCGGCCAGACGGTCGCGGTCGACGGTCAGGAGGCTCGCCGGCACCGTCACGCTCCCCGGAGGGCGTCGGCGGCGGCCTCGACCCCGCCGCCCGCGGGCACGGCCGCGCCGAACCGGCGCAGGACGGCCTCGAGCGCGGCGAGCGTGGTCAGCACCGCGTCCTCGCGCGCGTTGTAGCCCATCGTGCCGATGCGCCACACGCGGCCGTGCAGCGGGCCGAACGACGTGCCGATCTCGACGCCGAAGTCGGACAGCAGCGCCGCGCGCGCCGCGTCGCCGGGCACGCCCTCGGGGATCTCCACCGCGACGACGTTGTTCATCTTGTGCGCGACGTCGCCGAAGACCTCGAGCCCCAGGCCCTCCACGCCGGCGAGCATCGCGGCGCCCGCACGCCGGTGGCGCTCGATGACGGCATCCCGCCCCTCGAGCAGCAGCACGCGCGCGCACTCCCGCGCCGCGTACAGCATCGACGTCGCCTCGGTGTGGTGGTTGAGGCGGCGCGGACCCCAGTAGTCGAGGATCATGCCCAGGTCGAAGTAGTTCGAGCGCACGAAGTCCGCGGCCGCGGTGTCGCCCTCCTCGCGGATGCCGGCCTCCACCCGCCCGCGGGAGCGCACGACCTCCACGGCCCGGTCCGAGAGCGTGATCGGCGCCGAGCCGCTCGGCCCGCCGAGGCACTTCTGCAGGCCGGCGGTCGCGGCATCCACCCCCCACGCGTCGGCCTCGAAGGCGTTGCCGCCGAGGGATGCCGTCGCGTCGGTGTAGAAGAGCACCCCGTGCCGCGCGCAGATCTCGCCGACGTCGTCGAGCGGCTGGTTCATCGTCGTGGACGTGTCGCCCTGCACGAGGGCGAGGAGCGTCGGCCGCACGCGCACGATGGCCTCCTCGATCGCGGACGGCGCGAAGACCTGGCCCCAGGGGACCTCGATCGTGTGCACCTCGGCGAGCGCGCGCTCGGCGATCTCGGCGAGGAGGTGCCCGAAGCGCCCGAAGACCGGCACGAGCACGCGGTCGCCGGGGCGGACGAGCGAGACGATCGCGGCCTCGATGCCGGCGCGCGACGTGCCGTCGACGAGGAGGGTCGCGTCGTTGCGCGTCGCCCACACCGCGCGGTACAGCTCCTGGGTCTCGGCCATCGTGGCGGTCATGAACGGGTCGTACTGGCCCACGAGCGGCGCCGACATCGCGCGCAGCACGCTCGGGTACGCCGAGATCGGCCCGGGCCCCATGAGCAGGCGCGCGGGCGGATCGATCTGCCCCGGGATCGCTTCCGATCCGGGCGCGGCGACGACGGGTCCGGTGCTGCTCACGACGGGTTTCCTCTCTCACAGCGGGCGCTGACCTCGGCGAGCCGGCGGGCCATCCGCACGAGGGCGATGTCGGTGCCCTCGCGCGAGACCAGCATGACGCCGACCGGCGCGGGGCCCAAGTTCGACGGCACCGTCAGCAGCGGCACCGAGATCGCCGGCAGCCCGGCGATCGCGGCGGGCGTGGTCAGGCGCAGGGTCGCGGCGCGCACGCGCGCGACGCGGTCGCGCGACGCGGTCGCCATCGGGGCGGGCCCGGGCACGCACGGCAGCAGCAGCACGGCGTCGTGGACGAAGGCGTGCAGTCGCGCGCGCAGCTGCTCGAGCTCGCGGCGGGCGGATGCCTCGTCCTCGGCCGTGACGGCGGCGGCCGCGCGGAACCGCTCGGCGACGTCGGGACCGACGGCTCCCGGGTGCTCGCGCAGCCAGTCGCCGTTGTTGCGCCAGGCCTCGGCGCCCTGCACGGTGCGGAACGGGGCGAGGTAGTCGTCGAGGTCGCCGAGCCGCATGCGCTCCAGCTGCGGCGCCTCGGGCCCCGCGGCGAGGCGCGCGAGGAACGCCCCCAGCACGTTGCGCGTCGCGGGCTCGGTCGCCGCGAGCGCCTCCTCGGGCACGAGGAAGCGCCAGGGCAGCTCGGTGTCGGAGGCGCCGTACACGCGCTCGGTCGACTCGGAGCCGTCGTAGCTCAGGCACCAGTCGACCACGCGCTGCAGCGTCTCGCCGTCGCGCGTGAGCCATCCGACCGTGTCGAACGACTGCGCGAGGGGCATGAGGCCTTGGCGCGGCACAAGCCCGTGCGACGTCCGCAGCCCCCACAGGCCCTGGTACGAGGCGGGCACCCGCGCCGAGCCCGCGGTGTCGGTGGCGAGGCCGATGTCGGCCTGGCCGGTGGCGACGGCGGATGCCGGGCCGCCCGACGATCCGCCCGGGAGGGCTCCGGGGAGCGCTCCGTTGGGCGGGGTGCCGTAGTGCGCGTTGTCGCCGCTGATGCCGTAGGCGAACTCGTCGGTGCGGGCGATGCCGCGCACCGACGCGCCGCCGCGGAGCAGGTCGGTGACCGCGGGCGCGGTCGTCGGCTCGGGGCGCGCGTCGTCGAGGAAGACGGGGTTGCCGGCGCCGATGCGGTAGCCGGCGATCGCGAAGAGGTCCTTGACCGCGACGGTCAGGCCGCGCAGGGGCCCCGACCAGGCGCCCTGCCACAGCGGCTCGCCGACGGTGCGCCACACCGACCGGTCGAGCGCCCGCGCCCGCGGGGTCACGTGCGCGGCGGTGATGCGCCAGGCGCCGTCCGCGCGCTGCCACACCTGGGTCTGCAGGCCCGTGCCGCCGCCGACGTAGCGCGAGACCGAGACCAGCAGCGCGGCGTCGTCGCCCAGCTCGCGATACTCGATCCGCTCGATCCGTCTCGCCGGCACCGCCGCCCGGACGCCGCGGAACGCCGAGATCGCCTCGTGCCCGACGAGGAGGCCCGCGCCGTCGCCGCGCATCGTGTCGGGACCCGTGGCGAACGCGTCGTCCAGCACGTCGAGGTCGTTGGCGACGATCGCCGCCTCGTAGCGCTCGAACGCCGCGAGGAGCTCGGCGGGAACGACGTGCGCCCCCACGACGTCAGTCGACTCGGCCACGGGCCACCTCCGCGAAGTCGGATTCGCGGATGCGCGCGTGCACTCCGCAGACGAAGTCGACGACCTGCGAGATGTCGAAGTCGGTCGCCGCGCTCAGGTAGGCGTACGCGAGGTGCTCCTCGAGCCCCCAGCGCGCGCGGATGAGCGCGATCGCGGCGCGCACGCACGCGCGCATCGCCTCGTCGAGGTCGGGGTCGAGCCCGGTCGGCACGAGGTACTCGTCGGTACGGATGAGCGGTCCCTGCACGTCGCCGAACTCGGCGAGCGCCGCCGCGCGCGGCACGACGTCGAAGCGCAGCGTCGCACGCAGCGACGCCTCGAGCGCCGTGAGCGCGACCTCGCCGTCGCCCTGGGCGAAGTGCGGGTCGCCGACGTAGGCGAGGGCGCCCGCGACCTGCACCGGCAGGTACAGGACCGACCCCTCGGTGAGCACCTTGACGTCGATGTTGCCGCCGTGGGCGCCGGGCGGCACCGAGTGCGGCCGGAGGCCGCCGCGCACCGCCACGCCCATCGTGCCGAGGAACGGCGCGAGCGGGAACTCGACGATCCGGTCGCCGCCGTCGACGACCGGGAGCAGGCCGACCAGGCCCCCCGCGCGCTCGGCCACGGGCGTGAACACGCTGACGTCGTGCGGCCCCCGGGGCAGCTCACCGGCGAGCGCGCCGCGCCCGTGCCGGCTCGAGATCACGCCGTACGGCACGCGCGGCTCGAGTCGCACGACGGTGATCTGCAGCAGGTCGCCCGGCTCGGCGCCGGAGACGTGGATCGGGCCGGTCACGACGTGCGCGCCGTCGGTCGTGGGGTCGCGGGGGACGGATGCCGCGACCTCGATCGCGTCGAGGAGCACATGGTCGGCCGGCACGCCGTGCGCGCCGAAGAACGCCAGCGGGTCGCGGCCCTGGTCGTCGAGGAGCCCCTCGTGGCTGATCGTGTCGATCGTGACGGTCTCGCCGGGCGAGATCGTCAGCACGGCGTCGTCGTCGGCGCACGGGAGCCGGCCCCACAGGACGGTCGCCGGGGTGGCGGCGAGGTAGTGCGCGCCGAGGATGTCGCCGGTGCCCGGCTGCAGGATGCCGGGGCTCACGCGCTCGTCCTCTCGCGGGCGCGCCGAGAGGCGGCGGTGGGTGCGGTGAGCAGCAGGCCGGCCGGGGGCCGGCGGTACTGCGGGGCGGCGCCCGCGCCGCCCTCGGTCAGGTCGAACACCGAGCGCCCGCGCAGCCATGTGCGCCGGATGCGGCCGACGAGCCGCCGTCCGTCGTACGCGCTCACCGGGTTGCGGTGCAGGAGCGCCCGCGCGTCCACGGTGTGCGGGTCGTCGGGGCCGAACACCGTGAGATGCGCCGGCGCGCCCTCGGCGATGACGCCCACGCCCTCGACGCCCGCGACGGCCGCGGGCCCGGTGGTGAACAGCGGGATCAGGCGCTCCAGCGGGACGCCGCGGCGACGCGCCTCGGTCCACACCGCCGACAGGCCCACCTGCAGGCCCGAGATCCCGCCCCAGGCGAGGCCGAAGTGCCCGTCGCCGTTACGCTTGAGCTGCTCGGTCGACGGCGAGTGGTCGCTCACGATCGCGTCGATCGTGCCGGCCAGGAGGCCCTCCCAGAGCAGGTCGCGGTTGACCTCGCCGCGGATCGGCGGACAGCACTTGAACTCGCTGCCGCCGTCGGGGATCTCCTCGGCGGTGAGCGTCAGATAGTGCGGGCAGGTCTCCACGGTCAGCCGCACGCCGGCCGCCTTCGCCGCCGCGATCGCCGGGAGCGCGCCGCCGTCGCTGAGGTGCAGGATGTGGGCGTGCCCGCCGGTGCGGCGGGCGGCATCGATGACCGCGTCGATCGCCGACGCCTCGCTCTCCGGCGGCCGGGAGCGCAGGAAGCTGTCGTAGTCGCGCCCGAGCCCGTCCTCGGCGCCGAACAGCGCCGGGTCCTCGGCGTGCACGATGAGCCGCGAGCCGAGCGCGGCGACCTCGGCCATGGCGGCGTGCAGCTGCGCGCGGTCGAGGTGCGGGAACTCCTCGACCCCCGAGGGCGAGAGGAAGCACTTGAAGCCGAAGACCCCGGCGTCGTGGAGGCCCGCGAGCGCGCCGAGGCTGTCGGGCACCGCCCCGCCCCAGAAGCCGACGTCGATGTGGGCGGACGCCGCGGCCGTCGCGCGCTTGATCTCCAGCGCCTCGACCGTCGTCGTGGGCGGCAGCGAGTTCAGCGGCATGTCGACGAGGGTCGTGACGCCGCCGGCCGCCGCGGCGAGGGTCGCGGAGCGGAACCCCTCCCACTCGGTGCGGCCCGGCTCGTTCACGTGCACGTGCGAGTCGACGAGGCCCGGCAGCAGCACCGCGTCGTCGGGCACGGTGACCACGCGTCGGCGGCGCGTGCGCGACGAGCCGATGCCCGCGATCGCGCCGTCCGCGACGTCGACCTGGGCCGGCTGGAAGCGCCCGTCGATCCAGGCGCGCGCCGCCCTGATCGTGTACTCGTTGCGGGGCACCGCGCCTCCTCTCGGTCGGGTCCGTGAATCCATGGCTTCACAAACGCTAGCCACGGCGCGTTTCCCCCGTGTTACGTCGAGCCCCCGGCTGCGCCGCCGGATCCGAAACGCACGCGTAACGTGCCGTGGATACAGTCCGGCGTATGCACTTGAGCACCTTCAACGGGCTGGACGACGACGCCGCCCGAGATCTCGTGCGCGTATGGGCGGCCATCCCGACGTGGACGGATGCGCTCGTCGCGGGGCGCCCGTACGCGTCGGTGACGGCGCTGGCCTCGGCCGCCGAGAAGGAGTCGGCCGCGTGGGACGCCGACTCCCTGGCATCCGCCCTCGCCCATCACCCGCGTATCGGGCAGAAGCCCGCCGGCGCCGGCGCGGAGGCGCGGGCCTCGCGCCTGGAGCAGGCCGCGATGTCGACGGCGTCGATCACGACCGCCGAGCGGATGGCGGCCGGCAACGCCGCCTACGAGGAGCGCTTCGGGCGCATCTTCCTGATCCGCGCGGCGGGCCGCTCGGCACCCGAGATGCTGGCCGAGCTCGAGCGACGGCTGGGCAACAGCGCCGAGGCCGAGACGTCCGAGGCCATCGCGCAGCTGCGCGAGATCGCGCTGCTGCGCCTGCACGCATCCCTGACGGAGGAGACCGCACCATGACGACTGCGACGAGCCGGCTCACCACCCACATCCTCGACGCGATGAGCGGGGCCCCCGCCGAGGCGGTCGAGGTCGTCCTCCGCTCGGGCGGCGAGGTCGTCGCCTCGGGACTGACGGACGACGACGGGCGGCTCGCGATCGGCCCCGAGCCGCTGCCCCTCGGAACGTACGAGCTCACCTTCGCGACCGGCGCCTACTTCGCCGCCCGCGAGGTCGAGACGTTCTACCCGAGCGTGACGATCGCGTTCACCGTGGCATCCGACCGGCACCATCACGTGCCGCTGCTGCTCAGCCCGTTCGCCTACTCGACGTATCGCGGCAGCTGATCCGACGACGCGCGCTCCTGGGCGGCCAGCTCCTCCAGCAGCGCCGCGCCGGTCTCGAGCCCGCCGATCGACGGGACCTCGGGGCGCGCATGGCGCACGGTCAGCCAGAGCGCGACCGCGGCCTGCTCGGTCGACGTGTTGACGACGCGGTGCGGCTGCGTCGCCCAGAACGACAGCGATCCCCCCGGACCCAGCACCACCGAGCCGTCGGTGAACTCGAACGTCAGCGTGCCGCTGACGACCCTGCCCACCTCGTAGCCCTCGTGCACGAGCATCGCCCCGTCGACGCTCGACGAGGTCAGCGGCGGGTACGTCGTCTCGAACAGGTCGAGCCCGTCGAGCCGCACCGGCGTCAGCCGCCGGTACAGCACCCCCTGGCCGAGGGTCGCGATCGGGGCCGCGTCGCCGGCGGCGACGAACACCCCCGGCACCGGCTCCGCGACGCGCCCGGCGTCGAGCTCGACGGGGGCCAGCAGGTCGTGGTCGTCGAAGATCGCCGACACCGGCACCCCGAGCACCGTCACGATCTCGACGAGCCGGTTGACCGAGGGCTGCATCGTGCCCTTCTCGATCTGCGAGAGCGCGCTGGAGGAGATCCCGACCGCCTCGGCGACCGCGCGCAGGGGCAGCCCGGCACGCGTCCGCACGCGTCGCAGGCGCGCTCCCAGCTCTGACGCCGTCGCCTTCTCGACCATTCCGCCCCCGGGTCCTCCTGGGCTGCTCGGCCCGTCCTGTCACGCGAGCGACCCTCGCGAAGTGTAACCACGCCTTAACACCGCAGCAATGGCGTCGAAGTTCTTAATCGATAACTTCACACCAGGATCACGACACGTCACCCGACATCAACGATAGGAGAAACGCATGGCGGAAGTGAGCGTCTCGCTCGGAGCCAACAAGTACGGCAAGGCGGAGAACAGGGTCGTCCGGATCGTGCGCGACACCGCGCGACACGAGATCATCGACCTGAACGTCACCTCGCAGCTGCGCGGCGCGGCGCTCGTGGACTCGTACCTCGTCGGCGACAACGCGCTCGTCGTGGCCACCGACACCCAGAAGAACACCGCCTTCGCGTTCGCGAAGGAGCACGGCATCCCCTCGCCCGAGGAGTACCTGCTCACCCTCGGCGAGCACTTCGTGTCGTCCTTCGACTGGATCGAGGGCGGCGTGTGGCAGGCCGAGCAGTACGAGTGGGACCGCATCCTCGTCGACGGCGCCCCGCACGACCACTCCTTCGTGCGCAAGGGCCAGGGCACGCGCCTGGCGACCGTCACGAAGCAGGACGGCCGCACTCACGTCACCGGCGGCGTGAAGGACCTCACCGTCCTGAAGTCGACCGGCAGCGAGTTCGCCGGCTTCCCTCGCGACAGGTACACGACCCTCGTCGAGACCG
>NZ_JBDIAB010000069.1:0-12826 GCF_039812165.1 Microbacterium sp.
CCGCCCGCCGTGGTCGCGGGTAGACTCGGACGCTATGGCTGACGGCCCCCTCATCGTCCAGAGCGACCGCACCGTGCTGCTGGAGGTCGCGCATCCCGATGCCGAGACCGCGCGGCACGAGCTCGCGATCTTCGCCGAGCTGGAGCGCGCGCCCGAGCACATCCACACCTACCGCATCACGCGACTGGGGCTGTGGAACGCGCGCGCCGCCGGGCACGAGGCCGACGACATGCTCGCGACGCTCGACCGCTGGTCGCGGTTCCCGGTGCCGCCGTCGGTGTCGATGGACATCCGCGAGACGGTGGGCCGGTACGGGCGGCTCGTGATCGAGCGCGACGACGAGGGCGCGCTGATCCTGCACTCGACGGATGCCGCGGTGCTGGCCGAGGTGGCCCGCAACAAGCGCATCCAGCCGCTGCTGGTCGGGCATCCGTCTGCGGGCACGTACGTCGTCGACGCGTGGGCGCGCGGGCACATCAAGCAGGAGCTGCTGAAGATCGGCTGGCCCGCCGAGGACCATGCGGGCTACACGCCCGGAACGCCGCACGAGATCGACCTGCACGAGGACGGCTGGTCGCTGCGGCCCTACCAGCGCCAGGCGGTCGACATCTTCAGCGCCGGCGGATCGGGCGTCGTGGTGCTCCCCTGCGGTGCGGGCAAGACGCTCGTGGGAGCGGCGGCGATGGCCGAGACGAAGACCACGACGCTCGTGCTCGTGACCAACACGGTGAGCGCGCGGCAGTGGCGCGACGAGCTGCTCAAGCGCACGTCGCTGACGCCGGAGGAGATCGGCGAGTACTCGGGGCAGGCCAAGGAGATCCGTCCGGTCACGATCGCGACGTACCAGATCCTCACCGCGAAGCGGAAGGGCCAGTACGCGCATCTCGCGCTGCTGGATGCCTTGGACTGGGGCCTCATCGTCTACGACGAGGTGCATCTGCTCCCCGCCCCCGTGTTCAAGCTGACCGCCGACCTGCAGGCGCGCCGCCGGCTGGGGCTGACCGCGACGCTCGTGCGCGAGGACGGGCGCGAGAGCGACGTCTTCAGCCTCATCGGCCCGAAGCGCTTCGACGCTCCGTGGAAGGAGATCGAGGCGCAGGGGTTCATCTCCCCCGCGATCTGCTACGAGGTGCGCGTCGACCTCCCCGACGACGACCGGCTGGAGTACGCGGCGGCCGCGGACGACGAGCGCTACCGGCTCGCGGCGACCGCGGAGGCGAAGATCGACGTGGTGCGCGACCTCGTGGCGCGGCATCCCGACGAGCAGATCCTCGTGATCGGTCAGTACCTCGACCAGATCGACGAGCTCGCCGACGCGCTCGGGGCGCCGAAGATCACCGGGTCGACGCCCGTCGACGAGCGGGAGGAGCTGTACAACGCGTTCCGCGAGCGCCGCATCCCGCTCCTCGTGGTGTCGAAGGTCGCGAACTTCTCGATCGACCTGCCCGAGGCATCGGTCGCGATCCAGGTGTCGGGGTCGTTCGGCTCGCGGCAGGAGGAGGCGCAGCGGCTCGGCCGGCTCCTGCGCCCGACGGCGGACGGCACGACGGCGAGCTTCTACACTCTCATCGCGCGCGACACGGTCGACCAGGACTTCGCGCAGAACCGCCAGCGGTTCCTCGCCGAGCAGGGGTACTCGTACACGATCCTCGACGCTGACGAGGTCAATGCCGCGTAGGTGTCAGCTACTGATCACCTCCGACGTACTCGCGCGCTCGGATCACGAGGGAATTGGTCACGGCATGCGTCGCACTCACGACGAGCCACTCCTTCATGGCTCGGCTCCCCATCTCAAGGCGCTCGCCGTATCCTTCGGCGACGGCCACCTCGATCGCAACTCACCGAGCCCGTTCACGCGGCAGCCTCAACCGCACCAGGCCTGAACCTGCGCGGCGGCGGATCCAGATCGGCCCACGCGTCGGCCAGTGCCAGTCCCGGCTTCATGACGACGGGCACACCCGTCCCCGGTGGGGGATGCAGCAAGAAGTCGCCGAGTCCGTCCCGGGTGATGCGCCAGCCGCCGTTGTGCAGCACCATGTGATGAAA
Source organism: Microbacterium sp. (assembly GCF_039812165.1). Lineage (GTDB taxonomy): Bacteria > Actinomycetota > Actinomycetes > Actinomycetales > Microbacteriaceae > Microbacterium. Next base: position 2,047 of record NZ_JBDIAB010000069.1, read on the forward strand.
TCGGCAGAGGAGAATACCCCGGTCAACATCAGTTTTCCCGCCCTCGCTGACATGGTCGATGTGATGCGATTCACAGTAGGACGCGGGCCGGTCACACCTCGGCCACCGGCATCCCCCGTCCCGTGTTGCAAGCGTGACCTTCTGCCGTGCGCTGAACAGGCGCGCTTCTCTGCCCAGATACAGCGGGTTGCCGGCCCGATCGACCGTGAACTCCAGGGTTCCCGTGTCGCAGGCCTGCATGAGAGCCACCCATCCCGGCACGGTCGTCAGGTCGTCCTCCACGATCGCCGCCGCCGGGACACCGGCCCGGACCTTCGCCATCGTGTCAGTGGTCGCGATCACGCGGACACCGGCCTGCTTGGTCCCGAACACGCTCTCGGCATCGGCGAGGGAGCCAGCGCGGAGGGTGTCGATGATCAGGTCGTACACGAGCTGATCGTTCGTCCTGGGGTCGTCGCTCAATTCCTGCGCGCGAGCCTTCTCCTCCGGATCGACGAACCGGGGCCCGCCTCGCCGGGGACGCATCGCCGCCTGGATCAACGCGATGATCCACGACCCACCGTGCGGGTCGAAGATGAACGAGCCACGGCGCACGCCGTCGCGGTCCGTCCATACCCGGAACGACCGGCGCTCGAACTGCTCGGTGAACCGACGTTCCGCGCCTTCCGGGTCGAGCAGATCGCGCACCGTCCGCGCCGCGACCCCCAACTCCTCCACCGTCCGATGCGCAGCCTCCGTGATGAGCTCCTCCGCCGCAGTCGACCACGCCTCTTCGGCCGCGCGGTTCGCCGCGATCACGCACCGCTTGCAGGGGTCGTCGATCGCCACGCGCCCCGCCCCGCACGTGCACACGACATCGGCCGGACTCGCGGCCGGGGGCTCTCCCAGCCCCCGCCGGATCACATCGTGCTGCGTCGCAGAGATCCTCCCCGCCAGCTGCGCCGCCGACAACGGCGCATGCCACGGCGGACGTGATGCTGCCGTCTGCTCGCCCACCTCGCCGAGCAGACGGTTATCCGGCTCCCCCGCGGCCGCTTCCAGCAGCGACTCCCCCAACCGCACCGTCTTGGCAGCGTCCGCGCGCGAACCACCGATGATCTCCTGCACCAGCGAGACCACGTTGCGATGGCCCCGCTTCTGCGTCAGTCCCCCATGGCCGTGCTCACGGGTCGAACGAGCGCCCGCCACCCCTGAGGCCACGATCCGCAGGTTCTCCATCGACCGGCAGATCGCCGTCGTCTGCGCCAGCACCGCGACGACGCCTTCGTCGTCCAGCCCGCGCACGGCTCCAGCAAGCTCACCCGTTGCTACGTCGTCACCGAGCAGCATCCGCAAGTCATCGACCTGCCTCGCGATCTCGGTGAAGAACTCCATATCTGAAGCATCTCACCGACCTCCGACATTCGAACGAGTGTACGAGAATGAAGATGGCATTCAAAGATCACAGAACGATGACAATCCGACCCATCACCCCCACACGCTCACCCGTCGGCCGGTCAGAGTTCGGCGGCGACGATCTGCAGTCCGCGCCAGCGCGGATCGTCCTTCAGCTCGAGCCTGGCGGGACCTGGCGATAGATGCCACGTGCGCAGCGACCACGTGGCATCCCCATCATGGAAGGCCTCGGACCGCGAACGCATGACCTTCTCGGCAGTCTCCGGCTCCGCGGTCATCCACTGACTCCCAGCCACCGCGGCACACGTGCCCGGTACCGGTCGTAGCGCCGCCCGAAGCGCCGTCGCAACGCCGCCTCTTCGGCGGGGATCTGCACCCGATCGATGACCGCGACGAACCCGGCGGCGGGAGCGAGCGCCCACCACGAGCGCCGGTAGACGGCGTGGGCGACGAGCAGCCCGGTCAGCGCGAGGTACATCGGATTGCGCGTGAGTCGGAACGGGCCGCCCATGACGAGCACGGCTGCGCGATCCGGATGCTCGGGGTCGATCGTGGTGCGTGCGCGGGCGAACTCCGAGATCGCACACGACGCAACGGTGGCTGCCCCGCCGGCGACGAGCCCGGCTGCGGCCGTCGACGTCCTCGCCGGCCGACGCCTTCCCGCGATCGCGAGCTGCGCGGCCACCGCCACCGCCGCCCACACCGGCGGCGGAACGAGGAACGGGGTCTTCGCCACACCTCGACGCTACGCCCGCCGCGGTGGCACCGCGAGCTCCCTGCCTCTCTGACTCGCGCTCGTTGACACCTCCGAGCCGCTACGCCGAGTTCCACACCTCACGGATGCACTGGACCTGGCGTTCCCGTGACATTCCGTCGACCTCGATCACGAGGTCGGCCGCCGGTGGAGTCACGATCAGCTCATGGAGCAGATCGAACTCATCCTCCGTGAGGTGGACCGCTCGGGTCCTCGCGCGTTCTCGTGCACCGGCGAGCGAGATCCGGAGGTGGACGACGAAGCAATCCGGCAGTTCCGCACGGTAGACGCCGAGAGACGAGTCGAGCGTGAAGTCGGCGATGACGACATCGAAGCCCGAGCGGACGAAGTTCCGGGCCATCGCTGAGGCGTTGCGAGCAGCGAGGAGGAACTGCGCCTCACCCTCTGCCCCGCTCCAGAGCGTTCGAGCGCCGGAGACGACGAGCTGGCGCACATCATCCACGTCGATATAGGCACCCCGTTCGCGTTCGCCTGTCAGCGCCCGACCGCAGGTCGACTTCCCGACCGCGGGACCACCGCTGAGGATCAGAGGGCGCATGGACTCGTTCACGCGGTCCAGACCCGAAGCGGGATACAAGCGGCAGCGTGAACGAAGTCGCGGTCGGTCGTGAGCAGGGTCAGTTCGTGCGCGATCGCGAGGTGCGCGAGCAGCGCATCGACCGCACCGAGCTGGACGCCTTGTCTGCGACAGGCGTTGCTCAGCTCCGCTGCCGCCTCGTAGTCCGCCCAGCGGGGTTCGACGCACTCCAGCACCCCGAGGTCTGCGCGAATCGTCTGCTGCGCGCGCTCGGGCACGAATCCACGCAGCAGTTCGAGCAGGATGATTCCGGTGGTCACGATGGCATCGCCACCGCCGAGCGCTTCGCGCAGAGCGCGAACCTCCGGCACGTCGGGCGGAGCATCGCGCCGATAGGCGAGCGACCACACGCTCGTGTCCACGAGCAACGGCATCAGCCCACGGCTCGACTCCGGCGCTCACGGGCAGCACGGTCGGTCTTGTAGTCGTAGCCCTCGTCCCAGTCGAAGGAACCGAAGTGCTCGACGATCTTCGCCTGCTCTCGCCGCGCGATGTACTCTTCGAGAGCCACGGTGACGGTCGCCTTCTTGGTGCGCTCGCCGCCGGCCTTGAGTGCGCGGTCCAGGAGGACCGGATCGATCGCCAGGTTCGTCGCCATGTGCGCCTCCTTACACAAGATCCTACACACGAGTGGGAGCCATGTCGCCGAAAGGATGGATGACCGCATGAACAGCGGAGAAGTGCCCAGCGACCTGTGGACGGAGATGCAGGCGGAGACCTACGACGATGCGACGGAAGGCCCCTTCTCTCCGGAGGCCATCGAGCGGACGAGCAGCTTCCTGGCCGAGCTGGCGGGTTCCGGACCCGCGCTGGAGTTCGCCATCGGCACCGGACGGATCGCGATCCCGCTCACCGGCAAGGGTGTCGCCGTTCACGGCATCGAGTACTCGGATGCCATGGCGAACGTGCTCAAGCGCAAGACGACCGACATCCCGGTGGTCATCGGCGACATGGCGACCACCGAGGTCGACGGCGCCTTCACGCTCGTCTATCTCGTGTTCAACACCATCGGCAACCTCTACACCCAACAGGCGCAGGTCCAGTGCTTCCACAACGCCGCGAAGCATCTGAGGCCGGGAGGACGTTTCGTCGTCGAGGTCGGAGTGCCGCCGCTGCGCTCACTGCCACCGGGACAGTCCGCGGTCCCCTTCGAGGTCACGGACGACCATGTCGGGCTGGACACGTTCGATCCGTCGACACAGCGCGCGGTCTCGCATCACTACATCCGCCGGGCAGACGGCACCTTCAGGTATGCGCCGCACAACTACCGGTACGTCTGGCCCTCAGAGCTCGACCTCATGGCGCAGCTCGCCGGGCTCGAGCTCGAAGCGCGCTACGCCGACTGGAGCCGAGCGCGTTTCGACTCCGAGAGCACCTCCCATGTCTCCGTGTGGAGGAAGCCGGCCTGACGGCACGCGGCCGTCGCAGCGACCGGTCACGACCAGCCGGAGAGCGCAGTCTCGAGAGAGGCGACGATGCGCGCGAAGGTCGCGTCGAGGCTGCGCGGCTGCCTGAACCCGCCGGTCTGCTCGAGGACGACGAACCCGTGCAGGGTGCTGCGGACGAACCGGATCGCATCGGTGAGGTCGTCGCCGGCGAGCCGGTATGCGCGGAGCGCCGACGCGATGACCGCGAGCACCTCCTCGGCGGCGGCCCGCCCGTCGGCGTCGTCGGGATCGGGGGCGACCTGCAGCGCCGCATATCGTCCCGGATGCCGCGCGGCCCACTCCCGCAGCGCCGTCGCGAGCGCGGTCAACGCGTCGGCGCCGGCGAGCCCGGCGCACGCGGATGACAGGACGGCGGCCACCTCGCGCGCGGCCTGCCTGCCCAGCGCTCGGCGCAGATCGCCGAGGTCGGCGACGTGCCGGTAGACGCCCGGCGGCGCGATGCCGAGCGAGCGGCCGAGCCTCGTGATCGTCAGCTCGTCCAGCCCGATGTCGTCAGAGAGGGATGCCGCGTGCTCGACGACCGCGCCGCGGGAGAGACGCTCAGCCATGCGACGCCTCCCCGCCATCCGCGCGGCGCTCGCCCGGCACGCCGGCGAGGAACGGCAGCACGGCGGCCAGCACCTCGTCGGGCTGCTCGGCCATCGGGTAGTGGCCCGCGCCGGCGATCATGCGGTGCTCGCCGCGCAGCGCGCGGGCGACCCAGGCGGCCTCGGCCTCGGGGTCGGCGAAGTCGCGGTCGCGGTCGCCCATCACGACGAGCGTCGCCGCCTCGACCTTCGGCAGCGCGGCCTCCGCCGGTGCGTGCGACGTGCGCGACGTGCGCTGGAAGGCGCGCCACCGTCCCGGCCTGCGCAGCAGGGCGAGCGCACGGGTCACGTGCCCCGCATGATCCGCGGGCAGACGCTCGCCGAACAGCGACCGGTAGTAGCCGCGCCACACCGCGGGGCCCCACGGGCGGGCCAGCAGCACGCGCAGGAGCAGCCGGCCTGCGACCGACCCGTGATCCCGCACGAACGGGCCGATCAGCACCAGTCGGCTCACGGCATCCGGGCGCGCCGCCGCCGCGATCACCGCGGCGGCGGCGCCCATCGAGTTCCCCACGATCGCCGCCGGACCGCCGCCGAGCGCGTCGATCACGGCGAGCACGTCGCCCGCGGCGGCGGGGTCGTCGTACGCGTCGAAGCCGGTCGTGCTGTCGCCGTGGCCGCGCAGGTCCATCGTCGCCGCCCGATACCCGGCGTCGACCAGCCCCGGCGCGAGGTGGCGGAACGAAGCCCGCGACTCGCCCATCCCCGGCACGCACAGCACCAACGGTCCCGTGCCGGTCGTCTCCACGGCGATCGTGCCGCCGTCGCGCTCCACCTCGATCAGACTCACGTTACGAAGCATAACATTACGATATGCACCGTATCTAGACCTTCATGCGGCGCGACGGAACCAGTCGAGCGCGAGCTCGGCGACGGCATCCGGGGCGTCGTCGACGACGAAGTGCGAGGCGTCCTCGACGAAGGCCAGCTCGACGAGATCCGCGCACCGCTCGTGATGGCGGCTGATCCGGCGCACGATCTCCTCGGTGAAGGGCCGGTCATGACGCCCGAACGCGAACAGCGTCGGCGCCCGCAGCCGCATCCGCGTGAAGTCGCCGCGCGCCAGCTGGACCGACATCGGGACGACCATGCCGCGGTACACGCGACGCACGGCCTCGAGCACCTCGGGCCGCTGCTCGACATCGAGGTACGCGGCGAGCGCCTCGTCGCCGAGGGGCCGGAACAGGTACTCGGGGCCGAACAGGTACCGCATCGACGTCGGCGGGCGGTGCATGAGCAGCTTCGGCATGTGCCGGAACGCCGGCACGACCGCGAGGGTGAACGCCATGAACGCCGGGGGCACCGAGAGCTGCACCATGGCGCGCACGCGCTCGGGATGCCCGTACGCGAGCCGCATGGCGGAGATCGCCCCCATGTCGTGGCTCATCACGTGCGCCCGGTCGATGCCGAACGCGTCGAGCACCACGAGCACGTCGTCCGACTGCGTGTCGCGCCCGATCGCCGGGTCGTCGGCCCCGGTCCACCCCGATCCGCGCAGGTCCGGGCAGATCACCCGGTAGCCGTGCGCCGCCAGCACAGGGGCGACCGCGTGCCATTCCCACCAGTGCTGCGGAAAGCCGTGCAGCAGCACGACCGGCTCGCCCTCCCCGATGACCGCGACATGACGGCGCACGCCGGGCGTCTCGACGACGACGTGCTCGAAGCCCGGCGCGCCGGGCAGCGGCGGCCGCCACGCCTCCGCCGGCGGACGATCCACTCGAGGTGCGTGCGTGTCCATGACCGCAGAATACTATGTTCATAGTGCTGTCACTAGGTCCATAGTGTGCGAGAGTCGAGGAGTGAGCACCACCCGCCGCCGCGCACTGGACGCCGCCGTGATCCTGGTCGGCACCGAGGGCGCGCGTGCCCTCACGCACGGACGGGTGGATGCCGCGGCATCCCTCCCGCCGGGATCCACCTCGAACCACTTCCGCACCCGCGCCGCCCTCCTGGCCGGCGTCATCGAGTGGATCGCCACCGCGGAGCGCGACGATGGCGGCGCCGCCGCGATCGGCAGCCGCGACGAGCTCGTCGCGGGCCTGAGCCGCATGGTCGAGGCGCAGTCAGGACCGCTCGCCGCGCGCACGCGGGCGCGCTACGCCCTGTTCCTCGAGGCCGACGAGGAGGCGACGCAGCCGCTGCGCGCCCAGCGCTCGGGAATGGAGCAGTGGATGCGCGGCATCCTCCGCGACCTCGGCGGCGCGGCGGCCCAGGCGAACACGGCGTTCCTGATGGCGGCGGCCGAGGGACTGCTGCTGCATCGCCTCACCGTCGACCCCGACGCGCCGATCGAGACCGTGATCGCACGCGCGGTGGACGCCGCCCTCGACCGCTGAGCCCCGCTCGGGCGGGGCGCTCAGCGGGTGGCGTAGCGGAGGAACACGAAGCCGTCGTCGTCGGACAGCGCACCGGCGAGCGCGAAGCGACGGTCGGCCTCGGCCGCGCCTTGCACGATGCGCCGCGCGGCGCCGCCCACGAACCGCGGCGCGAGCGTCAGGCACACCTCGTCGACGAGGCCCGCGTCCAGGAGCGCCCCGAACAGGTGCGGACCGCCCTCGCACAGCGTCTGCGTCCAGCCGCAGTCCGCGAACGCGGCGCGCGTCGCCGTGAGATCGACCGTCTCCTCGCCGCACACGAGCACGTCGGCGACCTCCGCCAGCTCCTCCCGGCGGCCGGCGGGAGAGTCCGCGCACGTCACCACGACCGGGCGGACCACCGCCTCGGCGAAGAACGGATGCCCCGGCTCCAGGTCGAGCGCCCGCGAGACGACGGCGAGGCCCGGCTGCGGCGGCAGCCCGCGCGCGACGCGCCACGCGGCATCCGACTCCGACACCGCCGTGCCGCCGTATCCCTCGACGCGCACGGTGCCGGCGCCGACGAGGATCACGTCGGCCAGGGTGCGCAGCACCTGCATGAGCAGCCGGTCGGTCGCGCCGCCCAGCGTGCCGCTCCGGCCCTGCAGCACGACCGCGCCGTCGGCGCTGGAGACGAAGTTCATCCGCAGTCGCGGCGCGCCGCGGTCGGGGAGCGCGTAGGCCGCGAGCAGCTCGTCGCGCGTCGGCGTGCCCGGATCTCCCGGCATCCCGCCCATCAGCCGTTCCCCTCCGGACGCAGGTTGTGACGCAGCCGCACCGGCTGGCGCCAGCCGAGGATCGCCTCGACCATGCGGAGCGCGTCGACGCTCTCGCGCACGTTGTGCACGCGCACGATGCGCGCGCCGTGCAGCGCGCAGTAGACGGCCGCGGCGAGCGACCCGGCCACCCGGTCGTCGCGGTCGCGACCGAGGCTCTCGCCGACGAAGTCCTTGTTCGAGAGCGCGACCAGGAGCGGCAGCCCGAGATCGCCCAGCTCGTCGAGGCGCCGCGTCAGCTCGAGCGTCTGCAGCGTGTTCTTGTTGAGGTCGTGGCCGGGGTCGACCACGATGCGCTCGCGCGGGATGCCGTGCTCCTCCGCGAGCGCGACACGCTCGCGCAGGAAGGCCGCGACCTCGCCCACGACGTCGTCGTAGTGCGGCAGAGGGAGCTGCGTGCGGGGCGCGGCGAGGCTGTGCGCGACGACGATCGCGGCGTCGCTGTCGGCGACGACGTCGGCCATGCGCGGGTCGTGGATGCCGGTGGTGTCGTTGACCACGCTCGCACCGGCGTCGATCGCGGCCACGGCCACCTCGGGGTGGAACGTGTCGACGCTCACCGGTCCGAGCGGCGCCAGCTCGCGCACGACCGGCACGACGCGCTCGATCTCCTCGTCGACAGGCACCGGCGGACCGGGCGCGAACTTCACTCCGCCGACGTCGACGAGGTCGGCGCCGGCCTCGAACGCCGCCGCGCCCGCCCGCACGGCGGCGTCGAGCGCGTCGGTGCGTCCGCGGTCGTAGAACGAGTCGGGCGTGCGGTTGACGATCGCCATGACGGCGAAGCGCCGGGCGAGGTCGAGCTCGCGACCTCCGACGCGGAGGACGGCCGACGCCGCGACGTGCGCCGGCGCGCGGTCGACGGCGTCCGTCATCTCACTCGCCTCTCTCGCATACGGCAGAACGTACTCCACTCCCCTCGCCGAGCGAGGTCGATTCCGACGGCATCCGCGCGATTTCCAGCACAGGCATCGATTCGGTCACCATAATGAGCACATGACCGCACCGCGCATCCTCGTCGTGGACGACGAGCCCAACATCCGCGACCTGCTCATCACGAGCCTGCGTTTCGCCGGCTTCCAGGTCCGTGCCGTCGCCAACGGCGCGCAGACGATCTCCGCCGTCCTCGAGGAGGAGCCGGATCTCATCGTCCTCGACGTCATGCTGCCCGACATGAACGGGTTCAGCGTCACCAAGCGGCTCCGCGGAGCCGGCTACACCGCACCGATCCTGTTCCTCACAGCCAAGGACGAGACAGACGCGAAGATCGAGGGCCTCAACGCCGGCGGCGACGACTACGTCACCAAGCCCTTCAGCCTCGACGAGATCGTCGCGCGCATCCAGGCGATCCTCCGGCGCACGATGCAGGCCGACGAGGAGTCGTCGATCCGCGCCGGCGAGCTCACGATGGACCAGGACACGCACGACGTCCTGGTCGGCGACGTGCCCATCGACCTGTCCCCCACCGAGTTCAAGCTGCTGCGCTACCTCATGCTGAACCCCAACCGCGTGCTCAGCAAGGCGCAGATCCTCGACCACGTGTGGGAGTACGACTTCAACGGCGACGCCGGCATCGTGGAGAGCTACATCTCGTACCTGCGCCGCAAGATCGACCCGCACTCGAGCGAGCCCCTCATCCAGACCAAGCGCGGCTTCGGCTACATGCTCAAGGCCGGCAAGAGCGCGTAAAGAGGCATTCCCCTGAGCTCGAAGAAGTCCGACCGGGTCACCCGGTGGTGGCGCGGCATCAGCCTGCGCGCGAAGGTCACCGGCGTCACGGTCGCCGTTCTCACCGTCGGGCTGTTCGCCGCGGGCATCGGCACCATGGTGTTCCTGCGCAACGCCCAGGTCGCCGCGGTCGACGACCAGCTGCGCTCGCTCGTGTCCAACGACGTCGCGAGCTCGCTCCTCGACGTCGAGATCGACGACGGCATCCCCCTCTTCACCCTCAAGGAGACGGCGACGCCGACGCAGTTCCAGGTCGCCGTCTACGACGCGGGGGGCACCCTGCTCGCCACCGCCGGCGGCGGCACCGGTCCCGCGGCGGCCTTCCCGGAGAGCTTCCCGCTCGCGACGACCGTCGCCCGCGGCGTCGAGCCGTTCTCGCTCGACGCGGTCGACGGGGCCGCGGTGTTCCACGCGAGCGTCGACACCCTGCAGGTCACCGGCGCCCGCGACCTGCTCACCCAGCTCGTGGCGCTGCCGCTCGCCCCGGTCAACCAGACCGTCGGCACCTACATCGGCATCTACACGATCCTGGCCCTCCTGACGATCCTCGCCGCGGCGCTCACGACGCGCTGGATCGTCACGCTCACCTTCCGCGGCCTCGGCCAGGTCGAGCAGACCGCGATGTCGATCGCCTCCGGCGACTTCGGGCAGCGCATGAGCGACATCACCCCCGGCACCGAGGTGGGCCGGCTCAAGTCGGCCATCAACGCGATGCTCGACCGCGTCGACAGCGCCATCGCCCAGCGCGACACGACCGTCGAGCACATGCGCCGGTTCATCGGCGACGCGAGCCACGAGCTGCGCACGCCGCTGGTGACCGTGCGCGGCTACGCGGAGCTGCACCGCATGGGCGCCATCAGCGGCGAGGAGCAGACCGCGCAGGCGATGAGCCGCATCGAGAAGGAGGCGACCCGCATGGGCGCCCTCGTCGAGGACCTCCTCGCCCTCGCGCGTCTCGACGAGCGCCGCGGCCTCGTCGTCGCGCCGGTCGACCTGCGTCTCATCGCGGCCGACGCCGCCCTCGACGCGCGGGCGGCGTCCCCGGAGCGCGCGGTGACCGTGGTCGACCTGCCGGACGCGTTCGGCTCGCCCGATCCCGCGCCGGTGGCGCGCGCGATCGCCGCGACCGAGCCGGAACGG
>NZ_JBDIAB010000070.1:0-12767 GCF_039812165.1 Microbacterium sp.
GGGCGGGGTCCGGACATGCGCCCGCGGATCGATACGATGACGCCATGAGCGGGATGCCGGAGCCGGCGGCGCTGTCGCCGACGCTGTATCGCGAGATCCGACGCGCCGACTGGGCGCGGCTCGCCCCCGACATGGCGCAGCCGCTGACCGACGGCGAGATCGCGCAGCTCCGCGGGCTCGGCGATCGGCTCGACCTCGACGAGGTGCGCGAGGTGTACCTGCCGCTCAGCCGGCTGCTGAGCCTCTACGCGAGCGCGGTGAAGTCCCTCGGGGCCGCCACGAGCAGCTTCCTCCGCGAGGACGACACCACGACGCCGTTCGTCATCGCGATCGCCGGCTCGGTCGCCGTCGGCAAGTCCACCGTCGCGCGCCTGCTCCGCGAGCTGCTGAGCCGCTGGCCCGACACGCCGCGCGTCGAGCTGGTGACGACCGACGGCTTCCTCCACCCGAACGCCGAGCTGGAGCGGCGGGGTCTCATGAGGCGCAAGGGGTTCCCGGAGTCGTACGACCGTCGGGCGCTCCTCGACTTCCTGACGCAGGTCAAGAGCGGCGTCGCCGAGGTGACCGCGCCGGTCTACTCGCACCTGCACTACGACATCGTGCCCGGCGCGCGCGTGACCGTCCGCCGGCCCGACGTCGTGATCGTCGAGGGCCTCAACGTGCTCCAGCCGCCGCCCGGCACCGACGACCTCTCGATCAGCGAGCTCTTCGACTTCTCGGTGTACGTCGACGCCGACCCCGACGACATCGCGCGGTGGTACGTGAACCGGTTCATGTCGCTGCGGCAGGGCGCCTTCAGCGACCCGGCGTCGTACTTCAACGTCTACGCGGGCCTCACCGACGACGAGGCCGAGCGGACCGCGCTGCGGTTCTGGAACGAGATCAACCTCCCGAACCTGCGCGAGAACGTGCTGCCGACACGGCACCGGGCGACGCTCGTGCTGCAGAAGGCCGCCGACCACGCGGTCTCGGGCGTGCTGCTGCGCAAGCTCTGAAAAGCCCGCGATCGGCCGTTTCTCCACAGGCCGGAAGCGGATGTCGGAGGTCTCCGCGTAGCATCGGGCCATGGAAGAACGCTCCGCCGAGGCCGACCTCGCCCGCCGCCTGCCCGCCCTGATCGCCGCCGTCGCCGAGATCGACAGACCCGGCGACGAGGCGCTGCGCGAGACCCTCGCCGCGTCGGGGCTGCCGTTCGAGCCGGCCCCGTACGCGCTCCTCCCGGTGCGGTCGTGGGCGCACAAGGTCTCGTTCCCCTTCGTCGCCGAGCAGGAGACGGCGGCCTTCGAGCGCAAGCTGCGATCGGCCGTGTCCCGCGCGGTGGGCCGCACGTCGGGGAGCGACAAGCACTGGGATGCCGGATGCTACGCGGTCGTCCTCGACGTCGACGACGATGCGGTGGAGGTGGCGTTCAGCCCGCAGCTCTCGGTCCCCCGGCTCGCCGCCGCGGCGGGCGCCTGGCTGGACGGCATGGACGCGCGCGAGTGGCTCGTGACGTACGACCTGCGGGCCGCGGACGAGCACGCCCCCTCCGCGCTCCATCTGCCGACGCCGCCTGCCGACTTCGTCGGGGCGAAGCTCCACTCGCGAGACGACGAGCCGCTCAATGTCCACTTCTTCATGGAGGCCGGCCCGCGCGTGCCGGGGTCGACGGCGAAGGACGACGACGGCCGTTACGAGGAGATCCTCGCCCTGCTCTCCGAGCGCCTCGGCGAGACGGCCAAACCCGGGTGGTGGAACGCCGGCGTGCGCACCTTCTCGATCCGGCGGATGCGCAGCTACACGCGCGACATCACGTTCAGCGAGTCGGCGCCGGGCAAGGCCAGATCGGCACGGGGACGCGTCGTCGACGCCCCCGCGACGCCCGAGCCGGTGCCCGCCGAGGCCGTGGCGCTCCTCCAGCGTTTCGCAGCGTTCCGTGCGCAGCCGATCGACGACGTCATCGCCGCCCTCCAGGCGGAGGGGCTGCTCGGCGCCCAGGAGCCCGAGCGGTTCCGGGACCGCGTCCGCGTGTTCGATCCGGTCGGGCGTTCGATCGAGCTCACGACCGTGGACGGGCGGCTCGCGAAGGCATCGGTGGAGGCGGCGACGGCGCCCGTCGACTACTCGACGCCGAACAAGAACGACGAGCTGATCAGGGCCGCGCTCGAGGCGGCGTTCGGGCCGCAGCTCGGCAGCGGCACCACCACGAGGTGGGAGCACGGGCCCATGATCGTGCAGTACGACGGACGCGGCACCGATCGCGACTTCCCGCGCACGCGCCTGGCGATCGGCGAAGACCGGACCGCCGCGTACGACGTCGGCAGCTGGCTCACCGAGGGGGTGACGCCGCCGGAGGTGCCGCTGCGCGACGCGTGGCACGGCCGATGCTTCGGTGCCGCCGTCTCAGGCGGATCGGTGCCGCCGGTGGCGGCGGGCATGCCGGTGTGGCGCGTGGACGAGCGTCTGCTGTGGCTCGACGCGGACCGCGTCTGCAGCGCGGGTGCGGGCCAGTGGCCGGAGTGGGCGCCGAGTCTCGGCGGCGGCGGCACGCTGGAGCCCCCGGCGGCGGAGTCGCTCGCGCGGTTCGTCGAGATCGTCGCCGGGTGGCGCTGGCCCTCGGTCGACGAGGTGTGGGCGGCGCTCGTCGAGCTCGGCTGGGCCACGGACGATCCCGACACCCTCACGCAGTCGTCGGAGTCGCAGGTCAAGATCAGCTTCCAGCGCCCCGCGGGACGCTACCTGTCGCTGCAGCTGTTCGAGGGCAGGGTCGAGACCTGGTTCACCGAGATCGCCGTGAGCGACGACGACGAGGCGCTCGCCTCGATCTTCGAGTCCGTGCAGCAGCTGCTCGCACCGTACCGCGACGAGAACGCACCGGGCGGCGCCCGGCACACCGTCGGGCAGACGGCGATCACGCTCGATCGGGTGCAGTGGATGCGCGGCGGTGGCACGGTGTCGCTGTCCGCGAACAAGCACCTGCCCGTGCGAGCCTGAGCCCGCCCCGCTGAGCCCGCCGTCACCCGACGGCGGCGACCCCGACGAGCGGCTCAGTCGCTCAGGAGGGCGCGCAGGGTGCGGGCGTTGCGCACGGCGTGCCCGTGACCGTCGTTGTTGAAGTAGGCGTACACGGTGTGGCCGGCCGCCTCCCACTCGCGGATGCGGTCCGCCCACCAGCGGAGGTCGGCATCCGGGTACGAGCCCGCGTAGAGGTGCTCGGAGTCGGGCCCGTGCAGGCGGACGTAGACGGTCGGCGCGGTCGCACGCAGCACGCACGGCAGCCGTGCGCCGCTCATCACGCAGTAGGCGGCGCCGTGGCGCTCGAGCAGCGCGAAGACGTCGTCGGCGAGCCACGAGCCGTGTCGGAACTCGATCACCGGCCGTGTCCACGACGGCAGGCGTTCGAGGAACCAGTCGAGACGCGCGTCGTCGCGCTCCATCGTGGGCGGCAGCTGCAGCAGCAGCGGCCCGCGGCGTCCGCGCAGCTCGTGCAGGCCGCGACCGATCCGCTCGATCCACTCCTCCGGAGAGCGCAGGCGTCGCGCGTGTGTGAGGCCGCGTGGACCCTTGACCGTCAGCTCGAACCCCTCGGGCAGCCGCCCGCGCCACGCCGCGAACCGCGCCGGCGGCGGCCAGCGGTAGAAGCTCGCGTTGAGCTCGACCGTGTCGAACTCGGCCTGGTAGACGGCCAGCCGCCGACCGGGAGGCAGGCCGGGCGGGTAGAGCACGTCCGTCCAGTGGTCGTAGCTCCAGCCCGATGTGCCGATCCGCGCCATGCCGGGCCCGCTCACCCCCGCGGCGACAGATCCGGGTCGTCGCGGATGCCGAATCGCTCGCGCAGCGCGCAGCGGGCGGCGTGCCAGCCGCTCAGACCGTGCACGCCAGGGCCGGGCGTGGTCGACGCCGAACAGAGGTAGACGCCCGGCGCGGGCGTGCGCCACGGCCGCGGGCTGACCACGGGCCGACGCACGAGCTGGCGCAGGTCGGGCGCGCCCGCGGCGATGTCGCCGGACGGATAGTTGGGATTGTGGCGGGCGACGTCGACCGCGGTGCGCGACGAGACGTCGAGGATCGTGTCGCGGAAGCCGGGGGCGAAGCGCTCGATCTGGGCGATCACGGCATCCGTGCGATCCGCCGTCGACCCGGCGGGCACGTGCGTGTAGGTCCACAGCGTGTGCGAGCCGGCCGGCGCCCGCGTCGGGTCCCACAGCGACGGCTGCGACACGAGGACGTACGGCGACTCGGGCAGGCGGCCGCGTGCCACGTCGCGCTCCGACGCGGCGATCTCCGCGCGCGATCCGCCGAGGTGCGCCGCCGCGCCGAGACCCACCTCCGGATGGGCCCACGGCACCGGATCGCTCACCGCGAAGTCGACCTTCGCCACGGCGTTGCCGTAGCGGAACCGGCGCAGCGCGCGTCGGTAGCGCTCGGGCAGGCGGCGGCCGGCCAGCGCGTGCAGCGCGCGCGGGGTGACGTCGAGCAGCGTGGCGCGCGAGGGCGGCAGCTCGTCGAGCGACGAGACAGGGGCGTCGGTGACCACGTCGCCGCCATGGCGGCGCAGGTCGTCCACGAGCGCGTCGGCGATCGACTGGCTGCCTCCCACCGGGATCGGCCATCCGCGGGCGTGGGCGTAGGCGGTCAGGGCGAGCCCGGCGCCCGCCGCGGCGATGGAGGGGAGCGGAAGGATCGAGTGCGCGGCGACCCCGGTCAGCATGGCCGGCGCCGCCTCCTGCCGGAAGCGGGCGTTCCAGGCGGGCGATCCCTGCTCGAGCGAGCGGGCGCCGAACAGCGCCGCGACGAACGGGTCGTCGGGCACGCGGAGCAGGGTCGAGCCGGTCAGCGTCGCGACACGCGCGGTCCGCTCGACGAGCGGACGCAGCAGGGCCTCGTACGCCTTGCCGTCGCGGCCGAGCGCGGTGCGCGTGCGCGTGAGGTCGCGATAGGCGATGCCGGCGCGTCCGCCGTCGAGCGGGTGGGCGAACGAGACCTCGGGCGTCACGAAGGGCACGCGCGACACCAGGTCGAACTCGCGGAAGAAGCCGGACTCGAACGCGAGCGGGTGCACCGCCGAGCAGACGTCGTGGTGGAAGCCGGGCAGGGTCAGCTCCCGTGTGGCCGCTCCCCCGCCCACCGCCGGCGCCGCCTCGTAGACGACGACCCGCAGCCCCGCGCGCGCGAGGGTGACGGCTGCGGCCAGTCCGTTGGGCCCGGCGCCCACGACGGTCGCGTCGACCTCGGTGCGGCCCTCGTGCGCGTCGCGAGGCATCGACATCAGCTCCGTTCCTCGTCGGCCGTGTCGGGCACGGCCGACGACGCCATGCCCTCGGCGAGATAGGCGAGACGATGCAGCGTCTCGCCGTTCCGCCAGCGGATCACGGGATCGAGGAGGAAGCGGGGAATGACGCGCGCGGGACCCCGCCGCACGTCCTCGCGGATCCGCACGAGACACGATCGCTCTCCGGTCGGCTCGACGTCGATGACGACGTCGGCCTCGCCGATCGGCCAGCCACGGGCGCGCAGCTCCATGCGGTGCGGCGGCGACCACGCCGTCGCGCGCGTGCGATCGTCGATGAGCAGGGGCCAGACCCCGACGGAATGATGGATCCGGCTGCCCGCGTGCGGCCATGCCTCGTCCACGTCGCGCATGCGCGACGCGCCGACGACCCACGAGGGATACAGCCAGCCGTCGGCGAGCACGCGGAAGACGTCCGCGGGCGTGCAGCGCAGGGTCCGGGTGTTCTGTGCCATGTCCCTGTCCGCTCAGCGTCCGCGCAGCGGCGACGGCGTCGTGTCCATGCCTGAGACGATACGCACGGGGGTCGCCGCCGAGATCCCCGTGGCGGGATGCCGCGCGACGTGCTAGCGGCCGGCATCCGGTCTCACGAGGCCGAGTCGTCCAGATCGGCGCCGATCCACTCGTCCTCGCTCGTCGCGCTCATGGACTCGAGGAAGCGGATGACGACCTCGCGCTCGCCGGTGCTGAGCGCGGCCGCCACCCGGAAGCGCCGCGCGTGCTCTCGGCCGATCGTGAGCTCGGCGGCCTTGCGGGTCTCGGGATTGACGACGATCGCGAGCGCCCGGCGGTCGCGGGGATGCCGCGTACGGACGATGTGTCCGGCCGACTCGAGCCGGTCGAGGAGCTTCGTGGTGGCCGCGCTCGTGATGCCCAGGTGCGCGGCGATGTCCCTCGCGGTCACATGCCGACCCTGGTCGGCCATGACGATCGCGAGCCGCAGCGCCTTCATGTCGGTCTCTCCCAGCCGCATGTAGCGGTGGGAGGCGCGCGTCACGCGCTGCTCCGCCGCGCGCCACCGGAACATCGCGTCCATGACACGGACGATCTGCCCGAGCTCGTCCTCGCCGATCCCGCTGAGGTCGACCAGTCGCCCGCGGACGTCGGCGACGCGCGGGTCGTGCAATCGCCGGACGATCTCGTCCGGCTCCCGCTCAATGCCGGGCATATCGAGAACCCTAGTGGACGACGCATTTAGTTGGGTTATGTTTATTACTAGCCGCGTTAGCGATTGGAGCAGGGATGGACGAGGTCGTGCTGCTGTCCGCCGACGGCGCGGAGACCCGCACCGCGCGCGAGACGTCCGCGGCCTCGGAGGCCGACGTCGTCCTCGCCGAGGTCGAGCGCAGGCTCGACCGGTTCTTCGACACCGCCCTCGTCCGCGCGACGAGGCACTCGCCGCACTATCGCGCGCTGTGGAGCGAGCTGCGCTCCTCCACCGCGGGCGGCAAGAGGGTACGCCCGCGACTGGCGGTCGTGGCCTGTCTGCACCTCGGCGGCGGGCCGCTCGAGCCGCTCGTCGAGCTCGCCACGGCCCTGGAGCTGCTCCACACGGCTCTCCTCCTGCACGACGACGTCATCGACGGCGACATCGAGCGTCGCGGCATCCCGAACCTCGTCGGCGCGTTCACCGCCGCCGGCGAACGCACCGGGCTCGATCCGCTCTCCGCGCGACGGTGGGGCGAGAGCGCGGCGATCCTCGCCGGCGACCTGCTGCTCACTGCGGCCGTGCGGCTGACCACGGATCTCGATCTGGATGCCGCCCGCCGCACGAGGCTCCTCGAGCTCGTCGACGAGAGCGTCTTCCGCGCCGCCGCGGGCGAGCTCGCCGACGTCGCCTACGCGTCGGGGCTCGGCACGCCGACCGCCGACGAGATCCGCGACATGATGGCCGACAAGACCGCCCACTACACACTGGAGCTGCCGCTGCGCGCGGGCGCGATCCTCGCCGGGGCGCCCGATCGGATCGGCGACCGCCTCGGCGCCATCGGCCGTTCGCTCGGCATCGTGTTCCAGATGCGCGACGATCTGCTCGGCGTCTTCGGCGACGGCGACGAGACCGGCAAGAGCACGTCGAACGACCTCCGCGAGGGGAAGCAGACGATGCTGGTCGCCTTCGCGCGCGGCTCCGAGGCCTGGCGCGCCGCCGAGCCGCTGTTCGGCGACGGGGCGCTCGACGAGCCGTCGGCACAGCTCTTGCGCGACGCGCTGGAGGACTCCGGCGCCCGCGGGCGGCTCGAGGAGGAGATCCGCCGCGAGTGCGACACCGCTCTCGACCTCATCCGCGGCGCGGGGCTTCCTCCCGCCCTCGCCGACCTCCTCGCCGCCGAGGCGAGGCTCGCCGCGGAGCGTCGATCGTGACCGCCGCCGCCGGGCTCACGCTCTACGACGCGACGGCGGGGGCGTCGGCGGCATCCGTCATCCGTCGCTACTCGAGCTCGTTCCGTCTCGCGACCGCCCTCCTCCCCCGCCGCTGCCGGTCGGCGGTCGGCTCGATCTACGCGCTCGTGCGCGTCGCCGACGAGATCGTCGACGGCACCGCGACCGAGGCCGGCCTCGACGGCTCGGCCCAGCGCTCCCGCCTCGACGAGCTCGAGGCCGAGACCGAGCGCGCCGTCGCGACCGGGTTCAGCGCGAACCTCGTCGTGCACGCGTTCGCCGTGGTCGCGCGGGACGCCGGCATCCCGCGCGAGCCGATCCGCGCCTTCTTCGCGTCGATGCGTCGCGACCTCGACGACGTCGCGTTCGACGAGGCCGAGTACCGCACCTACATCCACGGGTCCGCCGAGGCGGTCGGGATCATGTGCCTGCACGTCTTCGTGCGGGGCCGGGACGTGGACCCGGATGCCTTCGCCGAGCTCGAGAAGGGCGCCGCACGACTGGGCGCGGCGTTCCAGAAGGTCAACTTCCTGCGCGACATCGGCCACGACAGCAGCGCGCTCGGGCGGGCCTATCTGCCGGACGTCCCCCGCACGGGACTCACGGAGCGGGCGAAGGCGGCCGTCGTGGCCGACGTCCGCGCCGACCTCGACGCCGCCCGACGCGCGACCGCCGGCCTCCCGCGCGACTGCCGCCGCGCCGTACGCACCGCGACCGCGATCTTCGACGAGCTGTTGCGCCGCATCGACCGGATGCCGGCGGAACGGCTCACGCGCGTGCGCGTCTCGGTCCCGCCGCTGTCGAAGGCCGCGCTCGCCGTGCGCGCGAGCCTCTTCCCGGCGGCGGCCCGATGAGCGGGCGACGCGCGGTGGTCGTCGGCGGCGGCATCGCGGGCCTCGCGACGGCCGCGCTCCTGGCCGCCGACGGACACGACGTGACGCTCCTGGAGGCCCGCACCGAGCTGGGCGGGCGGGCGGGGTCGTGGTCGTCGGGCGGCTTCCGCTTCGACACCGGGCCGTCCTGGTACCTCATGCCCGAGGTCTTCGACCACTTCTACCGCATGCTGGGCACCACGGCATCCGATCAGCTGCGGCTGCACCGCCTCGACCCCGGCTACCGCGCCTACTTCGAGGGCGTCGCCGAGCCGTTCGACCTTCCCGCGGGCCGAGACGCGGCGCGCGCGGCGCTCACGGCCCTCGACCCCGGCTCGGCGGAGCGCCTGGAGCGCCACTTCGACTCGGCCGAGGCGACCTACCGGCTGGCCCTGCGCCGGTTCCTGTACAGCTCGTTCGACTCCGTCCGGCCGTTCGTCGATCGCGAGGTGGCCGCGGGGCTCCCGCGGCTGGCGCGCCTGCTGGGCCGTCCGCTCGACGCCGAGATCCGCTCGCGGACGCGCGACGCCCGGCTGCGGCGGCTCCTGGGCTATCCCGCGGTCTTCCTCGGCGGTTCGCCGCTGCGCGTGCCGGCCATGTACCACCTCATGAGCCACCTCGACGTCAACGACGACGTGCTCTACCCCGAGGGCGGCTTCGCGCGCGTCGTGGAGAGCATCGTCGACCTCGCCGAGCGCGCCGGCGCGCGGCTGCGCACCGGCGCCGTCGTCACCGGCATCGTCGTGAAGCGCGGACGCGCGCGCGGCGTCCGCTTCCGTGGCGCCGACGGTCGCGAGGAGCGGCTCGACGCCGACGTCGTCGTCGCGACCGCCGATCTCCACCACGTCGAGACCGACCTGCTGGACGCCGAGCACCGCGAGCGGGGCGAGGCCTGGTGGCGCCGACGCGATCCCGGTCCGGGCGCCGTGCTCGCGATGCTCGGCGTACGCGGCGCGCTCCCCGCCCTCGCCCATCACACCCTGCTGCTCGCGGACGACTGGGAGGGCGCCTTCGCCGCGGTCGCCCGGCCGGGGCGGGGCCTCCCCGCGACGCCCTCGCTCTACATCGGGATGCCGAGCGCCACCGACGACGCGGTCGCACCGCCCGGCGACGAGAGCCTCTTCGTGCTCGTGCCGGTGGCCGCCGATCCGGGCATCGGACGCGGCGGGATCGGCGGAGCCGGCGACACCCGCGTCGAGGCGTTCGTCGACCGGGTCATCGCGCAGATCGCGGACTGGACGGGGACCCCCGACCTCGCCGACCGCATCGTCGTGCGCCGGACGGTGGCGCCCGGGGACTTCGCGGCCGACCTCCGGTCGTGGTCGGGCAGCGCGCTCGGACCGGCGCACACCCTGCGCCAGAGCGCGTTCCTCCGCGCCGGCAACGCCTCGCGCCGCGTCTCCGGGCTGTTCTACGCGGGATCGAGCACGATCCCGGGCATCGGCGTGCCGATGTGCCTGATCAGCGCCGAGCTGGTGCTCAAGCGGCTCCGCGGCGACCGCTCCGCGTCACCGCTGACGCCCCCGCTCGCGGCCGGGCCTCCCGGAGCCGCCGCGTGACGCCCGTCTACCTGCTGCTCCTGGTGGCGCTGCTCGGCTGCATGCTCCTCGTCGACCGGAGGTGGCGCCTCGTGTTCTGGCGCGACCCGCGACGGGCCGCGATCGTGCTCGTCGCGGCGGTGGCGCTGCTGCTCGTCGTCGACCTCGTCGGCATCGCCCTCGGCGTCTTCCATCGCGGCGAGACGTGGGCCATGACGGGTGTGCTGCTCGCACCGGAACTGCCTCTGGAGGAGCCGCTCTTCCTCGTCTTCCTCGTCCACCTCGCGCTCGTCCTGCTCGCGGCGTTCGAGCGGCTTCCACGGAGGGCACGGCGATGACCTATCTGGCGCTCGGATCCCTGCTGGTGCTCGTCGCTGTCGTGGTGCGCGCGATCGCCGAGGTCGTCGCGAGACGCCGCGGGCACCGCATCCCCCTCCTGCCCACGGCGCTCGCCGCCGCCGCGCTCGTCGCCCTCACCGCGGTCTTCGACACGGCGATGATCGCCGCCGGGCTGTTCGCCTACGCGGACGCGCACGTCTCGGGGCTCCGCATCGGCCTCGCACCGGTCGAGGACTTCTCCTATCCGATCGCCCTGGCGATCGCGCTGCCCGGCCTGTGGGAGCTCGCCGGGGAAAGGAGAGCGGATGCCGAGTCGTAGACCGCTCGCCGTGCGCCTCCTCGTCGCGTCGCGCCCGCTCAGCTGGGTCAACACCGCGTATCCGTTCGCGGCCGCGTACCTGCTCGGCGGCGGCGGCGTCGACGCGGCGCTCCTCGTCGGCGCCGCCTTCTTCCTCGTGCCGTACAACCTCGCGATGTACGGGATCAACGACGTGTTCGACCATGCGTCCGACATCCTCAACCCGCGCAAGGGCGGCGTGGAGGGCGCTCTGCTCGACCCCTCCGAGCACCGCTCGGTGCTCCTCTGGGCCGTGCTGTCGTGCGCCCCGTTCGTCGTCGCCCTCGTCGTGCTCGGCTCGCCCGCCGCGACGGCGGTGCTCGCCGTCTCGCTGTTCGCCGTCGTCGCCTACTCCGCTCCCCGGCTGCGGTTCAAGGAGATCCCGGTCCTCGACTCGGTCACCTCCAGCACGCACTTCGTGAGCCCCGCCGTCTACGGGCTCGTCCTCGCCGGCGCTCCGTGGACGGCGTCGGCGACGGTGACGCTCGCCGCCTTCTTCCTGTGGGGCGCGGCCAGCCACGCCTTCGGCGCCGTGCAAGACGTCGTGCCCGACCGCGAGGGCGGCCTCCGCTCGATCGCGACGGCGTTCGGAGCGCGTGGCACGGTGCGGCTCGCGATCGCACTGTGGGCCCTGGCCGGGGCGCTCCTCCTGCTGCTGCCCTTCCCCGGGCTGCTCGCCGCCCTGCTCGCGATCCCCTACGTCGTGCTCGCGTGGCCGTACCGCGCGGTCTCCGACGCGGCGTCCGGAACCGCCAACCGCGCCTGGCGGCGGTTCCTCGCGGTCAACTACGCGGTGGGGTTCGTCGCGACGATGATCCTCATCGCGGTGGCATCCGGCGTCGGCGCCGGAGGACGCGGCATCCTGTGATCGAGCGGCGACGGGAGACGTCATGAGGATCTGGTCGGTGCACCCGCACCACCTCGACCGGCAGGGGCTCGTCGCGTGCTGGCGCGAGACCCTGCTCGCACAGGCCGTGCTCGCGGGTCGGACGGCGGGCTACACGCGGCATCCGCAGCTCGTCAGGTTCCGCGAGCACGACGATCCGGTGTCGCTCGTCGGTGCGTACCTGCACGGGCTCGCCGACGAGGCCGACGCGCGCCGCTACCGCTTCGACCGTTCCCGCATCCTCGCGCCCAGGGTGCCGGGAGGGCCGGTCGTGCGACTGCCGGTCACCGATGGCCAGCTCGCCTACGAGTGGCGTCACCTGCTGGCGAAGCTGGAGCGGCGGAGCCCCGAGAGCTGGACGAGATGGCGGGATGCCGCGCCGCTGCCGCATCCGCTGTTCGAGGCCGTCCCGGGCCCGATCGCCGCGTGGGAGCGGCCGTCCGGGCCCGCACGCTGAGACGCGCCGGGTCGGCACGTGCTCGTGCCGGACCCGACGCGTCCGCTCTGAGATCGCCTCAGACGCTGTCGCGGCGTGCGTCCTCGACGCGGGCGGGATCGGCGTCGGGCGCGAGCCGGGCGCCTCCCTCCACGTCGTCCACGTACGCCTCAGGCTGCTCGTCCGTGGCCTCCTCGGTGTCGGGGGCCTCGTCGGGGTCGAGGTCGAGGGCCGGGTCGGAGCCGATCGGCACCGGCACCGCGTCGTTCGTCGCCTCGGACGGCGGGACTTCCATGGGGGGAATGACCATGATCGACCTTCTCTCGTCTCTGCCGGACCGGCATGGGCCGTCCGGATGATGCCGACGATAGGTCGGTCCGGCGAGCTCGCCCACCGCCTTGATCTGCGTCCAGCCTGTTGGTATATGGCGCCGGACGCGGCCGGTCTACAGCTCGACGGGCGGCGCCGCGGGTTCCGACTCGGCGACCTCGGGGTGACGCGCGAGGTTGACGATCGCCGCGGCCAGGCCTCCCCAGACGGTGACCATGGCGATGAGCATCATGGTGATCGCGATCGGTGTCATGCCTCCGCTCCTCTCCGCTCGCCGCTCCGAACGGGTGTCGCGTTCGTCTCGGGGTCGGGGTCGTAGTGCTCCTCGGCGAGGAACGCGTCGTAGTCCGGATCCTCTTTGGCGTGCGATCGCGCGCCCCA
>NZ_JBDIAB010000071.1:0-12665 GCF_039812165.1 Microbacterium sp.
GCCGCGGTGATCGGGCCGACGGCGGCGATCAGCAGCCGCCCTGTCGCGGCGCGGCGGCGCACCGCGTCGAGGGCCCCGGCCTCGGCGGCCTCGGCGAGCCACTGCGCGGCGCCGGGCGCGGAGGTGAACATCACGGCATCCACCTCGCCCTCGCCGGTCTGCACGACCGAGCGGCGCACCGCGGCCGGATCGGCCGGGGGTCCCCAGCGGTACACGGTGAGGCTCACGACGTCGGCGCCGTGGTCGCCGAACAGCTCGTCGAGGCCGTCGGCGCCCGATCCGTGGTGCTGCACGACGATGCGCCGGCCCGCGACGCCCTGTGCGACGAGGTACTCGCCGAGCTCGGCCGCCGTCTCGGACTCGGCCACCCAGTCGGCCATGAAGCCGGCCTGCTGGATGGCGCCGCGCGCCTTCGGGCCGCGCGCGACGAACACCGCGTCGCGCAGGGCCTCGTGGAGGTCGTCCGACAGGTCGGCCTCGACGGCCGCGTCGATCCAGCCGCGGAAGCCGACGCCGGTCGTCGCGACGACGATGTCGGGCGGGTCGGCGATCAGCTCCCGCGTGCGGGCCAGCAGCGCCTCGTCGTCGATGTGCGGCACGATCGTCAGCGCGGGGGCCCGGCGCACCACGGCGCCGTGCCGCTCGAGCGCCGCCGTCAGCTCGCCGGCGCGCCGGTCCACCGCGATGACGACGGTGCAGCCGTGCAGCGCGTCGGAGAGCGGTGCGGCAGGGGTCACCCGGTCTCCTCGTACACGCGGTCGAGGGCGGGCACGAGCATCCCCGCGCGCGCGACGTCTCCCACGACGATGACGGCGGGGTTGCGCACGCCGATCGCGCGCGCGTCGGCGACGGCCCGGCCGAGCGTCGTGTGCGTGGTGCGCTGCTGCGTCGTGTGCCCGCTCTCGACGATCGCGACGGGGCGATCGGCCGACGCGCCGTGCGCCATGGCGTCGTGCACGAGGCCGGGCATCGCGGCGACGCCCATCAGCACGACCGTCGTCGTCGCCGGGTCGGCGAGCGCCGCGAGCGTCGCGCGGCTGGGCCGCGCCTGGCCGTTGACGACGTGCACGGCCGAGGCGACGCCGCGATGGGTGACCGGGATGCCGGCGGCCTGCGGCACCGCGATCGCGCTGGAGACGCCGGGCGCGACCTCGACCGGGATGCCGGCGGCCACGCAGGCGCGGACCTCCTCGCCGCCGCGGCCGAACACGAACGGGTCTCCGCCCTTGAGCCGCACGACGCGCCGGCCGGCGCGGGCGTGCTCGACGAGCAGCGCGTTGATCTCGTCCTGGGGCACCGGGTGGTGGCCGGGCCGCTTGCCCACGTCGATCACGAGCGTGTCGGGATCGAGCTCCGGCAGGAGCTCGGCGCCGGGGCCGAGCAGCGCCGCCACGACGACGTCGGCCTCGGCGAGCAGGCGCCGCGCCCGCACGGTGAGCAGGTCGACCGGGCCGGGACCGCCGCCGACGAGGTCGACGCGTCCGAGCGCGGTGGGGCGCCGGCGGCGGAGCGGAAGGCGGCCCGCGGTGAGCAGGGCCTCGATCGCATCGCGCACGCGCGCGGTGCGCCGCGGATCGACACCGGCATCCGACACCACGCCGACCACGACGTCGCCCGACACCGTCTGGGCGCTCAGGCGCGCCGTGCCATGGGCGCCGTCGGAGGCGTTCACGCACAGCACGCGGCGGCGCTCGCACGCGGCGGCCACGTCGCGGTCGGTGCGCGGATCGCCGGTGGCGGTGTGCACGAGCCACGCGCCGGCGAGGTCGGTGCGGCGGAAGCGCCGCGGCGTCCACGCGACATCGTGCCGGCGTCGCAGCTCGCGCACCTCGTCGCACAGCTCGGGCGCGACGATGCGGGCGTGCGCGCCGTCGTCGAGGAGTCGCGCCAGGCGTCGTGCCGTCACCGGTCCGCCGCCGACGAGCAGCACGTCGCGGCCGGCGAGCGACACTCCGATCAGGGTGGTCATGGCGTCTCCTCCCAGCGGATGTAGATGTCGTCGTCGCGCCGTGCCACCGGCCACACGCGGAGGTGGGCCGGCTCCTTGCCCTGCGGGTCGACGCACTGCCCGGTGCGCAGATCGAAGACCTGCTTGTAGATCGGCGACGCGACGGTGGGGGCGTCGGCCTTCGACCCGACGATACCCCGCGAGATCACGTGGGCCCCGCTGAAGGGGTCACAGTTCGACACGGCATGGACCGAGCCGTCGCCGAGCAGGAACAGGGCGATCTGCGTGCCGTCGATGAGCGCGGCCCTCCCCCGCTCCACCTCGAGGGCCGACAGCGGGCACACGCGCAGCCATGCGGCGCTCATCGGCGCACCGCCAGCGTGGTGCCCGCGATCGGCACGGCACCCGAGCGGCGCTCCTCGGGGCGCGCCGGCCGTACCTGGCCGCGCTCGGCGACGTACGCGAGCGACGGGTCGGGCGTGCGGGGCGCGTTCACGAAGGACTGGAACCGCTCGAGCTTCTCGGGATCGGCGAGCGTCGCGGCCCACTCGTCCTCGTACCCGTCGACGTGCGACGCCATCGCGGCGTCGAGGTCGGCGCAGATGCCGAGGCTGTCGTCGAAGACGACGCGCCGCAGCTCGTCGAGCCCGCCGTCGAGCTCCTGGACCCACGGCGCGGTGCGCTGCAGCCGGTCGGCGGTGCGGATGTAGTACATGAAGAAGCGGTCGATCGCCCGGATGAGCCCCTCGTCGTCGAGCCCCTCGGCCAGGAGCTCCGCGTGCCGCGGCGTGAACCCGCCGTTGCCGCCGACGTACATGTTCCAGCCGTGCTCGGTCGCGATGACCCCGACGTCCTTCGAGCGCGCCTCGGCGCACTCGCGCGCGCACCCCGAGACGCCGAGCTTGAGCTTGTGCGGCGCGCGCAGGCCGCGATAGCGCAGCTCGAGGCGCACCGCCATGCCGACCGAGTCGAGCACGCCGTAGCGGCACCACGTCGAGCCGACGCACGACTTCACCGTGCGCAGCGACTTGCCGTACGCGTGCCCCGACTCGAAGCCCGCGTCGACCAGGCGCCGCCAGATGTCGGGCAGCTGCTCGATGCGCGCCCCGAACATGTCGACCCGCTGGCCGCCGGTGATCTTCGTGTACAGGCCGAAGTCGCGGGCGATCTCGCCGATCACGATGAGCCCCTCGGGGGTGACCTCGCCGCCGGCCATGCGCGGCACCACCGAGTAGGTGCCGTCCTTCTGCATGTTCGCCATGACGTGGTCGTTGGTGTCCTGCAGCGTCGCGTTCTCGCCGTCGAGGACGTGACGCGGGGCGAGCACGGCGAGGATGCCGGCCAGCGCCGGCTTGCAGACGTCGCACCCGCGACCGCGGCCGAACCGCGCGATGACGGCGCTGAAGGTGTCGAGCCCGGAGACCCGCACGGCGTCGAACAGCTGCCGGCGCGAGAGGTCGAAGTGTTCGCACAGCCCGTTCGACACGGTCTGGCCGAGCTTCGCGAGCTCCTGGCCGACGAGCTTGGTGACCATGACCGTGCACGATCCGCACGTCGCGCCGGCCTTGGTGCAGGCCTTGACCGACGCCGCGTCGGCGCACCCGTCCTCGTGCACCGCCTGCCGGATGCGCCCGGCGGTGACGCTGGAGCACGAGCAGACGATCGCGGCGTCCGGCAGCTCGGCCGCCGGCGGCTGCCCCGCGCTCTCCGGCGCGAGATAGGCCGCCGGGTCGGTGCCGAGCGCGCCGCCGACCAGGGGGCGCAGCGCCCCGTAGGCCGACGCGTCGCCGACGAGGACGCCGCCGAGCAGGGTCTTGGCGTCGTCCGAGAGCACGAGCTTCTTGTAGACGCCCGCGACCGGGTCGGCGTAGACGACGTCGAGGGCGCCGGGCGTCGTGGCGAACGCGTCGCCGAAGCTCGCGACGTCGACGCCCGAGAGCTTGAGCTTGGCCGACAGGTCGTATCCCGGGAAGGTCGCGTCGCCGCCGAGCAGGCGGTCGACGGCGACCTCGGCCATGGCGTAGCCGGGGGCGACGAGCCCGACCGAGAGGCCCCCGTGGCTCGCCACCTCGCCGATCGCGTAGACGGCGGGATCGCTCGTGCGGCATCCGTCGTCGATCACGACCCCGCCGCGCGGGTGGCACTCGAGCCCGGCCTCGCGGCCGAGCGCGTCGCGCGGCCGCACGCCGACCGTGAACACCACGACGTCGGCGCGCGCGTAGTCGCCGCTGCGGAACTCCAGACCGGCGACGTTGCCGCTCGCGTCGGCGTCCAGCCGCGTCGTGATGGTCTCGGTGCGCACCGAGATGCCGCGCGCCTCGATGAGGCGCCGCAGCACGCCGGCCGCGGGCAGGTCGAGCTGCGCCGACATGAGCCGGTCGCTGGACTGCACGATCGTCGGCTCGACGTCCATGCCCTGCAGGGCGCCGGCCGCCTCGAGCCCGAGGAGGCCTCCGCCGACGACGTAGCCGCGCAGCGGCCGGCCGAGCTCGGCACTGCGCCGCGTCACGAACGCGCGCAGGCTCTCGACGTCGGTCAGCGTGCGGTAGACGAAGCAGCCGGGCAGCGCGAAGCCGTCGACGGCGAGCCGCGCCGCGTACGACCCGGTGGCGAGGACGAGCGCGTCGTACGGCAGCGTGCGACCGCTGCGCAGCCGCACCTCGCGCCGGCGGCGGTCGATCGCGGCGGCCGGGTCGGCCGGCACGAAGTCGACGCCCACGCGGTCGACGACGGTGCGGTCGAGCGTGAGGTCGGCCACGCTCCTCCCGTCGAAGAAGCCGGTCAGCCCGACGCGGTCGTACGGATGCCGGTCCTCCTCGCCCACGAGCGTGACGTGCGCGCGCGCGTCGTCGCGGCTGAGCAGGCTCTCCACGAAGCGGTGCCCGACCATGCCTGCTCCCGCGACGACGATCCGCGAGACGGATGTCGGTGCCTGTGCTGTCATCGCCGATCTCCTGTGCGTCGTGCCGCGGCCGGCGGCGGAGTGGGTGGTCCTCAGACAGTAGGCACGCCGTGTTTCACGGCCGTGTCGGTCCGGGTTTCACCCGCCGAACGTTCCGCTCACAATCCGCCCGGAGCGATGTGAGCCCCGCCGCTCCGCGAGACGCTTCAGGCGACGGCCGCAGCGGCGTCGGGCGCGCACGAGAAGCGCGCCCGGTACGCCGTCGGCGTCGTGCCGAGCGTGCGCGCGAAGTTCTGCCGCAGCACGGCCGCCGAGCCGAAGCCGCACTCGTACGCGATGACGTCGAGGCCGAGCTCGGTCTGCTCCAGCAGCCGCTGCGCGTGGATCAGCCGCTGCCGTGCGAGCCACGCCGCGGGCGTCGTGCCGTAGTCGGCCTTGAAGCGGCGCGCGAACGTGCGCGGCGACATGTGCGCGTGGGCGGCGAGCCGGTCGACCGACAGATCGGCGCCGAGGTTCTGCAGCGCCCAGTCGGTCACGGGCGCGAGCGACAGCGACGTCGTGGCGGGCAGCGGCTTGTCGATGAACTGCGCCTGTCCCCCGTCGCGCTGCGGCGGCACGACCATGCGCCGCGCGATCGTGTTGGCCATCTCGGCGCCCAGCTCGATGCGGAGGAGGTGCAGACAGGCATCCAGCCCCGCCGCCGTCCCCGCGCTCGTGATGATGCGGCCGTCCTGCACGAACAGCACGTTGGGGTCGACGTCGATGCGCGGATACATGCGCGCCATCGTCTCGGCGTACTTCCAGTGGGTCGTCGCGCGGCGCCCGTCGAGCACGCCGGCCGCGGCGACGACGAACGCGCCGCTGCAGACCGTGAGCAGCCACGCGCCGCGCGCGACCGCGCGGCGGACGACGTCGGCGACCCGTTCGTCGACCTGGGCCCATGCGTGCCGCGGGATCGGCGTGATCACGACGAGGTCGGCCTCGTCGGCGAACGCGAGGTCGTGCTCCACGTCGATCGTGAAGCCGATGTTGCTGCGGACGGGTCCCGGGTCGGATGCCACGATGCGGAAGTCGAAGCTCGGGATGCCGTCGTCGGTGCGATCCAGCCCGAACGCCTCGCACGCGAGCCCGAACTCGAAGGGAGCGAAGCCCTCCTGCACGACGCAGGCGACGGTGTGCATCGGCATCCTCTCGAAAGTGGCAGGAATCACACGAACAGTGGCTTGTCTGCCAGTTCTGTCTGAATCAACGCAATCGTAGCATTTCTGCCATGATCACCGTCATCGTCCTCACGGTCCTCGCGTCCGTCGGCATCGTCGCGACGATCGCCGACCTTCCCCGCGACGGCTACCGCCGCATCCCGACCGACCGCACGCGCCTTCCCTGAGCGCAGCGCCGGGTTCAGCGGCGCGCGGCGTGGACGGCGGCACGCGGCGCCGGGCTCAGCGGCGGGCGGCGACCTCGCGGGCGGCGGCGACGAGCCGCGCCGCGGACTCCTCCCACGTGAACCGCGCGATGTGCTCCCGGCCCGCGGCGACCAGCTCCGCGCGGGCACGGTCGTCGTCGAGCGAGCGCACCGCGGCGGCGAACGCCTCCGCATCCGTCGCGGGCACGTACAGCGCGCCGGGGCCGGCGACCTCGTGGAAGATCTCCAGGTCGCTCACCACGGCCGGCACGCCCAGCGCGAGCGCCTCGGCCAGCGGCAGCCCGTACCCCTCGTCGAGGCTCAGGGTCGCGAGCGCGCCGCCGTCCGCGAGCAGCTCGGCGTACCGCTCGTCGCTCACGCCGCCGTGGAACACGATCGACGCGCCCTCCGGCGCGATCGCCTCGAGCTCCGCCCGCCGCGCGGGCGAGATGCGGCTGAGCAGGTGCAGCGTGCGGCCGGGCAGCCACCGCATCGCGCGCACGATCGTCTCGACGTTCTTGTAGGGCATGAACGAGCCCATGTACACGAGGCTGGCGGGTGCCGCAGCCCCCCGCGCCGCGTCCGCGGGCAACAGCTCGGCGAGACGTTGCGGGGCGTTGGGCAGCACGACGATCGGCCGCTTGGTGAGCCGCACCCGTTCGAACTCGCGCCTGCTCGTCTCGCTCACGGTCGCCACGACGTCGGCGGCGTTCAGGGTCAGCCGCTGCGGCAGATAGCTGAGGTGGAACAGGCGCCACAGCAGCCGCACGCCCCACGACAGGTCGCGCGGCGGCGTGCGGTGCCGGTAGTAGATCGTGTCGTGCAGGGTCAGGATGAGGCCGAACCGGCGCCCGGCGGAGCCCATCGTCTGCATCGGCGAATACACGACGTCCGGGCGGTGGCGGTTGAGGATGCGCGCGGTGAGCGGCTCCTTCGCCGAGGTCGGCGCGTGGATGCGCACGTGCGCGACGCCGTCCGGCAGCAGCGCGAGCTGCGCCGGGTCGTGCACGACGAACGCGACCTCGACGTCGGTGCCCTCGGTCGCCGCGACGAGCGCGTGGGCGAGCTCGTGCGAGAAGCGGCTGATGCCGTCGTGGAAGTCGGTGCGGAGGTAGCGCGCGTCGAAGAAAAGCCGCACGGCTCAGCCCTCCAGCGGCTCGCCGCGGTACAGCTTCTCGAACGTGTCGAGCGTCCGCTCGATGTCGTGGATCTCGACGCCCTTCAGCGACGCCTCCTGCATCGCGAGGTACTCCTCGGGCGAGGCGGTGAGCACGCGCCGCAGCTTGTCGGCGAGGTCGTCGGCGTTGCCGGGCTCGAACAGGTACCCGTTCACGCCGTCCTGCACGAGGTGCGGCAGGGCCACCGCGTTCGCCGCGACGACCGGCAGGCCGGACGCCATCGCCTCCATCGTCGCGATCGACTGCAGCTCGGCGATCGAGGCGATCGCGAACACGTCGGCGCGCGTGTAGGCGGCGCGCAGCTCCTCCTCCGAGGTGCGGCCGTAGAAGGTCACGCGGTCCTGGATGCCGAGCTGCTGCGCGGTCTGCTCGAGGTTGCGGTGCTGGTCGCCGCCGCCGACGACGTCGAACACGACGTCGAGCTCGGGCACGAGCTTGGCGACGGCCCGCAGGGTCACCTCGACGTGCTTCTCGGTGGTGAGCCGGCCGACGAACAGCACGCGCCGGTGCGGGCGCGGGGTGAGGTCGGGCGTGTAGTTGCGCTTGTCGATGCCGCAGCTGATCGCGATGACGCCGTCGATGTCGATCGTGTTCTCGAGGAACTCCGCCGCCTTGCGGGTCGGGGTCGTCACCGCGCGCGACATGTCGAACGTGCGCTTCGCGTCGTCCCACGCGAGCTTGATCGCGTACTTGTCGAGGAACGGCGGCAGCGTGGTGAAGTCGATGATGTTCTCGGCCATCACGTGGTTGGTCGCCACGACCGGGATGCCGCGCTGCCGGGCGATGCGGGTCAGCCCGCGCCCCAGGATGATGTGCGACTGGCTGTGCACGACGTCGGCGTCGACCTCGTCGAGGAGCTTGCGGGCGTAGTGCTTGGCACGCCACGGCCACACGAACCGCAGCCAGTCGTGCGGGAACCAGCGCACCGCCGGCGGGCGGTGCACCGTGAGCTTCTGCCCCTCGATCTCCTCGACGAACGTGCCGCCGTTGAAGTAGCCGACGCTGGGCGTGAGCACGTGCACGTCGTGGCCGCGGGCGGCAAGGCCCGCCGAGAGGCGCTCGGCGAAGCGCGCCGCGCCGTTCACATCGGGACTGAACGTGTCGCACGCCATGACGATCGTCAGCGGGCGGCGGGCCTCGGCGGGTGTGTCGGAGGTCGTCGCGGATTCGGTCACGGGATGCGCAGGGCCATTCTGTGAGGGGAGGCTGAGGCTTCGTGGGCTTCGCCGCCAGGAAGTCTACCCGAGGGGTTCGCAGCGTCCGTGGAATGAGTCGCCGTACGCTGTCGTCATGCCCCGTCTCCAGGCCGACGCCGATCTCGCCCGCTGGGTTCCGGTGACCGACTCGTTCGGGCCGTCCGGCCGCCGCGCCCGCAAGCGCGCGATCCGCATGCTGCTGACCCAGGCCAACGCGGCCATGGGTCAGGTCGAGCGTCCCGGGAACGGGTTCGCGGCGTGGGCGATGAGCCAGGCCGCTCCTCTCCTCATGCGCAAGGCCGCGGGCCGCGTGCTCGTGTGGGTGTGGCGGTCCGACCCCGAGCTGCTGGTTGCGATGGCCCAGATCCAGGAGGCGACGCCGCAGCTGCGCGCCGCCCGGGCGATGATGCCGATGGAGTACGACGACACCGAGGAGTTCCGCGGCACCCATCTCGGCGTCGGCGAGAAGCTCGCCATGCCGCTTCCCGCCGATCCGCGCACGCCGCCGTTCGCGACCTACACGTGGGACACCGGCGCGTCGTTCGTGTCGCTCACCGCGGTGTGCTCCGACCGCGAGCGCTTCGGCACCGTGATCGGCGCCGTGGACGACCTCGCGCGGTCGCTGCGGGTCGTCGACGACCTCACGGTCGGCGAGTCCGCCCAGGTGCTGCGCATCGACCCCTGAGCCCGCGGGGCGTCAGGTCTTCGCGGCGGCGGGGCCCACGGCATCCCCCGACAGCCAGCGCAGCCACCTCGTGCCGGGATCGTCGCCGAGCACGAGCGCACGCACGAGGAGCGTCAGCGGGATCGAGAGGATCGCGCCGAGCGGACCGATCACGAACGTCCAGAACACCACCGACAGGAAGCTCAGCGTCAGGCTCAGGTTGACCGCGTCGCTGACGAACTTGGGCTGCACGAGCACCTGCAGCACGACGTTGACGACGCAGTAGATCGCGATGACCGCGAGCATGAGCGGCCAGCCGCCGACGACGAGCGCGAGCACGGCGGGCGGGATGAGGCCCAGCACGAACCCGATGTTCGGGATGAAGTTCGTCACGAACGCGAGGATCGCCCACACGACCGGCGCCGGCACGCCGACCGCCCACAGCGCCAGCCCGTCGATGATCGCGACGATCGCACCGAAGGTCGCGTTGACGACGTAGTAGGTGCGCACGCCCCGCGTGAACTCCCGGATGCGGCCCATCGTGGGGCGGATGCCGGCACCGAACTGCGCCTCGGCGCGCGCGTACCGCGAGCCGTCGGCCGCCATGAAGATGACGTACGCGAGGACGAGGAAGAACGCGGTGAGCACGCTCAGCACGGTGCCGCCGAGCGAGGCGGCGACGCTCGCGATCGTGCCGGGGTCGAGGACGGATGCCGTGGCGTCGGCCGCCTGCTTGTCGAGACCCATCGCGTGCAGCCACTCGTACGCCGCGCGGGCCGAGGCCTGCAGCTCGTCTCGGAAGTCGACGACGAGCCGCGCGAACTGGACGCCGGCGTAGAACAGCATCGCGGCGAGCGCGGCGAGCACCGCGTACGCGACGACGATCACCGCGGTGGTCGCGGCCCAGCTCGGCCAGCCGCGGCGTTCGAGCGGATGCCGCACCGGGTGGCAGATGATCGCGATCGCGGCCCCCAGGAGCACCGGGCCGGCCACGTCGCGCGCGAACGACAGCCCCGCGAGCACCACGACCGCGGCGGCCAGCACCACGAGCACCCGCACCGGCTGCGGGAGGAGAGGCGCCGGCGCGGCCGGCGGCGGGTCGGTGCGCTTCACGCCGCCACGCTATCGCGCGAGGCCCCCGCGTGCCGAGCATCGCGCGAGAAGCCGACGCGGACGGCGCCCGATCCCACGCCGGCGACCCCAGGCCCTAGGGTGAAGGCGTGACCGAGGGGACGACGACGGCGCCCGCCTCGATCTCGCGCGCCCAGCGCTGGGAGGACCGCACCGCCTGGCCCGCCTTCCTCCTGTCGATCGTCTTCTTCGTCGCGTCGGTGTGGCTCCTCGGCGGCGACGAGGAGCGGGCCTGGGTCGTGCTGCTGCTGAGCCTCACGATCGTCGTGTGCTGGCTCGCCTTCATCGCCGACTTCGTCGTGCGACTGGCCGTGAGCGGCGATCGCCGCACGTTCCTCCGGCGCCGATGGTTCGAGCTGGTGTCGCTCGTCATCCCCTATCTCCGTCCGTTCGTGATCCTCGCGTACGTGTGGCGGCTGCCGGTCTTCCAGCGTTCGTCGGCGGCCCTGCGCACGCGCTTCGTCGTGAGCGTCGTGCTGTTCGCACTGCTGTTCGTGTACACCGGCTCGACCATGGTGTGGCTCGTCGAGCGCCATCACGAAGGGGCGACCATCGTGAGCCTGGGCGACGCCATCTGGTGGGGCTTCACGACCATCACCACGGTCGGCTATGGCGACTTCGTCCCGGTCACGGTGCCCGGCCGCGCGATCGCCGTCGGGATGATGGTCGGCGGCGTGGTGGTCCTCGGCGTGACGAGCGCGACGATCATCTCGGTGCTCACCGACCAGGTGCACCGGCTCGGCCTCGTCGCCGAGCAGCAGCGCAGCGCGCGGGCGGCCGCTCTCGCCGCCGCGCCCGCCGAGCAGGGCCGCCGCCACCACGGCCGTTCCGGCCCCGACGAGCCGCCCACGCCACCGCAGACCCCCGACCCTCCGACGGAAGCACCACGATGACCGGCTCCTCCTCCGACGCGGCCTGGCAGGCCCCGCCGACGCTCGCTCAGCAGTCCGCCGCCGGGCGCGCCGCCCGCAAGGCCGCGCCGCGCCGATCGCTGTCGCAGCTGACCACGACCGGGCGCGATCCCCTCGGCATCCTCGAGGCGCAGAACGCCACGCGCGTGCCCGAGCTGGTGCCGCTGCGCATCGAGCGCATGTCGGCGAGCCCCTTCGCGTTCTACCGCGGGACGGCCGCGCTCATGGCGGCCGACCTCGCGCGCGATCCGGGGAGCGGCATCCAGGTCGCGTCGTGCGGCGACGCGCACGTCGCGAACTTCGGCTTCTACGCCTCGCAGCAGCGCACGCTGGTGTTCGACCTGAACGACTTCGACGAGGCGGCGTGGGCGCCCTGGGAGTGGGACCTCAAGCGGCTCGTCACGAGCGTCGTGATCGCCGGTCAAGCCACCGACCGCGACACGCGCGTCGTGCGCGACGCCGCGCGCGCGACGGTCCGCACGTACGTCGGCTCGCTCGAGCTGCGCGCGCGCCGGAGCCCCCTCGACCGCTACTACGAGCACTTCGACGCCGAGGGCGGGCTGAAGGCGCAGAGCGCGGCGTCGCGCCGCATCGTGCGATCGGCGATCAAGCACGCGCAGCGCCGCACGACCGCGCGCGCGGCGCGCAAGCTGACCGCCCCGGACGACGCCGGGCGGCTGCGCTTCGCCGAGGTCGCGCCGACGATGACGCACGTCTCGCCCGAGCTCGAGGCGCGCGTGCAGTGGGCCCTCGACCTCTACACCGACAGCGCGGGCGACGACATCCGCGCGCTCCTGCAGAGCTACGTCGCCGCCGACACGGCGCGGCGCGTCGTGGGCGTCGGCAGCGTCGGCACGCGGTGCTACGTCACGGTCCTGCAGGACGGCGAGCGCAACGCGCTGCTGCTGCAGACCAAGGAGGCGGGGCGCAGCGTGCTGGTCGAGCACGGCCGCCGGCCGCAGCCGCCCCGGCTCGAGCAGCGCATCGGGGAGCTCGGCGAGGGAAGCCGCGTCGTGGCCCTCCAGCGGATCCTGCAGGCGGTCTCCGACCCGTTCCTCGGCCACCTGCGCGGCGACGAGGCCGACTACTACGTGCGGCAGTTCCGCGACATGAAGGGCGGCATCGACATGGAGACGCTCGACGACGAGCCCTTCCGCCAGTACGCCCAGGCGTGCGCCGTCACCCTCGCCCGCGCGCACGGCCAGTCGCCGCAGGCGGCGGAGGTCGCCGGCTACATCGGCGGCGGCCGCACGGTGAGCGACGCGATCCTCGACTGGGCGTACGCGTACGCCGACCTGTCGCGGGCCGACTACGACGCGTTCATGGCCGC
>NZ_JBDIAB010000072.1:0-12496 GCF_039812165.1 Microbacterium sp.
TCGTGGTGCCGAGCACGACCTGCATGCCGGCCGGATGCCGCGTGATCCACGCCGTCGCGATCGCGATCGGCTCCACGCCGTAGGCCTCGGCGAGGCGGTCGATCTCGGCGTTCAGCTCGGGATAGTCGGGCGATCCGAGGAACAGCTTCCAGCCCGGCGCCTGCATCGGCGACCAGGCCTGCAGCGTGATGCCGTTGATGCGCGCGTAGTCGACCAGCCCGCCGCCGTCGAGCACGGCGGACTGCGCCAGCCCCTGCATGTTGGCGGCGACGCCCTGGGCCACCAGCGGCGCGTGCGCGATCGACAGCTGCACCTGGTTCGCGACGATCGGCTGGCGGACCGCGGTCTTCAGCAGCTCGATCTGCGACGGCGTGTGGTTCGAGACGCCGAACGCGCGCACCTTGCCTGCGGCCTCGAGCTCGTCGAACGCGCGGGCGACCTCCTCGGGCTCGACGAGCGCGTCGGGGCGGTGCAGCAGCAGGATGTCGAGGTAGTCGGTGTCGAGCGCACGCAGCGAGTCCTCCACCGACGAGACGATGTGCTCGTACGAGAAGTCGAAGTGCGGGATGCCGCGGACGATGCCCGTCTTGGTCTGGATCGTGATCTCGGCGCGCTCCGCCGGGGTGAGCCGCAGGGCCTCGGCGAACCGCCGCTCGCACGCGTGCTCCACCGGGCCGTAGATGTCGGCGTGGTCGAAGAAGTCGATGCCGGAGTCGCGAGCCGTGCGCACGAGCTCGCGGATGGCGTCGTCGTCCAGCTCGGCGATGCGCATGAGTCCGAGCACGACGTTGGGGGCGGTCTTGCCGCCGAGGGGGACGGATCGCATGGGATTCCTCACTTTCGGGACCGGGCGCGCCTCACGAGCGGATGCCGGGCCTACTGGGTACCGTACCCGCACCAGTCCGCGACCCACGCGAGGAGCCTGCCCCGCAGCTCGGCGGAGGCGGCGAGCGGCACGCGTCCTGCCTCACCGTCGACGGTGACCTCGAGCCAGAAGACCGTGCCGCGCTTGTCCTCCTGCACCGCGTGCGGGTCGCAGCGGGCGGGCACGAGCGGGAGCGCGACGCTCGTCGACGCCGCGGTGTCGCCGGTCACCTCGATCCCGATCGAGTGGACCGGTGCGGCGGCGCCCGGCGCCGCCGCGAACGTCAGCAGGTTGGTCTCGCGGATGCCGTCGACGCGGGCGGCGCGCCCGGCCCCGCGCGGCGCGATGTCGAGCGCGAGCGCCGCGGGCTCACCGGGCGTCCCCGGTGTGAAGGCGCCCAGCGAGACCGTCGCCGCCTCGGCGAGACGCTCGGCGACGCACTCCTCGCGGTGCAACGCCGCGAGGACCGGGAACGCCTCGCCGATCGGCACGCGCGCGTGCCGGTCGTCGTCGCCGTGCCGGAGCCGCACGTCGAGCACGGGGGTCGCCTCGTCGGGCGCCGCGCAGTCCACGGCCGGCAGCTGCACGCGGACGTCCACCGTCCGACCCGGGCCGACGACGGTCTCGCGCCCGCCCACGCGGGAGATCGGCTCGGCGAAGCGCGGATCGTCGACGACCAGCGAGGCGATCACGAGGTCGTCGCCGCTGCGGTTGTCGAACCTGACCTGCGCCTGCCGGTCGGCGACGTCCGACCGCAGCTGAACGACCGTCGCCGTCACACCCTCCGGCAGCGCGTCGGCGGCGTCCGACGCGCTCGCCCCGGTGGGCGGCATCCCGCGTTCGGGGGTCCCCGTCCCGCCGGACGGCGCGCACGCGATCACCGCGGCCGCGGCGAGCGCCATGACGACCGTCGACGCGACACCCCTCGCCCGGCCCGTTCCCACCGGCATCCGCGCCCTCGCCGACGCCCGGCGTTCACCGGCACCCCGAGCCTCGCCGATCGCGGCGACGGCGCGGCGATCCGGCGGGAACATGTCGCGATCAGGCCCGCAGCTCGACGCGCTCCACCGTCGCGTCGTCGAGCGCGAGCGGGTCGATCTCGACGCCGAGGCCCGGACCGGTGGGCACCCGCACGTGCCCGTCCTCGATCACGGCGGGCTCGGTGACGATGTCGCGCGTGTAGAACCTGCTCGACGCGGAGATGTCGCCCGGCAGCGTGAACCCCGGCAGCGCGGCGAGCGCGGCGTTGGCGGCCCGGCCGATGCCGGTCTCGAGCATGCCTCCGCACCAGACCGGCACACCGGCGTCCCGGCACAGGTCGTGGATGCGCACGGCCTCGAGGTAGCCGCCCACGCGTCCCGCCTTGATGTTGACGACGGATGCCGAGCCGAGCGCCAGCGCGTCGCGCGCGGCCTTCAGCGAGACGATCGACTCGTCCAGGCACACCGGGGTCTTGAGGCGCCGGGCGAGGGTCGCGTGGTCGACGAGGTCGTCCTCCTGCAGCGGCTGCTCGATGAGCAGCAGGTCGAACCGGTCGAGCTCGGCGAGCGTGTCGGCGTCGGCGAGCGTGTACGCCGAGTTCGCGTCGACCTGCAGCGGGATCGCGCCGAACGCGTCGCGGACCGCGGCGGTGTCGTCGACGTCGCGACCGGGCTTGATCTTGATCTTGATGCGCACGTAGCCCTCGTCGAGGTAAGTGCCGACCGCGTCCACCATCGCCGCGGGATCGCGCTGGATGCCGACCGACACCCCGCTCGGCACGCGGTCGCGCACCGAGCCGAGGTACTCGCCGAGCGGGCGTCCCTGCGCGCGGAGCGCCGCGTCGAGGATCGCGAGCTCGAGCCCGCCCTTGACCATGCGGTGCCCGATGACCGGCTCCAGGATGCCGGCGACGTCCTCGGGCGCGAACGTGCGCGCCTCGAGCAGGGCCGGCATGAGGAAGCGCTGCGCGACGTCCCACGCCCCGTGCGTGTACTCGCTGGAGTAGTACGGCTCATGCTGCGTGACGATCTCGCCCCAGCCCTCGCCGTCGGTGGTGCGCGCGCGCACGACGATGACCTCGCGCACCGTCTCGGTGCCGAACGAGGTCGTGAAGGGCGAGACGAGCGGAAGGTGCAGCACGCGCAGCTCGAGGCTCTCGAGCGTGACGGCTGCCGCGGGAGCGGTGACGGGCATGGACTCAGGCTACGCCGTGCCCGGCCCCGGCCGCGCTCAGCGCAGCTCGCCGAACGCGGGGCGCGGCGGCACGAACGTCGAGCGGCGGTGACGCCGCGCGCGGCGGTCGAGGCGATCGGCGCGGTGCTCGGGGTCGAGGTGGAGCGCCCGCGCCAGCGTGTCGATTCGTGCGCTCATGTCCGGCTCCCTCCCCGTGGCCTTCTGTGGAGAGGAGCGCCGCCCCGCGGCGCTGATACACCCGGGTCAGGGGCGCACGAACAGGTAGCCCGCCTCGTCGCGGAAGCCGCCGACCACGAGACCGTCGGCCAGGAGCTCGAGGAACCGGTCGCGCACGCGCACGCGCCACGCCGCGGCATCCTCGGGGGCCTCCACGCGCATGGTCTCGATGTCGCGCGGGATCGGCACCGATGCCACGACGTCGAGCGGGTTGTTCGCCCGCGGGGCCGCGAGCGCCCACGAGACCATGAGCCGGTCGGACTCGTCGCCGCGATTGAGGTCGTCCTCGAGCCGCCCGTAGTGGTCGACGAGATAGTCCGTGACCCGCGCACCGAGGATGAGCAGGTTGAAGTGCGCGTTGCGGGCGATCAGCGGGTCGAACGTCCACGTGATGTGGCCGACGTCGCGCGCGAACGCCCACTCGCGCTGGTGCTGCTTGAGCGCGCGACCGAGCCCGCGGGCCTGGTAGCCGGGCAGGACGCCGGTGATGTGCGAATGCATCGTGCGGGATGCCGGGGGCCCGAAGAAGCCGGCGGATGCCCCGATCAACCGCTCGCCGTCGTAGAGGCCGACCACGTAGTTGCCGGAGTGCGCCAGTGCCCGCAGGAGATCGGCCGGCATCCCCGACGCGGCGCTGCCCCACACCTCGGCGAGCACCCGTGACGCCTCGGCGATCTCCTCGACCGTGTCCAGCGGGCGGATCTCGATCCCGGCCGGCGCATGGGAGAACGTGTCGCTCATACCGTTCACGGTACTCGCCGTCGCCCCCCGCGGGATGCCGCACGCGTCGGCCCGCGGTTCACTACGCTGAGCGAGTGGAGCCCGCCCTCATCGTGATCCCGCTCCTGGCGGTCCTGGCTCCGATCCTGGTGCGCGCGGCGGGCAGGTTCGTCGCGGTGCCGCTCGTCGTGTTCGAGCTGGTGCTCGGCATCGTCGCCGGTCCGAGCGTGCTCGGCTGGGCCGAGCAGTCGGCGTTCGTCGACCGGCTGTCCGACTTCGGCGTCGCGATGCTCTTCTTCGTCGCCGGCTCCGAGCTCGAGTTCGGCGAGCTCCGCGGCCGCACCGGCATCCGCGCGATCGGCGGCTGGATCGTGAGCCTCGCGCTCGGCATCGGCATGGGCCTGCTGCTCGCACCCGGCGAGGCCGGCGTCATCGTGGGCATCGCCCTGTGCTCCACCGCGCTCGGCACGATCCTGCCGATCCTCCGCGACGCGGACGAGCTGCGCACGCCGTTCGGCAGGGTGGTCGGCGCGATCGGAGCGGTCGGCGAGTTCGGGCCGCTCCTCGCGATCTCGGTCTTCCTGGGCGGGCGCGAGCCGGGCGTCGAGACCCTCGTGCTGCTCGCGTTCGTCGTCCTGGCCGTCGTCGCGATCGTCCTCGCGATGCGAATGCCGCACCATCAGATGCACGGGCTCGTCACCGCGACCCTGCGCACGTCGAGCCAGTTCGCGATCCGCGTGCTGTTCCTGGTCCTCGCCGCGCTCGTGAGCCTCAGCGTCATGCTCGATCTCGACATGCTGCTCGGCGCCATGACCGCCGGCATCGTGTGGCGGCTGCTCATGCGCGACGCCGCGCCGCAGGATCGCGTCGCCGTCGAGAGCAAGGTCGAGGCGGTCGCGTTCGGCTTCCTCATCCCCGTGTTCTTCATCTACGCGGGCGTGACCTTCGACCTGACCGCGCTGCTCGACGAGCCGCTGCTGCTGCTCCTGCTGCCGGTCGGCCTGATCGTGCTCGTGGTGGTGCGCGGCATCCCGTCGATGTTCGCGGCCCCGGCCGGCGCGACGATGCGCGACCGGGCGGCGATCGGGCTGTTCGGCGCGACCGGACTGCCGGTGATCGTGGCCGTCACCGCGATCGGCGTCGACAAGGGCATGATCACGACCCAGACGGCCGCGCTCCTGGTCGGGATCGGGATGCTGTCGGTGCTCGTCTTCCCGCTCGTGGCCATGGGTCTGCGCTCGCGCGCCCCGCGACGGCTCCCGGAGGAGCGTCAGGCGATAGCCTGAAACGATGCGTGCCGGGGATCGGGAGAGACGACGACTCACCCGTATCCCGCCACAGGGCGCGATCGTCGCGGTGCTCGCGACCGCGGGTCTCGCGTCGTCGTTCATGTACACGCTCGTCGTGCCGATCCAGGCGAAGCTGCCCGAACTGCTGGATGCGAGTCGCGAGGACACGGCGTGGGTCGTGACGATCACGCTGCTCGTCGCCGCGGTCATCACGCCGATCTCCGGCCGCCTCGGCGACATGTACGGCAAGCGCCGCATCGTGCTGGTGCTCGTGGCCGTCCTCGTCGCCGGGTCGGTCATCGCGGCGCTGTCGCACGACATCGTCGGCCTCGTCGTCGGGCGCGGCCTGCAGGGTGCGGTCACCGGCGTCGTGCCGCTCGGCATCTCGATCCTGCGCGACGTGCTGCGCCAGGATCGCGTCGACGGGGCGATCGCCCTCATCAGCGCGACGCTCGGCGTGGGCGGCGCGCTCGGGATGCCGCTCAGCGCCCTCGTCACGCAGTACAGCGACTGGCACGCCCTGTTCTGGCTCGCCGCCGGCCTCGGCGTGCTGGTGTTCGCGCTGGTGCTGCTCATCGTGCCGCCGAGCGTGCTGCGCACGGCCGGCCGCTTCGACTACGTGGGGGCTGCGGGGCTCACGGTGGGGCTCACCGGCATCCTGCTCGCGATCTCGCGGGGCAACGAGTGGGGCTGGGCGTCGCCCGCGGTGCTCGGGAGCGGCATCGGGGGCGTGGCCGTGCTGCTGGCGTGGGGCTGGTTCGAGCTGCGCACGTCCGATCCCCTGCTCGACCTGCGCGTCGCGGTGCGCCGCCCGGTGCTGCTGACGAACGTCGCGTCGATCGCGATGGGCTTCGCGCTGTTCACGTCGAACGTCGCCTACCCGCAGGTGCTCGAGCTGCCGGCGCCCGCGGGGTTCGGCCTGTCGCTCCTCGCGGCGAGCCTCATCGTCGCCCCGTCGGGGCTCATGATGATGCTCCTCTCGCCCGTCGCCGGGCGCCTCTCGCGCACACTCGGCCCGCGGATCCTCCTCGCCTTCGGCGCGATCGCGCTGATCGCCGCATACGGCTACACGCTGCTGTTCTCGCAGGAGGTGTGGCAGCTGTTCGTCGCCAACGTCCTGGTCGGGGTCGGCATCGGCTTCGGCTACGCGGCCATGCCGATGCTCATCATGCGCTCGGTGCCGCAGAGCGAGACGGGCGCCTCGAACGGCCTGAACGCGCTGTGCCGCTCGCTCGGCACGAGCACCGCGGCGGCGGTCATCGGCGCCGTGCTCGCGACCCTGTCGACGCCGCAGGACGGCATGCAGGTGCCGACCGCGGCCGCGTTCCAGCTCTCCTACGTGCTCGGCGGGGGCGCCGCGATCGTGGCGCTCGCGCTCGCGCTCCTCATCCCGCAGCGGCCCGCGCCCGAGGCCCATCCCTCGCTGCCGCACTGATCCGGAGCGGATGCCGTGGCATGCGGCTCGGCACGGCAGAATCGAAGGCATGGCCGTGCACAATCCCCACCTCCTCCCCGATCACGCGTGTCTCATCGTGCACGGCAAGGACCGCCCGGGCATCATCGCCGCCGTCTCGGCGCTCATCGCCCGCAACGACGGCAACATCGTGGCGTTCGACCAGTACGCCGACCCCGACACGGGCGAGTACTTCCAGCGCGTGGTGTTCCATCGCGTCGACCTCGCCGCCACGCTTCCCGCCATCGAGCAGGACGTCGCGAAGACGCTCCGCGACGGGTTCGAGCTGGAGTGGACGATCACCGACCAGTCCGTGCCCAAGCGCATGGCGATCCTCGCCTCGAAGCAGGACCACTGCCTCCTCGACCTGCTCTGGCGGCATCGCCGCGGCGAGCTTCCGGTGACCGTGCCGATGGTGGTGTCGAACCACACCACGTCTGCCGAGGACGTGCGGTCGTTCGGCATCCCGTTCTTCCACGTGCCGTCGGTCCCCGGCCCTGACAAGTCGATGTCTGAGGCGAGGATCCTCGAGCTCCTCGTCGGGAACGTCGACTTCGTGGTGCTCGCGCGCTACATGCAGATCCTCTCCGAGGACTTCCTCGACAAGCTCGGGGTGCCCGTCATCAACATCCACCACTCGTTCCTGCCGGCCTTCATCGGCGCCGACCCGTACAAGAAGGCGAAGGAGCGCGGCGTCAAGCTCATCGGCGCGACCTCGCACTACGTCAC
This sequence comes from Microbacterium sp., assembly GCF_039812165.1. Taxonomy (GTDB): domain Bacteria; phylum Actinomycetota; class Actinomycetes; order Actinomycetales; family Microbacteriaceae; genus Microbacterium. The sequence goes on from NZ_JBDIAB010000072.1 coordinate 7,448, forward strand.
CGGCGACCTCGACGAGGGGCCGATCATCGAGCAGGACACCGTGCGCGCGACGCACGCCGACTCGGTGGCCGAGCTCGTCCGCCGCGGCGCCGACGTGGAGCGTCAGGTGCTCTCGCGCGCCGTGCGCTGGCACGCGGAGGATCGCGTCATCCGCCACGGCAACCACACGATCATCTTCTAGAGCCGGTCCCGACAGACCCACGCGCCGCGGCCTGCCGCAGTCCCGCACGGACAGCGCCCACCTGTCACGCTCCCTCCTGGACGGCGTCGGCCGTGGATGCCGACCCGCGCGACGCCCGCCGAGGCACCGCCCAGCCCGGCACTGGCCGGCATGGTGCGGTCGGCACGGGCTGGCATGGTGCTGCCAGCGCGGTCCGGCCCATGCCGTCGGGCGCATCTCAGGTGACGAGGTCGTAGCGGTGTCGGCCGGCCAGGCGTGGGATGCGGTCGGGGTCGATCCACGGCGGCGGGATCAGCCACACCTTCGCGTGTACGCCGGGTCCGTCGACGCGGATGTCCCACCCGTCGTCGTGCAGCCGGTGGTGACATGCGACGCACAGCAGCACCCCGTTGGACAGATCGGTTCTCCCGCCGTGGCACCACCAGGTCAGGTGGTGGGCGATGCACCGGTCCGGTGGGGCACCGCACCCCACACATCCGCCGTCGCGTTCCGCGAGCGCGAGCTTCTGCGCCGGGCTGAACAGGCGCTTCGCCCGCCCGAGGTCGAGGACCTCGGAGTCCCCGCCGAGCACCACCGGCACCACCTGCAGGTCCGCCGCCATCCGCCGCACCGCCCCGGCCGGCACGGGCTGGTCGATGCTGTCGATGATCGCCGTCCCGACCCCGGAGCGGAGGGCATCGAGGTCCATCCGCACCACCACCGTGGTCGTGGGCAGGGTGGGCACCTGCGTGCAGCCGAGCGCGTGCCGGCAGAACTCGATCACCGCGTCCGCCTGGATCTGCCGCACACTCCGCTGGTCGGCCTCCGCGTCGGCGGCGTGCTCATTGCGACGGAACACCGCCGTCACCGCACCCTCGACCGCCGCCTTCAGCGGAGCCCCGGACATCGCATCCGTCACCAGATGCACGTGCAGAACCCCGCCCCGCTCACTGATCGTCAACGACCTGTCGGCGCGGATCTCCGACAGCTTCCGTTCTACCCCGCCCGGGTCCAGGCTCGCCTCCGCCCGCGCCAACAGCTTGCCCAGCTCATCCGGGCGCAACCCCGGCGCCGCCTGCGCCAACCGAGCCTCCATCTCGTCCACCGCAGCGGCATCCGCCCGCGGCGCCACCCGATCCAGCAGCGACACGATCGCCGACGCCGCCGCCACACCGATCACCCCACGGCGCACACCGTCGGCGACATGCGGATGCGGCTCCGGCAGCGCCTCCCCGCTCAGGGAGACCCGCGGGGCGGTCGCCTCACCGACCTGCACCAGCCGCTTCGCCTCCCCCACCGGCACCCCGGTCGCGGTCGAGATCATCGACTCCGCAGACCGGAACCCCCGCCGGCGAGCCAGCGACTCCCGCCCCAGCTCCACCCGCGACCGCCGGGCCAGCTCCGCCGCCACCGGCACCAACGCCGCATCCACCCTCCGCTTCAACACCCCGAACGCCTCACTCACCGCCACGAGCTGCGCGGGAGTCAACGAGTCCGCCACCCGATCACCACCCGCGTCGACGAGCGTCGCGAGGGCCTCGGCGACGCCGGACAGTGGAGTGGTCATGCCTCAAGTCTAGAACATATTTACTAGCTTTGCCAAGTCTTATGTAGTACATTTTTTCTATGAACCGATCGCCACCCTTTGCCCGCGCCGCTCGATCACATCGACGATCACCGAGGCTTCTCCTTACATGATGCGAAGATCAAGGCAGAATAGATATGGAAAGGAACTCGCCATGTCGATCGCCACGATGACCAGCAAGGGTCAGATCACCGTCCCCAAGGATGTTCGCGACGACCTCCGGCTCACGGCAGGATCGAGGGTCATGTTCGTCCGACTCCGCAACGGCCAGTACCGCATCGTCCCTCGCACGGGAAGCGTCGAGGACTTCATCGGGATGCTGTATGACCCGGATGCCGCACCCATGACGACCGAGGAGATCAACGAGGCGATCGCCGAGGGCGGTGCAGCGAGCGGTCTGCGCGGAATGCGATGATCGGCTTCGGCGAGCGCCTCATCGGCATCGACACGAACATCGTCCTTCGCGCGGTCCTCCAGGACGACCCGGAGCAGTCAACCCGCGCAGCTGAGTTCTTCCGCTCCCTCACCGATGAGCGACGGGGTTTCATCACGCAGGTGACGCTCGCGGAGACCTACTGGGTGCTCTCACGCGCGGCGCGCATACCGCGTGACGACTGTCTGACGGTGATCCGCCGGCTGGTCGAGACCGAGGTGCTGGAGTTCGACGACGGCGAGAGCGTCGTGCGCGCCCTCACGCTCGCCGAGGAGGGCGCCGACTTCGCGGACGCGCTCATCGAGGGCACGATGGAGCTGTTCGGCGTCGATGAGACGGTCACGTTCGACCGGCGCGCTTCCGAACGGATCGGCTGGCGCCTCCTGGCGTGACCGCCTGGCGCCTCCTGGCGTGACCGCCTGGCGCCTCCTGGCGTGACGGCCTGGGTCTCTTGGCGTGACGGCCTGGGCCTCTTGGCGTGACCGCCCGGGCCGTGGGGTCAAGGATGCGACGGCCGCCGCGGCACGGCCACCCCGGCACGGCACAGCGGCGCGGCCACCGCGACACGGCGCAGCAGCACGCGAAACGGCACCACCCCGCCGCCGCAAGCCGCGGCAGCCCACGACCGCAGCGGGCGAAGCGATCACCGTCGCGCCCGCAGCGCGCGAAGCGATCACCGTCACGCCCGCAGCGGGCGAAGCGACCACCGTCGCACCGCAGCGCGAAGCGATCCGCCGCCAGCCCGCCCGGCTACCAGATGGTGACGCGCTGGTCGGCGTCGAGCCACAGCTCGTCGCCCTCGGTCACGCCGAACGCGTCGTAGAACGCGTCGACGTTGCGCACGATCTGGTTGCAGCGGAACTCGTTCGGCGAGTGCGGGTCGATCGTGAGCAGGCGGATGGTCTCGGCATCCCGCCCCTTCTGCTGCCAGATCTGTCCCCAGCTCAGGAGCAGCCGCTGGATGCCGGTGTACCCGTCGATCTCGGGACCGTCGACCGGCTCGCCGCCGCGGGCCAGGTGCAGACGGTAGGCCTTCAGGGCGATGCCGAGGCCCCCGAGGTCGCCGATGTTCTCGCCGATGGTGAGGGCGCCGTTGACCTTGTGCTCCTCGCTCAACCCCCGCGGGGTGAGCGCGCTGTACTGCTCGATGAGCGCGGCGGTGCGCTGCTCGAAGGCGGCGCGGTCGTCGTCGGTCCACCAGTCGTTGAGCGCCCCGGTGCCGTCGAAGGCGCTGCCCTGGTCGTCGAAGCCATGCCCGATCTCGTGGCCGATGACCGCGCCGATGCCTCCGTAGTTGGCCGCGGCGTCGCGCTCGGGATCGAAGAACGGGTACTGCAGGATCGCCGCGGGGAACACGATCTCGTTCATGAGCGGGTTGTAGTACGCGTTGACGGTCTGCGGCGTCATGTACCACTCGTCGCGGTCGATGGGACCGCCCAGCTTGGCGAGCTGCCGGTCGTGCTCCCACGCGTTCGTGCGCCGCACGTTGCCGATCAGATCGGTCGCGTCGACCTCGAGCGCCGAGTAGTCCTTGAACCTGACCGGGTAGCCGATCTTCGGCGTGAACGCCGCCAGCTTCTCCAGGGCGCGGGCACGCGTGGCCTCGGTCATCCACTCGAGCTGCGAGATCGACTCGCGGTAGGCCTCGATGAGGTCGGCGACGAGGTCGTCCATCGCCTCCTTCGCCTGCGGCGGGAAGTGCCGCTCGACGTAGACCTGACCGACCGCCTCACCCATCGCGGCCTCGACGAAGCTCACGCCGCGCTTCCACCGCTCACGGTTGACCGGCACGCCGGTCAGCTCGGTGCCGTAGAACGCGAAGTTCTCGTCGACGAACGCGCGCGACAGGAACGGCGCCGCGGAACGGACGACGTGGAACCGCAACCACGCCTTCCAGTCGTCGAGGCGCTCCTCGGTCAGCAGGCTCCCGAGCCCCGTCAGGAAGCTGGGCTGGTTGACGTTGATCTCGGCGAAGCCCTCGCGATGGCCCGGCGCCATGCCCTCGACCAACGGGTCGAGGTCGACGCCGACGAGCGCGTTCACGTCGGCCCACGACATGAGGTTGTACGTGGCGACGGCGTCGCGGCTGCGCACGTTGTCCCAGTGGTGGCCGGCCAGCTCGGTCTCGAGCGCCATGACGCGGTCGGCCTGCGCGTCGGCGTCGGCGACGCCGGCGAGCGCCAGCATCCGCTGCACGAACGCGCGGAACGCGGTGCGCGTCGCGTCGAAGTTGTCGAGCCGGTAGTAGCTCTCGTCGGGGAGCGACAGGCCGCCCTGCAGCGCGAACACGACGTAGCGCTGCGGGTCGCCCGGGTCGGGCTCGATGTAGCTGGCGATCATGCCGCCGACGCCCTCGCGCTCGAGCTCGCCGACGGTGCGCAGCAGGCTCGGGATGCCGTCGACCCCGTCCACCCGCGCGAGCTGCTCCGCGATGGGTGTCGCGCCGAGCGACTCGATGCGGTCGGTGTCCATGAAGCTCGCGTACAGGTCGCCGATCTTGCGCGCCTGCGTGCCCGGCTCGGCGGACTGCGACTCCTCCACGATCGCGTGGACGTCCTTCTCGGCCTGCTCGGCGATGAGGTGGAACGATCCCCAGCGCGCCTTGTCGTCGGGGATCTCGGTACGGTCGATCCACGCGCCGTTGACGTGGCGGAAGAGGTCGTCCTGGGGGCGGATGCCGGGGCTGAGCTCGTCGAGGTCGATACCGGAACGGAGGGCGTCGGTCATGCGTTCCACAATAGGCGGGCACCGCCGACGCGGCCTCGATCTCGCCGTGCGGTGCGTGGCGGGTGTGCGACGCGGCGCCCGGTGCGGTGGTCAGCGTCCCCCGGTCAGCGGCCGGTGCCCCGTGCGGCCGCCAGCGACCGAAGC
>NZ_JBDIAB010000073.1:0-12470 GCF_039812165.1 Microbacterium sp.
TCCCGATCGCGCGGCCCGAGCCCGACACCGGTGCGACCTGGCATCCTGACGACGTTCGCATCCAGGAGCACGACGCCGCCGAGCGCGCTGACAGCTGACCGCCCGGACCTGTGGTGTCACGGCGCGCGGCCCGCTGGCATCCTCGACATGGCGCGTTCGGTCGCCCCGACCGGAGCGGACGACCATTCGCGACAGGTGGGATGCCGCTGTCGAGCTTCGCTTGGCGCATTCTGTCGTCGTTGCCGCCGGCGGCGACCATTCGCGCCAGGTGACGCGGGGTGGTCACGCATGGACGCCCTCAGGTGCGGGCCGCGAGCGCCCAGCGGGCGGCGCGCGAGGCGCGCCACCAGCCGAAGACCACGGATGCCGCGGAGAGCGCGACCGCGAGCGGCGGAAAGGGCGACCACCAGATCGACGCACTCCCCGAGAGGAAGGCGAAGACCCCGGTGACGGCGAGCCCGACGCCGGCGCCGAGTGCGGCGTAGACGGCGACGTGGGCGCGGATGCTGCGGACGCCCGCCATGCCGCGTGCGACGAGCCACGCGACCGGCAGTCCGATGAGCTCGACGACCAGCGAGACGCCGCCGCCGAACACGGCTCCGTAGAGCAGTGCCGCGGGCAGGAACCCGAGCGAGGAGAAGTCCGAGTGCGGCGTCACGACCGTAGCGACCAGGAAGGCGGCCACCAGCGTGATCTCCAACAGGGCGACGAACGCCAGCCAGGCGACGAACCCGCCGTGCACGACCTCCGCACGCGTGACGGCCATCGGTCGATCCGAGGTACGCGCAGAGGTCTCGGGGGCCGTGGACGTCTCCGCGGTCGGCGGCTCCGACGCGGTCATGACCGCACCTCCGCTACGAGGTCGAGCAACTCGCGCACGGGCCGGCGGGCCAGTGACACCCGCGTGAGAGGCAAGGCCGTGCGAAGCAGACCGAGGCCGCGCTCGAGGAGGCGCCGCGTGCGGCGCTGCTCTGGCGACGTGTCGTAGACCCAGAACAGCGCGAGAAGCAGGTGGCCGAGCACGAGCGCGCGGGGGAGCGACCGTGCGATGTCGGCGGGCAGACGATGGTCGGCGCCGTTGACGGCCGTGCGGAAGAGCTCCTCGACGATCGCGAGCGCCGGTGCGGACTCCTCGGAGAGCGGGTTCACCGGCGAGCGCGGCGAGACCGCCGCGGAGAGGAACTCGGGCGCGTGCGCGTGATACGGCGCGAGCTGGTCGAGTCCGGTGCCATACACGATCCCGAGCCGCGCCACGAGGTCGGTCTCTGCGGCGAGCGCCGGCACGGCGGCGGCCCGGTGCGCCTCCTGCACGTCGAGGTACAGCTCCTGCACCAGGTGGTTCTTCGAGGCGAAGTGATAGTTGGTCGTGCCGACCGACACGCCCGCCTCCTGCGCGATGCGCCGGATCGTCGTCGCGTCGTAGCCGTCGTCGCGGAAGGATCGCAGCGCGATCCCGCGCAGCAGCGCCCTGGTCCGCTCGCTCTTGGTCTCCGGCATCCGCTCAGAACTGAACATGTTCAGAAACTAGCACGGATGCGTCCTGCGCCAGTAGCGGGATGCCGGAGACGGACGGCCCCCGGGGCGTCAGTGCTCGATGCCGCGGATCGGCGGGTGGTGGAACGTGTCGCCGAACACCCGCTCGGAGGCGCCCTCGCGATCGAGGTACGGCGAGGCGCCGCCGTCGATGAAGGGCCAGCCCGCGCCGAGGATGAGGCACAGGTCGATGTCCTCGACCTCGGGCACGACGCCCTCGTCGAGCATGATCCGGATCTCCTGCGCGAGGCCGTCCTGCACGCGTCGGAGGATCTCCGCCTCGGATGCCGGGGCGTCGCCGACGGCCCCCTTGAGCACCCTGTCGGCGGCCTTCGTCCACCCGGTCACGCGACCCGACTTCGCCTTCTCGACGACCTCGGGCAGCTCCGCGAGCGCGTGGAAGTTCTCGTTCGCGTAGAACCTGTCGGGGAACGCGTGCGCCATGGTGTCCTGCACGTGCGCGGCGACCTTCCAGCCCACCAGGTCGATCAACTGGAACGGGGTCATCGGCAGGCCCAGCGGCGCGAACGCCCGCTCCACGGTCAGGAGCGGCGTGCCCTCGTACACCGCGCGCGTCGCCTCGCCCATGACCTTCGCGAGGAGGCGATTGACCACGAACCCGGGCGCGTCGGCGGTGAGCACCGCGTTCTTGCCGAGTCCGCGTGCGACGACGAACGCCGTCGACAGCGCGGCATCCGTCGTCGCGGGCGTCTTGACGATCTCGACGAGCGGCATGACCGCGACCGGGTTGAAGAAGTGGAACCCCACGAGCCGCTCCGGGTGCGCGAGCTTCGCGCCGATCTCGGCGACCGACAGCGACGACGTGTTGGTGGCGAGCACCGCGTCGTCGGCGACGATCTGCTCGATCTCGGCGAACACGGCCTGCTTGACGCCGACCTCCTCGAACACCGCCTCGATGACGAAGTCGCAGTCTGCGTACAGGCTCTTGTCGACGGTGCCGGTGACGAGCGCGCGCAGCTTGTTCGCGGCGTCGGCGTCGAGCCGGCCCTTGGCCTCGAGCGTGCCGATCTCGTCGTGGATGTGGGCGACGCCCCTGTCGACGCGCGCCTGGTCGAGGTCGGTGATGAGCACCGGCACCTGGAGCCTGCGCGCGAACAGCAGCGCGAACTGGCTGGCCATGAGGCCGGCGCCGATGACGCCGACCTTGGTGACCTTTCGCGCGAGCGCCTTGTCGGGGGCCCCGACGGGTCGCTTCGCGCGCTTCTGCACGAGATCGAAGGCGTACATGGATGCCGCGAACTGATCGCCCACGACGAGGTCGGCCAGCGCCTCGTCCTCGCGCGCGAAGGCCTCGGCCCTCGTGCCGCCGCGGGCCTTGTCGAGGAGGTCGAGCGCGACGTACGGCGAACGCGGGACCGTGCCGATCTTCGACTCGAGCATGCCGCGGGCCATCTTGATCGCGATCGGCCACTTGGTGAGGCGCTCGAGCTTGCCCGGCTCGTGCTTGCGGTCGACCTTCACCGCGCCGCTCAGCACGCCGTCGGCCCAGCGCAGCGAGTCCTCGAGGTAGTTCGCGGCGGGGAAGATCGCGTCGACGACGCCGAGGTCGAACGCCTGCCGAGGCTTCAGCATCCGGTTCTGCTTGAGCGGGTTCGAGATCACGACCTCGAGGGCGTTCTCGATGCCGATGAGGTTCGGCAGCAGGTACGCGCCGCCCCAGCCGGGGATGATGCCGAGGAAGACCTCGGGGAGGGCGAGCGCGGCGGCCGAGGCGTCCACCGTGCGATAGGTCGAGTTGAGCGCGATCTCGAGCCCGCCGCCGAGGGCGAGGCCGTTGACGAACGCGAACGAGGGCACGCCGAGCTCGGACAGCGAGCCGAGCACACGGTGCCCGAGCCGCGCGATGAGGCGAGCGTTCTCCCTCGACCCGAGATTCGTGATGTCGGACAGGTCGGCGCCGGCGGCGAGGATGTACGGCTTGCCGGTGATGCCGACCGCCTGGATCTCGCCGGCCGCGGCACGCGCGTGCAGCTCGTCGATCCGCTCGCCGAGCTCGAGCATGGTCCGCGGGCCCAGCGTGTTGGGCCGGGTGTGGTCGCGGCCGTTGTCGAGCGTGATCAGCGCGAGCACGGCGCCCGAGGGCAGACGCACGTCGCGCACGAGCGAGCGGGTGACGACCTCGCCCTCGCCGAGCGCATAGAGGGGCGAGAAGTCCACCTGGTCGTGCGACACGGTCACTTCCTCCGCTTTCCGTCGTAGTACGGGTTCTCCCAGACCACCGAGCCGCCCTGCCCGAGCCCCACACACATGGCGGTGAGCCCGTAGCGGACCTCGGGGTGCTCGGCGAACTGCGCCGCGAGCTGGATCATGAGCCGCACGCCGGATGCCGCGAGCGGGTGGCCGAGCGCGATCGCGCCGCCCCACGGGTTGACGCGCGGGTCGTCGTCGGCGATGCCGTAGTGGTCGAGGAACGAGAGCACCTGCACCGCGAACGCCTCGTTGAGCTCGAACAGGCCGATGTCGTCGATCGTGAGGCCCGCCTTGGCGAGCGCCTTCTGCGTGGACGGGATCGGGCCGATCCCCATCACCTCGGGCTGGACCCCCGCGAACGCGTAGGAGACGAGCCGCATCTTGGGCTTCAGCCCCAGCTCGCGGACGGCCTTGCCGCCGGCGAGGAGGCTCACGGTGGCGCCGTCGGTGAGCGGCGACGACGTGCCCGCGGTCACGCGGCCGTGCGGGCGGAACGGCGTCTTCAGGTGCGCGAGCCCCTCCATCGTGGTCTCGGGGCGGCGCCCCTCGTCCTCGGTCGCGAGGCCCCACGCGCCGTCGGCGCCGGTGACCGCGACCGGCACGAGATCGGGCTGGAACCTGCCCGCCCGATAGGCGGCCTCGGCCTTGTGCTGGCTCAGCATGCCGAACCGGTCGGCGCGCTCCTTGGTCAGGTGCGGGAACCGGTCGTGCAGCCGCTCGGCGGTCACGCCCATGTTCAGCGCGTCGGCGCTCACCAGCTTCTCGGTCAGGAAGCGGGGGTTCGGGTCGGCGCCCCCGCCGCCGAGCGGATGGCGGCCCATGTGCTCGACGCCGCCGGCGAGGGCGACGTCGTACATGCCGAAGCCGATGGAGCCCGCCATCGTCGCGACGCTCGTCATCGCGCCGGCGCACATGCGGTCGATCGCGAAGCCCGGCACCGACTGGGGGAGGCCGGCGAGGATCGCCGCGGTGCGCCCGATGGTCAGGCCCTGGTCGCCCTGCTGGGTCGTCGCGGCGATCGCGACGTCGTCGACGCGCTCGGCGGGCACCTGCGGGTTCCGCTCCATCACGCCGATGATCGCCTTGACGACCAGGTCGTCGGCGCGCGTGCGCCAGTACATGCCCTTCTCGCCGGCGCGGCCGAACGGGGTCCGCATGCCGTCGACGAAGAAGACGTCCGAGATCTCGGCCACACTGCCTCCAAGGTAAAGGGGATGCCGTCCAGCCTAGGTCGGCGCTCGGAGGGGCGAAATCGGTTGGCCCGAACCTACGAAGGGTTCTCGACGGCGTCCGAATCGGCCTGTGCAGATTGCACAAAGGCATCGGCGATCAGTTGTGCAGTCTGCTCTATCTGCCAGCGACGCGCGCCATGCGCGGCGAGGGCGTCGCCGATGGATGCCGTGTCCACCACGGCCGGGGGAGACCACGCGATGCGGCGCAGCGTGTCGGGCGTGAGGAGGTTCTCCACCGGCATCCGCAGCTCTTCGGCCCGCTGGTCGACGAGCGGCTTCGCGGCCTTCAGCCGCACGTCGGCGTCGGGGTTGCGGTCGGCCCACGCGCGCGGCGGCGGCAGGCTGTCGCTGCGCACGCGCTCGACCGGGAGCGCCGGGTCGGCGCGCCCGGCCTCGATCGCGGCCCACCAGCGGTCGAGCTGGCTGCGGCTCGCGCGGCCGGTGAACTCCTTGACGCCGGCCAGGTCGTGCTTCGTGGCCGGGTCGGCGCGCACGGCGGCCACGAGCGACCGGTCGGGCACGAGGCGGCCCGGGGCGATGTCCTGCGCCTGCGCGTACTCCTCGCGCGCGGTCCACAGGGCGCGGGCGACGGCGAGGGCGCGTCGGCCGCGCACGGTGTGCAGGCCGCTGAGGCGGCGCCACGGCTCGTCGCGCGGGGGCTTCACCGGCCGCTGCAGCACCGCGACGAACTCCTGCGCCGCGAGCTCGACCTTCTCCTGCTCGACCAGCTCGGCCGCGAGGGCGTCGCGGACGTCGACGAGGTGCAGCACGTCGAGCGCGGCGTACTCCAGCCACGCGTGGGGCAGGGGCCTCGTCGACCAGTCCGCCGCCGAGTGGGCCTTCGCGAGCGGGATGCCGAGGGTGTCCTCCACGACGGCGCCGAGGCCGACGCGGGCGTGACCGAGCAGGCGCGCGGCGAGCTCGGTGTCGAACAGCGCGGCCGGCTCGAGCCCCGCCTCGCGGAGCGAGGGGAGGTCCTGGCTGGCGGCGTGCAGCACCCACTCGGTGCCGCCGATCGCCTCCTGCAGCGGGGCGAACGAGGCGGTCTCGACGGGATCGAAGAGGAACACGCCGGCATCCCGCCGGAACACCTGGATGAGGTAGGCGCGCTGCGAGTACCGGAACCCGGAGGCCCGCTCGACGTCGACGGCCGCGGGACCGGTGCCCTCGGCGAGCCGTGCGACGGCGTCGGCGAACTCGGCGGGGTCGGTGATCGTGTCGTACTCAGCCACGTGCGACCCTGTGCGCTCCGAACACCGCGATCCCTTCCGACCCCGGGGGAAGCCCGGCGAGCATGCAGACCAGCTCCGCCCACGCCTCGACGTGCACGCCGATGTCGCCATCCGGCGACCACGACGCGCGCAGCTCGATCTGCGCGCCGTCGGGCTCGCCCGCGAGCGACCCGAAGCCCTTCGACAGGGTCTTGGTCGCCGTGCCCGAGGCGGAGTGGAAGCGCGCGCCGCGCGTCTCCAGGGCGTCGACCAGCCACGACCAGGCCACGTCCGCCAGCAGCGGGTCGGTCCCGATCTCGGGCTCGAGCGGCGCCTGCGCGAAGCACACGATGCGCCACGCCCCGTTCCACGCGTCGGGCTCGGCCGCGTCGTGCAGCAGGATGAGCCGGCCGGTGCCGTACTCGGAGTCGATGCCGTGGTCGCGCGGCCGCACGTCGCCGGCCAGCGCGAACGCGTCGGGAGCGAGGCTGGAGGGCGCGGGGATCTCGCGCACCGTGAAGTCGGGGCGGAAGGTCAGGGCGCGCAGCGCGTCGGCGACGGCGGCGAAGGCCGGCTTGCTGGGGGCGTCCACGGCGACAGACTAGAGTGAGCCCACGATGAAGGCATCCAGGCGCGCCGTACCCCCCGCGGCATCCCCGACACTCGTCGTCGTCCTGCGCTCGATCATCGTCGCCCTCGCCTCCGCCCTGGCCGGCGTCGTGGGCCTGCTCGGCTTCGTCTCGCTGTCGATGGCGCGTCGCGTCGTGACCCCGAGCGACCGCGTGCCCGACACCGCGATCGTGGGGATCGACACCTCGGCGCAGACCATCACGCTCGCCCGCACGCCCGACACCGTGCTGCCGGGCCGCTACGGGCTGCACACGGTCGGCGACGCCGGCTACGTCAAGCTCGGCACGGTGCTGTCGGCGGACGCCGGCACGGTGACCCGCAAGCTCCTCACCCACGTGCCGCGCGAGGCGCGCCTCGCACCCGACGCCGTGTTCAGCGGCTGGTACTACGACGACCCGGGCCAGCTGCACCTGCCGTTCAGCGCGGAGCGCATCGGCTCGCCGTTCGGGCCGTGCCCGGCCTGGCTGTTCCCCGCCGAGACCGTGACCGACACGTGGGTCGTGCAGGTGCACGGGCGCGGCACGACGCGCGCCGAGTGCCTGCGGGCCGTGCCGGTGTTCCACTCCGCGGGGCTCACGACCCTCGTGGTGTCGTACCGCAACGACGGCGAGGCGCCCCGCACGCGCTCGGGCACCTACGGCCTCGGCACCACCGAATGGCGCGACGTCGACGCCGCGCTCGGAGAGGCGCGCCGCCGCGGCGCTCGCCGCATCGTCGTCATGGGCTGGTCGATGGGCGGGGCGATCGCGCTGCAGCTGTCGCTCAACTCGGCGCACCGCGACCTCATCGTCGGGCTCATCCTCGACTCGCCGGTCGTGGACTGGCGCGTCGTGCTCGGCTATCAGGCGCGCCTGAACCGCCTGCCGCAGCCGGTGTCGGGCCTCGCGATGCGCGCCCTGCAGCGCGAATGGACGGGGCGCGTGACCGGTGCGGACGCGCCCATCCGCTTCGACCGGCTCGACATGGTCGCGCGGGCGGCGGAGCTGCAGCATCCGATCCTCATCCTGCACAGCGACGACGACGGCTACGTGCCGTCGGACGCCTCGCACGACCTGCTCGTCGCCCGGCCCGACCTCGTCGAGCTGCAGGTGTTCGACGTGGCGCGGCACACGAAGCTGTGGAACTACGACCAGGAGCGCTGGAGCTCGGCGATCACCTCCTGGCTGCGCCGGCACGGGTTCGCCTCCGACGCGGTGCCGGCGGACGACTAAGGTTCTTCCTGTGAACAGCGCCGCGGGATCGATCGTGCACCTCGCCGACCGGAACCCGCAGGTGTCGGGCCCCGAGATGGTGGCCGCACTCGTGCCGCCGCCGCAGTTCGACGACGCCACGTTCGACACCTACCGCGCCGACCCGCGGTACCCGTCGCAGCAGGAGGCGAAGGACCTCCTCGTGACCTTCGCCGGCGGGGGAGCGCCCGCGCCGCGCGCGGGGCTGTTCCGGCGTGCGAAGAAGGGTCCCGAGCTGCCGCCCGGCGTCTACCTCGACGGCGGGTTCGGCGTCGGCAAGACCCACCTGCTCGCCGCGGTGTACCACGCCATGCCGGCCCGTCGGAAGTACTTCGGGTCGTTCATCGAGTACACCGCCCTCGTCGGCGCGATGGGCTACCGCAACACGGTCGACCTGTTCCGCGGCGCGCAGCTGCTGTGCATCGACGAGTTCGAGCTCGACGACCCCGGCGACACGATGGTCATGACCCGGATGCTGGGGGAGCTGGTCGCGTCGGGCACGCGCCTGGCCGCGACCTCGAACACGCCGCCGAACGCGCTCGGCGAGGGGCGCTTCGCGGCGCAGGACTTCCTGCGCGAGATCCACGCGATGGCCTCGAGCTTCCGGACGATCCGCATCGACGGCACCGACTACCGTCAGCGCGCAGTGGACGGCCACGCGGTCGTCCTGAGCCCCGACGAGTACGAGCGCGACCTCGCGGCGGCGCCGCCGACGGCATCCGACGACGGGTTCGGCGCGCTGATCAGGCACCTCGCGACGGTGCACCCGTCGCGCTACATCCGGCTGCTCGACGGCATCTCGCTCATCGGCCTGCGCGACGTCGCGACGCTGGAGGATCAGTCCGCGGCGCTGCGCTTCGTCGCGTTCGTCGACCGCGCGTACGACGCGCAGATACCGGTGCGTGCCACCGGCGTCGCCCTCGACCAGGTGTTCGGCGAGGACATGCTCGCGGGCGGCTACCGCAAGAAGTACCTCCGCGCCATCTCGCGCCTGGTCGCGCTCACCCACAGCTGAGCCCGGCTCTCCGCGTGCCGACCACCGGGCCGGCCGATGCCGGCGGTCGGGGTCCTGCACGACCGTGCCCGCCGGGCCGTGTGCAGGGCCGGCCGGCCGCGACACCGTTCGCCGACGTGTGCCGCGGGTCGGCCGCGGCGGCGCACCCCCGGCATCCGCGAAATCGGATGTTTACGCACGGCGGGTCGCTGTAACCGCCGCGTAACACGACGAGCACACGGCGCGAAACGGCGCGTGCTCAGACTTGTCGCACCGGCGCGCCGCCAACCCGAACGCCGGCGTGCCGACCCTCAATGACTTCGACTGCAAAGGAAGCCAGCACATGGACAGCGGAAACCTCGCGTGGTCTGTCGCAGCGACAGCCCTCGTCCTCTTCATGACGCCCGGTGTGGCGTTCTTCTACGGCGGCCTCGTCAAGGCCAAGAGCGTCGTCAGCATGATGATGATGAGCTTCGGAGCCATGGGACTCGTGGGAGTCCTGTGGATCCTGTTCGGCGCCAACATGGCCTCGATCGGCGAGACCGACTCGTGGACCTTCACCTTCGCCGGCAACCCGTTCTCGGACTTCGGTCTCGCCGGGGCCGACAGCGACGGACTCGTGAGCGCCACGTTCGGCGCGACGTTCGCGATCATCACCGTCGCCCTCATCTCGGGCGCGATCGCCGACCGCGCCAAGTTCGGCTCGTGGATGCTGTTCGCCGGCATCTGGGTCACGGTCGTCTACTTCCCCGTCGCCGCATGGGTGTGGGGAGCCGGCGGCTGGATCTACAACCTCGGGTCGGCGTTCGGACTCGACTACAGCGTGATCGACTACGCGGGCGGCACCGCCGTGCACATCAACGCCGGTGCGGCGGCCCTCGCCCTCGCGCTCGTCCTCGGCAAGCGCGTCGGCTTCCAGAAGGGCATCAACAAGCCGCACAACGTGCCGCTCGTGATGCTGGGCGCGGCGATCCTCTGGTTCGGCTGGTTCGGCTTCAACGCCGGCGCCGAGGGCACCTTCGGGCTGCTCGGCACCGAGGACTCGAGCGTCGGCCTCATCGTCGTCAACACGCTCGGCGCGACCGCCGCGGCGATCCTCGGCTGGATCGTCGTCGAGAAGCTCAAGGACGGCAAGGCCACGTCGGTGGGCGCCGCCTCGGGCGCCGTCGCGGGCCTCGTCGCGATCACGCCCTCGTGCGCCAACCTCACGCCCGGCTGGTCGCTGCTCCTGGGGCTCCTGGCCGGCGCCGTGTGCGCCCTCGCCATCGAGCTGAAGTGGCGCCTCGGGTACGACGACGCGCTCGACGTCGTCGGCATCCACCTCGTCGGCGGACTCATCGGAACGCTGTACCTCGGCTTCTTCGCCACCGGCACCGGCCTGTTCGTCGGCGGCGACGCGATGCAGCTGCTCATGCAGGCCATCGCCGCGGTCGTGGTGCTCGCGTACTCGTTCGTGGTCGCCTACGTCATCGGCTTCGCGATCGAGAAGACGCTGGGCTTCCGGGTGCGCAACGAGGACGAGATCGCCGGCATCGACACGGTCGTGCACGGCGAGGAGGGCTACGCGCTCGTCGACTGATCCTCCGGGCTCCGGCAGGGCCCACCCTCTTTGACCGAGCCACCCCCTCGCGTGCCACACGCGAGGGGGTGGCTCGATCGCGTGGGGGCGGGTCGCGGTACGGTGACGGCATGGCCACCGACAAGAACAGCTTCCTCGCGGGCCTCGTCAAGGGCATCGTCAACGTGTTCACGGGCGGCGCCGCGGTGCTCGACGACCAGCTGGAGCGTTCGTCCCGATCGGATGCCGCCGCGCACCGGCTCACCGCCGCCGGGGAGCCCTCGCCGGGGCAGACCGGTGCGACGGCGACCCGCGAGGTCGCGGCGCCGCGAGGCGACGGCATCCGGATCACGTACGCGCCCGACCGCGACGGTGACCCGGACGCGGGCGAGGTCGTCTGGACGTGGGTGCCGTACGCCGAGAACGACGGGCGCGGCAAGGACCGCCCGGTGCTCGTGATCGGCCGGCAGGACGCCGAGCACGTCTACGCGCTGCGGCTGACCAGCAAGCCGCACGACCGCGACCGCGACTTCCTCGAGATCGGACCGGGGCCGTGGGACTCGCGGGGGCGGCCGTCGTGGATCGACGTCGAGCAGCTCTACAGCGTGCACGTGCGCGGCATGCGGCGCGAGGCGTCGGCGCTCGACCTCGACCGCTTCAGCCGCGTGGCGCGGGTCTTGCAGAAGCGCTACGGCTGGGCGGTCGGCGAGCGCTGAGCTCCGCGGGGCCCGGTCCGGTGCCGGAGGTGCGGCGCGTCCTCGCCTTCGCCGAAAGCCTGGACGAGGGCCGCGATCGTGCATGTGTGCGGGCCGAATAGGGTGGTGGCATGGGCCGAACGGACCGCGCGAGCCTTCTCGTCCATGTCGACGCGGCGGACGTGTTCGCGGCGCTGACCAATCGCGACGACCTGCTCGCCTGGCTGCCTCCGAAGGGGATGCGGGGCCGATTCGAGCGTTTCGACATGCGTGAGGGCGGCTCTTACCGCCTGGTGCCGACCTACGACGACGCCCCTGCCGGCGGCGGCAAGACGTCGGCGGACTCGGACGTGTCGGAGGTGCGCATCCCGCGGCTCGTGCCGGGAGAGCTCGTCGTGTGGGAGGTGGACTTCGAGTCGGACGACCCGGCGTTCCGAGGGACGATGCGGATGGAATGGACCCTTCGCAGCGGAGAGCACGGAACCGACGTCGAGGTCGTCGCCCGGGACGTCCCCGACGGGATCCGTGCCCGCGATCACGCCGAGGGGCTCACGTCGTCGCTGGCCAACCTCTCGGCCCATCTCGAGCCGTAGCGACGCCTCAGGGATGCGGCTGACGTCCCAGCGCGGCCCTCCCCGCCGGTGTCAAGCGTCCCTCGACCTGAAGTCGGTCGGCGATCGCCGAGTTGCGCGCTGAGGCGGTGCCCTTCGTGCGGCGGGGCGTGAACTTCCGCAGGTAGGAGGTCTCGTCATTCGCCCTGCGCGTGCTCTCGCTCCAGCCGAACGCGATCCCGGCCTCGAGCAGCTCGTGGAACGTGATGGAGGGCACTGAACTGCCGCTCTTCTGCAGCACCACCCACAGTCCGGGGTGCGTCGCATGGTTCTCTTCGAGCCAGGCCCAGAGGCCGTCCGCGGGTTCGAATGAGCGTCGTTCGAGCTCTTCGGGCATTCTGCTCCTTCGCTCGCTCACAGGATGTGCCGGGCGGGATGCCCATCGCATCGTGCAGCAGGCTACCCGAGAACGAAAGAGAGCCCTTGGCTCGGCCGAGGACTCTCCGTGGTGGGCGATACCGGACTCGAACCGATGACCTCTTCCGTGTGAAGGAAGCGCGCTACCAACTGCGCCAATCGCCCGTCGACCCGTGCGGGCCGAGTACCGATGTTACCGGATGCCGGGG
>NZ_JBDIAB010000074.1:0-12401 GCF_039812165.1 Microbacterium sp.
CCCGCGGCATCCGCCAGCCGCTCGTGCTCGGCGAGCGGGACGACCGCCTCGGACCAGTCGCGCTCGGCGCCCGGATGCGGGTCGGTCGCCGCGTACGCCCAGCCCCCCGTCGCGACGCCCGGCCACGGGTCGTGCCACACCGCCGCGGCGGCCAGGTCGGCCACGGCCGCGGCCGTGCCGCCCACGACGCGATAGGCGTCCGACGCGTCGCGCGGGTCGACGCGCAGCCGGAACCTCATGCGCACGAGCCAGGCCAGCAGCGCCTCGGCGTGCGAGCGGTCGACGATCAGCCACGTGCGCTCGCCGTCGTCGACGACGGATGCCGCGTGCTCGACGTGCCCGTGCGGGTCGAGCACGAGCAGCTCGGTGCTCGCGCCCGGCTCGAGGCGCGCGAGGGCCTGCGACGTGAGCGAGTCGAGCCATGACAGGCGGTCCTCGCCCGCGACGGTGAGCACCGCACGGTCGCCGAGCGGGGCGACCGCGGCGCCCTGGGCGAGCAGGCGCTGCTCGCGCAGCGGCTCGCCGACGTGCACCAGGCCGTCGTCGTCGACGACGGCGCCGGGCACGCGCGCGAACGCGTCGTCCATCACGGCATCCTGGCCAGTCGTGCCGACGCGTGCGAGGCGAGCTCGCCGCCGAGCGCGGCGATGTCCCACGCCCACAGCAGGTGCCCGTCGACGAGTCCGTACATGCGGGTGGCCGCCGTGTAGACCTTCGCCCCGGCCGGGCGGACCACGGCATCCGTCGCGATGTCGATGCGCGGCCCGCGCACCTGGCCCAGGTACAGCTCGCCCACGCCGTCGGAGTGGACGAGCGCCACCTCGATCTCGAAGCCGCCGGTCGGGGCGCGGAGGGCCTCGACGTCGTCGGCGGTGCGCGCGGCCGCGACGGCGGATGCCGGCAGCAGCGCGGGACCGGCGTCGGCGTCGGTCGCGGCGCGCACGAGCCGCCAGTAGCCGGTCTCGGCGACCAGGGGCGCACCGCCCTCGGTCATCCAGGCGGTCGCCGCGTAGTTGAGGTAGTCCCCGCCGTCATGGCTGAAGCTCACACGGTGGGTGAACTCGCCCTCGAACGAGCGGTCGCCGGCGTGGTAGTCGATGACCCCGGTGCCCTCCCACACGCCCAGCAGCCACGACAGCGGGACGAGGTCGGCGGCGAGGTCGCTCGGCAGCTCGATCACGGCGTCAGCGCTGGCCGCGGTACAGGTTCTTGATCACGACGCCGGAGACGAACACGATCGCGAGCGACGCGAGTCCGAGCAACCCGACGAAGAACAGTTCGAGCGCGACGAGGTCCATACGCCTACTCTACGCCGGGCCGCCCGCGACACGGGCGCACGGCGGCGCGGGTCAGCCGGCGAACAGCGTCGAGAGGCCGAAGCCGACCCCGATGAAGCCCATCACGAGCATCGCGCCGATGATGCTCGCCGCGACGCGCTCGATGAAGCCCTCGACGATCCCCTGCGCCAGCTGCACCGCGAAGGACGCGAACAGGCATGCGCCGAGGCCCACCGCCATCCACGCGGCGCGCCACTCCGGCGGGGCGACGACGCCGATGCCGACGGTCAGGACGGCCGCGAAGATCCACACGGCGACGATGCCGCCGAACGTGCGGCGCGGAGCGAGCTCGGGCACGGACATGGGTCCATTGTGACCCACAGAGCCCCCTGTGCGCCCGCCCGGATCGCATCGCGGCTCCGCGGCCCTACAATGAGTGCACGGTGCGTGCCGGCCGCACCGGGAGGGATCCGACCCTTGGCCCAGCTGCTCCTGTTGAGCTCCGACCCCGTCGCGGGGGCCGCTCTGCCCGCCCTCGAGCTGCTCAGCCACCGCGTCCGCCAGATCCGGGCGGAGCCCGCGCAGCTCGTCAACGCGCCGAGCGCCGACGTCATCCTCGTCGACGCGCGCATCGACCTCGTGGGCGCGAAGTCGCTGTGCCGCATCCTCACGACCACCGGTCTCGACGCCCCGCTGGTGGCCGTCGTCACCGAGGGCGGACTCACCGCGGTGTCGACCGAGTGGGGCATCGACGACGTCATCCTGGCCTCGGCGGGTCCGGCCGAGGCCGACGCGCGCATCCGGCTCGTGATCGGCCGGCAGGGCGCCGACCAGCCCGCGTCGCGCGTGCAGACCTCGGGCATCACGATCGACGAGGCCTCGTACTCGGCGA
This sequence comes from Microbacterium sp., assembly GCF_039812165.1. Classification (GTDB taxonomy): domain Bacteria; phylum Actinomycetota; class Actinomycetes; order Actinomycetales; family Microbacteriaceae; genus Microbacterium. Next base: position 2,170 of record NZ_JBDIAB010000074.1, read on the forward strand.
AGGTGCGCGGCAAGCCGCTCGACCTCACCTACAAGGAGTTCCAGCTCCTGCACTTCCTCGCCACGCATCCGTCGCGCGTGTTCACGCGCGAGCAGCTGCTGAGCGAGGTGTGGGGCTACGACTACTTCGGCGGCACCCGCACGGTCGACGTGCACGTGCGGCGTCTGCGCGCCAAGCTCGGCGACCTCGAGCAGCTGATCGGCACGGTCCGCAACGTCGGCTACCGGTTCAACGTCGACGAGGACGACACCATGCCGCCCGCCCGCACGCGGTCACAGGCCTGACGCACGCCCTCCGAGCGGTCGGCGGGTGCCGGAACGCACGCGTGCGCGGGTCGCGGGCGCCGAGTTCGTCTTCTTGTCGCCGGGGGTTCACGAACCCGGCGGTGCGCCTGCAATGATGAGGGGATGATCGAAACCGAAGTGCTCGACTCGGGACTGGATGCCGCCGACTCGGGGCTGGGCGACGCCGACGACGACGACTTCGACGAGGCCGTCGAGGTCCAGGACGAGTCGCTCCCCGACCACCGCTACATCGACCGCGAGCTCAGCTGGATCGCGTTCAACCAGCGCGTGCTCGAGCTCGCCGAGGACCCCGCGACGCCGCTGCTGGAGCGCGCGAACTTCCTGGCGATCTTCGCGAGCAACCTCGACGAGTTCTTCATGGTGCGCGTGGCCGGCCTCAAGCGCCGCATCGTGACCGGCCTGGCGGTGCCGACGAACATCGGCCGCGCGCCGCACGACGTGCTCACCGACATCTCCGCATCGGCGCACGCCTTGCAGGTGCGTCACGCCGAGGCCTGGCAGAACCTCGTGCGCCCCGCCCTCGCCGACGCGGGCATCGAGGTCGTCACGTGGGAGAGCCTCTCCGACCAGGAGCGCGCCGACCTGTACGACTATTTCCAGGCCCAGGTGTTCCCGGTGCTCATGCCGCTGGCCGTCGACCCCGCGCATCCGTTCCCGTACATCTCCGGGCTGTCGCTGAACCTCGCGATCCGCATCCGCAACGCCAAGACCGGCCGCCAGGAGTTCGCCCGCCTGAAGGTGCCGTCGATGCTGCCGCGGTTCGTCCCGCTCCCCGGCAGCCGCGAGAGCGTGCGCTACCTGCCGCTCGAGGAGCTGATCTCCAACAACCTCGACGACCTGTTCCCGGGCATGGAGATCCTCGAGCACCACACGTTCCGCCTCACCCGCAACGAGGACGTCGTCATCGAGGAGGACGAGACCGAGAACCTCATCCAGGCGCTCGAGACCGAGCTGCTGCGCCGTCGGTTCGGCCCGCCCATCCGGCTCGAGGTGACCGAGAAGATGGACGACGTGATGCTCGACCTGCTCATCAGCGAGCTCGACATCACCGAGCAGGAGGTGTACCGCCTCCCCGAGCCGCTCGACCTGCGCGGCCTGTTCGCCCTCACGCGCATCGACCGCCCCGAGCTGCACTACCCGCCGCACATCCCCACCACGGCGACGGCCTTCCAGTCCGCCGACCAGGGCGGCCGCGCCGACATCTTCGCCGCGATCCGCAAGGCCGACGTGCTGGTGCACCACCCGTACGAGTCGTTCACGACGAGCGTCGTGGCCTTCCTCGAACAGGCCGCGCGCGACCCGCACGTGCTCGCGATCAAGCAGACCCTGTACCGCACCTCGGGCGACAGCCCGATCGTCGAGGCGCTCATCAACGCCGCCGAGCGGGGCAAGCAGGTGCTCGCCCTCGTCGAGGTCAAGGCGCGCTTCGACGAGGCCGCGAACATCGTGTGGGCGCGCAAGCTCGAGAAGGCCGGCGTGCACGTCGTGTACGGCCTCGTGGGGCTCAAGACCCACTGCAAGCTCCTCCACGTCATCCGCGAGGAGGACGGGATGCTGCGCAGCTACAGCCACATCGGCACCGGCAACTACAACCCGAAGACCAGCCGCCTGTACGAGGACTTCGGGCTGTTCACCACCGACCCGCAGGTGGGCAGGGACCTCACGCGCCTGTTCAACGAGCTGTCCGGCTACGCGATCGAGAAGAAGTTCAAGCGGCTCCTGGTGGCCCCGCTGCACCTGCGCAAGGGGCTGCTGCGGCACATCGACAAGGAGCGCCGCAACGCGCTCGCGGGCAAGCCCGCGCGCGTCGGCATCAAGGTCAACTCGATCGTCGACGAGGAGATCATCGACGCGCTCTACCGGGCCAGCCAGGCGGGCGTGCGCGTCGACGTCTGGGTGCGCGGCATCTGCTCGCTCAAGGCGGGCATCCCCGGGGTCAGCGACAACATCACGGTGCGCTCGATCCTCGGCCGCTACCTGGAGCACTCGCGCATCTTCGCGTTCCACAACGACGGCGACCCGCAGGTGTACATCGGCAGCGCCGACATGATGCACCGCAACCTCGACCGCCGCGTCGAGGCGCTCGTGCGGGTCACCGCGCCGGCGCACCTCAAGGAGATCCTCGACTGGTTCGACACCGCGATGAGCGACCAGACCAGCTCGTGGCATCTCGGCGCCGACGAGCAGTGGGTCCGCCACAGCGTGGACGCCGACGGAAAGCCGCTCACCGACCTGCAGGAGCTCACGATGTCCCAGATCCAGCGCCGTCGGCGCGCCCGCGCGGTGCGATGACCGACACCGCCGTGTACGCGGCCGGCGGCGTCGTCTGGCGCCTGGTCGAAGGAAGGCTCATGGTCCTGGTGATCCACCGGACCGCGTACGCCGACGTCACCCTGCCCAAGGGCAAGGTCGACCCGGGCGAGACGCTCGCCGAGACGGCCGCGAGAGAGATCTTCGAGGAGACCGGCATCCGGGTCACCCTCGGGATCTCGGTGGGCCTGTCGCGCTACCGCATGCCGAACAAGCGCCAGAAGATCGTGCACTACTGGTCGGCCGAGGCGACGGATGCCGCGATCCGCGCGTCGGCGTTCGTGCCGAACCGCGAGATCGCCGCGATCGAGTGGGTCACGCCGAAGAAGGCGCTGAGCTACCTGAGCTACCCGGTCGACGTCGAGATCCTGGAGAACTTCCTGCGGTTCGTCGACGACGGCATCCTGTCGACCTTCCCGATCGTCGTCCTGCGCCACACCAAGGCCAAGCCGCGCGAGAAGTGGAAGGGCGCCGACACGAAGCGGCCGCTCACCTCGCGAGGGACGCAGCAGGCGGATGCGATCGTCGGGCCGCTCCGCGCGTTCGGCGTGCAGAAGATCGTCTCCAGCGACGCGGTGCGCTGCGTCACGACGGTCGCTCCGCTCGCCGCCGCCCTCGGGACCAAGATCGAGCGCACCCGGTCGATCAGCCAGGACGCCTGGGAGGACGGCACCGCGGACGTGCGCGCGGTCGTCGGGCGGCGCGTCCGGGCCCGCAAGCCCGCCGTGCTGTGCAGCCACGGGCCCGTGCTCCCCGACATCCTGCACGAGCTGGCGCTGGCCACCGGGACCCTCCGCGGCTCGTACCTGGGCAGCGCGTCGGCGCTCGACCCCGGCTCGTTCTCGGTCGTCCACCTGTCGACGAGCAACCCGGGCTCGGGGATCGTGTCGATCGAGACGCACGACCCCAAGTTCTGAGTCGTTCACCTGTCGTTCACCCCGGCAGCGCACTCTCTTAAGAGTCGGTGTCTACCTTCTGTCACGTGCCCGGCAGCCGGGCACGACCCGACATCCGAAGGAACGATACGTGAAACTCAACCGTCTGGCCGCGCTCGGCGCGATCGCCGCCGTCGCTTCGCTCTCCCTCACGGCCTGCGCCGCGAACGAGGGCGCGCCCGCCGCGAGCGAGTCCGCCTCGGCGCTGCAGGGAACGCTCAACGGCTCCGGCGCCACCTCGCAGCAGGTCGCCATCCAGGCCTGGACCGCTCAGTTCCAGAGCCAGAACGAGGCCGTCACCGTCAACTACGACCCGCAGGGATCCGGCACCGGCCGCGAGTCCTTCCAGTCCGGCGCCGTGCAGTTCGCCGGCTCCGACCGTGCGTTCAAGACCGACGAGATCTCCACCGGCACGTTCGGCGCCTGCGCCGCCGACTCCGACATCGTCGAGATCCCCGCCTACATCTCGCCCATCGCCGTGATCTTCACGCTCGACGGCGTCGACGAGCTCGACCTCGACGCGAAGACCCTCGCCGGCATCTTCGCCGGCACGATCACGAGCTGGGACGACCCGGCGATCGCCGCGACGAACCCCGACGCGCAGCTGCCCGCGACCAAGATCACGCCGGTGCACCGCTCCGACAAGTCCGGCACGACCGCCAACTTCACCGACTACCTCGCGGCGAACGCCCCTGACGTGTGGACCGCCGGATCGGTCGAGGAATGGCCGACCGCGACCGGCGAGGCCGCCCAGGGGACCTCCGGCGTCGTCAACGCCGTCAAGGGCGGCCAGGGCACGATCGGCTACGCCGACTCGTCGCAGGCCACCGGCATCGCCTCGGTCAACGTCCAGGTGGGCGACGCGTTCGTCGGCCACTCGGCCGAGGGCGCCGCGATCGCCGTGGACGCCTCGCCCGCCGAGGAGGGTCGCGCCGACACCGACCTGGCGATCAAGATCGACCGCACCACCACCGCCGAGGGCGCCTACCCGGTCGTGCTCGTGAGCTACCTGATCGGCTGCGCCCAGTACGAGGACGCGAACACCGCGGCGCTCGTGAAGGGCTTCTTCTCCGCGGCGATCAGCACCGACGGACAGAACGCATCGGCGGACAACGCGGGCTCGGCCCCGATCTCGGACGCCCTGCGCACCAAGGCCGCCGCGGCGGTCGACGCCATCAAGTGAGATCGACGATCCGGTCCGGGGCCTGAGGGGCCCCGGGCCGGATCGCACGAACGGAAGACGCGCCCATGACCGCCACCAGCGCCCCCGCCAAGGCGAAGCAACGCCCCGGCGACCTCTGGTTCTCGGGTTCCGCGCTGTTCGCGGGCTCCATGATCCTCGCCACCCTCGCCGCGGTGGCCCTGTTCCTCATCATCCAGTCGGTGCCGGCGCTGACCGCGACGAGCGCCGAGGCGAGCCTGCTCACCACGAACTTCTGGGACTACGTCTGGCCGCTCCTGTTCGGCACGGTGTGGGCCGCCCTCCTGGCGCTCATCATGGCCGTGCCGCTCTCGCTCGGGGTCGCGCTGTTCATCACGCACTACGCCCCGCGCCGGCTCGCCCAGGCACTCGGCTACATCGTCGACCTCCTCGCGGCGGTCCCCTCGGTCGTGTTCGGCCTGTGGGGCATCCTGGTGCTCGCACCCGCCGCGCAGCCCGCGTACGCGTGGCTCAACGAGTACGCGGGCTGGTTCCCGCTGTTCGGCGGCGACGTGTCGGCGACCGGCCGCACGATCTTCACGGCATCCATCGTGCTCGCCGTCATGGTCGTGCCGATCATCACCGCGATCTGCCGCGAGATCTTCCTGCAGACCCCGCGCCTCCACGAGGAGGCCGCGCTCGCTCTCGGCGCCACCCGCTGGGAGATGATCCGCATGGCCGTGCTGCCGTTCGGCCGCTCCGGCATCGTCTCGGCCGCCATGCTCGGCCTCGGCCGCGCGCTCGGCGAGACCATGGCCGTCGCGATGGTGCTTTCCGCCACCGGCACGGTGAGCCTGCAGCTGTTCACCTCCACCAACCCGTCCACCATCGCCGCGAACATCGCCCTCACCTTCCCCGAGGCGTACGGCGTGAACATCAACGTCCTCATCGCGACCGGCCTGATCCTCTTCGTCGTGACGTTCGCGGTCAACGCGATCGCACGCTGGATCGTCAGCCGTCGCAAGGAATTCTCGGGAGCGAACTGACATGGCACTCACCGCACCCGCACCCGCCCCCAGCCGCATGCCGGCGGGACCGTCGCTGCGCTCCGGGCGCCTGCCCGACTGGGCGCCGTGGGCCCTCCTCGGCGGGGTCCTGGCCGCGATGCTCCTCGTCTTCGGGCTGCTCGCCGCCGCCGGAGGCAAGGGCCTCGACGTCGCCGGCTGGCTCGTCGTCTCGGCGATCGGCTACCTCGCGCTCATCACGGTCGTCTCCTCGGTCGTCGAGGGGACGCGCAAGGCGACCGACCGGTTCGTCACGGGCCTGGTCACGGTCGCATTCCTCATCGCGATGGTGCCGCTCGTCTCGGTGTCGTGGACCGTCGTCTCGGCCGGCGTCTCGCGCTTCGACGCGATCTTCTTCTCGTCCTCGATGCGCAACGTCGTCGGCGAGGGCGGCGGCGCCGTGCACGCGATCTGGGGCACCGTCCTCATCACGCTCGCCGCCGCGGTCATCTCGATCCCGATCGGCCTCATGACCGCGATCTACCTCGTCGAGTACGGGGCCGGCAAGCGCATCGCGCGGGGCATCACGTTCCTCGTCGACGTGATGACCGGCATCCCGTCGATCGTCGCGGGCCTGTTCGCCTACGCCCTGTTCGCGCTGTTCTTCGGAGCCGGCGTGCGCCTGGGCATCATGGGATCGATCGCCCTGTCGGTGCTCATGATCCCGGTCGTCGTGCGCTCGAGCGAGGAGATGCTGCGGCTCGTCCCGAACGAGCTGCGCGAGGCCGCGTACGCGCTCGGCGTGCCGAAGTGGCTCACGATCCTCAAGGTCGTGCTGCCGACGGCGATCGCCGGCATCACCACCGGCGTCATGCTCTCGATCGCCCGCGTGATCGGCGAGACCGCGCCCCTGCTCGTCACCGCGGGCTTCACCGACTCGCTCAACCTCAACCTCTTCGACGGCCGGATGCAGACGCTCCCCGTCTTCACGTACGCCCAGTACGCGAACCAGGGCATCCCGCCCGAGGCCTACACCGACCGCGCCTGGGCCGCGGCGCTCACCCTCATCCTCATCGTCATGGTGCTGAACCTCCTCGCCCGCCTCGTGGCGAAGCTGTTCGCACCCAAGACCGGCCGCTGAGCCCTACGCCCGAAGGAAACCCGTGTCCAAGCGAATCGACGTCAACGACCTCAACGTCTACTACGGCGACTTCCTCGCCGTCGAAGGGGTGTCGCTCCAGATCGAGCCCCGCACCGTCACCGCGTTCATCGGCCCGTCCGGCTGCGGCAAGTCGACGTTCCTGCGCACCCTCAACCGCATGCACGAGGTCATCCCGGGTGCCCGCGTGGAGGGCGAGGTGCTGCTCGACGGCGACGACCTGTACGGCACCGGCGTCGACCCCGTGGCCGTGCGCCGCCAGGTGGGCATGGTGTTCCAGCGCCCGAACCCGTTCCCGACCATGTCGATCAAGGAGAACGTGCTCGCGGGCGTGCGGTTGAACAACAAGCGCATCTCCAAGGCCGATGCCGACGCGCTCGTCGAGCGGTCGCTGCAGGGTGCGAACCTCTGGAACGAGGTCAAGGACCGGCTCGAGAAGCCCGGCTCCGGCCTCTCCGGAGGCCAGCAGCAGCGTCTGTGCATCGCGCGGGCGATCGCCGTGTCGCCGCAGGTGCTGCTGATGGACGAGCCGTGCTCGGCGCTCGACCCGATCTCGACCTACGCGATCGAGGAGCTCATCGGCGAGCTGAAGAACGACTACACGGTCGTCATCGTGACCCACAACATGCAGCAGGCGTCGCGCGTGAGCGACCGGACGGCGTTCTTCAACATCGCCGGCACCGGCAAGCCCGGCAAGCTCATCGAGTACGACGACACGACGACGATCTTCACGACCCCGTCCGTGCAGGCCACCGAGGACTACGTCTCCGGCCGCTTCGGATAGGGCTCGGCGGGCAGGCGGGCCGCGCACAACGGCGGAGATCCTCGCGACGCGCCGTGGTTACGGCGTCCCACCCCGCGCGCCGGCGTGATGGTCCGCCGTTGTGTCGATGGTCCACCGCTGTGTCGCGCAGCTGCCGTTCTGCAGGCCTGCTGCCATGGCGTGAGGTGCCGCGCGGCCCTCACCGTCACGACGGCGGAGATCCTCACGACACGCCCGGTTACGGATGCCGGAAGTCGGTGTGTCGCGCGGATCTCCGCCGTCGTGTCAGCCTGCGCAGAGGTTTGCGACAGCTCCGGTGTCAGCGCAAATGGTGGCCGGCGGCGACGGCGCCGAGGATGGCGGCCTCGACGAGCTCCCACTCGTGGACGATGAGGGCGTAGTCGAAGCGCAGCGTGGCATATCCCCACACCGCCGCGTTGGCGTCGCGGACGAGATCCTTGTGGCGATGCTCGTCGTCCTCGTGGTTGTCCTTGCCGTCCGCCTCGATGATGAGCCGCTCTCCGATGAGCACATCCACCACCCCGACGCCCAGGATCCTGACCTGAGTGCGCACACGCAGCCGACGCCCGCGGAGCCGCCACCGCAGGAGCGACTCGAGACCGCTGTCGGCGTCCGATCGGGCCAGTTCCATGGCCTCCCGCCCTTCGCCGTTGACGTGCGCACGGAGCCAGGCCCAGCCCGCTCGTGTCAGCAGCCTCGCCTTCAGCGCCGACTCGAGCGTCACGAAGAACGCCTCGACGCCCTTGCAGGACAGGATCTGCCGAAGGATCCGTGCCACGGGAGCCGACCCGAACGAACCGGATGCCGGTCCGTCATCCCAATGCGCGACGCAGCCGCACTCCTCGGGATGACGTCGGTGGCCGCCGCGCCCCATCCAGACGTGCAGGTCGTCACTGTCGTCGAGCACCCAGAGCCCGAGATGACGGGCCGCGGAGACACAGGCGGGCATCCCGCCGTGGGCGACCGCTTCGACGGCGACTGCACAAGCGGCATCCGACGCATAGATCCCACGCCGGACGCGCACGAGGCTTCCGCTGTGGAGGCGTGCCGCGATCTCGCTGCGGGAGAGGTTCTCCCGGAGCGTCCGGTACGACGCGATCGCGACCTCGGACGTGCACATGCCCCTCAGTGTCGGCGTCGGCCGACCTGCGTGCGGCGCCGATCCCGGGTTCCGTGGACAACCTGCGCGGATCCGTCGTTGTGGAGGAATCCGCCGTTCGGGCACACCGTCATCGACGAGGCACAACGGCGGAGATCCCGCACGACATGCGGGCCGCGGCACCCCACACGACGGCGTGTCGGTAGTCGCATCCGCCGTTGTGTCGGCGACTGTCATGCCGCTTCACCCGCCACCGGTGCACAACGGCGGAGATCCGGCGGGACACGCCGATGACGGATGCCGCGACCCGGCGCGTCGCCGAGGATCTCCTCCGTTGTGTCGGCGCTCGCGCGGGAGCCCGGCGGCACCGCCGTCGCGGCAGGATCAGTCGCGCGGGCTCCGCAGGTAGGCGTTGACGGATGCCGTCAGCTCCGCGTCCAGCGGGATCGGGGCGCCGTCGATCGCCGTGACGGGGGCGGCCAGACGGACGCTGGAGACGAGCCACGCGGCATCCGCCGTCGCGAGATCGGCCGCGGGGATCGTCTCGTACGCGGTCGAGAACCCTTGGGCGTCGAGGTGCGCGAAGACGCTCACCTGGGTGGTCCCGTGCAGGATGCCGCCGTTCGGCGCCGGCGTGACGAACGTGTCGCCGCGCCGGAGGATGAGCGACGCGGTCGGCGCCTCGAGCACGAACCCGTCGCTCGTGACGAAGATCGCGTCGTCGGCGCCGCGGCGCTTCGCCTCGCGGATCGCGGCCATGTTCACGGCGTACGACAGCGTCTTCGCGCCGAGCAGCAGCCACGGCGCCTGGGCCGGCGTCCGGATGCCGTAGCCGCGATCGAGCGTGACGACGCGGATGCCGCGGGTCCGGGCATCCGCGAAGTCGGCCGCGGTCGCCGCGGTGACCCACGCGGTGGGCGTCGGACCGTGCTCGACGCCGCGGCTCAGGATGAGCTTGATGACCGACTCGCCCGGGCCGCACTCGGCCGCGGCGAGCGCGATCGCCTGCCGCCATTGCGCGAGGACGGGCTCGGGCAGGTCGCACAGCCGTGCCGAGTGGGCGAGGCGCTCGAGGTGCGCCTCGACCTCCTGCGCGTGCCCGTCGACGACCCCGATCGACTCGAAGATGCCGTCGCCGCGCTGGGTGCTCAGCTCCCCCACCGTGAGCGCGGGCGCCGACGGGTCGACCGGGGTGAACGTCGCGGAGAAGTCGATGCGCATGTCGTCCGGCGCGGCGGGATCGATCATGAGCGCGTAGCGCCAGGTCATGGTCCGAGCGTACGCGTCGCCCGCGTCGGGCGAGGCGCGACAGACCGGCACGAGGCGAGGCGCGACAGTCGGCGGGATGCCGCCGTGCGCCGACCCGGGAATGCGAGGCCGCGTCGGTCCGTTACACTTGATCGGCCGGGCCGCAGTAACCCCGGGCTCCATCTTCTGCCGCTACGAGCGGCCTCGCGCCGAGAGGCGTTCTGCGGCCCGGCATCTCCATGCCGGG
>NZ_JBDIAB010000075.1:0-12286 GCF_039812165.1 Microbacterium sp.
GACGTCGAGCGACAGCTCGTGGCCGTACAGCGGCATGCCGGCCTCGAGCCGGAGCGTGTCGCGCGCCGCGAGCCCGGCCGGCACGAGCCCGTGCGCGGCGCCCGCGGCCAGGAGCGCGTCCCACAGCGCGCCCGCGGCGGCCACCGGCACGAGCAGCTCGAAGCCGTCCTCGCCGGTGTAGCCGGTGCGGGCGACGAGCGCCGGGAAGCTCTCGAAGAAGGCATCCGTCGCCGCGTAGTACGACAGGTCGGCCGGCGGCGTGCCGTACTCGGCGAGCTCGCCGACGCCCGCGAGCACGTCGACGGCACGCGGTCCCTGCACGGCGAGGAGCGCGTAGTCGTCGCTGATGTCGGACACCTCGACGTCCCAGCCCTCGGCGCGCTCCTGCAGCGCCCGCCACACCGGGGCCCGGTTGCCCGCGTTCGCGATGACGAGGAAGCGGTCGGCGGCCAGCCGGTAGACGATCACGTCGTCGACGATGCCGCCCTCGGCCGACAGCACGAGGCTGTACTTGGCCTTGAGCACGCGCATCGTGGAGAGGCGCCCGGCGAGGGCGCCGTCGAGGTAGTCGCCGGCGAGCTCGCCCTCGACCAGGAACTCGGCCATGTGCGAGATGTCGAACAGGCCCGCGGCGGTCCGCACGGCGTGGTGCTCGGCGAGGTCGGACGTGTAGCGGACCGGCATGAGCCAGCCGCCGAAGTCGGTGAAGCTCGCACCGAGCGCCTCGTGGCGGTCGGCGAGCGGGGTCTGCTGGGGTTCGGTCATGAGTTCTCCCGTCGTGCTGCGGGCGGATGCCGGGATCGGCATCCGAGGAACTCCCCCTCTGTCATGGGCCTGAGAGCTTCGCCGGATGCGGGATCCGGCTTTCACCGTCGGCGGATCCCGAGACGGAACGGCACATGTTCGGGATCGCTTTTCAGAGTGGCCGGATGAGCGCGGTAGCGGGACCTGAGAGATTGGCGGGGAGGCTTGCTCCTTCGGTGCCCGAACCTCCCCCCGGAGGGCGATTTTCGGGGCTCTCCCGCGCTCAGCGTGCGGCCGTCTTCAGTTGCGGCTCCCAGCATACCGCCGGCGCCCCCGCGTCGCGTCAGCGCAGGCACGCGCCGGACGACACGGTCGGACCCGACGCCGAGGCGGCGGCCAGCGCCGGTGCCAGCTCGGTCGGCGTCATCGCGTAGCCGCGCGCGTCGCCGTCCTCGCCGCGCGCGAACACGACGCCCGCGACGCGCCCGTCCGCGCTCAGCAGCGGTCCGCCGGAGTTGCCGGGCTGCACGTCGGTCTCCAGGGCGTAGATCTCCCGCAGCGCGGTGCCCCCGTCGTAGATGTCGGGCACCGGCACGATGCCCACCGACAGCACGTGCGCCGGCACGGAGACGAACGGTCCCCCGTGCGGGTAGCCCTGCACCGCCGCGGCGGCGCCCTCGGCGAGGGTCGGTGCGACCTCGAGCGGCGCGGCGTCCAGCCCGTCGACCGCGATGACGGCCAGGTCGTCGACCGGGTCGAACCAGACGAGCCGGCCCTCCCTGGCCTCGCGGCCGGGCAGCTGCACCACAGGGTCGTCGACGCCCGCCACGACGTGGGCGTTCGTGACCACGAGTCCGGGAGCGGCGACGAAGCCCGAGCCGCTCGACGAGGTGCCGCACGCGTACGCGGTGCCGAAGATGCGCGCGACGGATGCCGCGGCCCGCTGCAGCTGCGGATCGTCGAGCGCGACCGGCGGCGCGAGCGGCGCGGTGCCCGGCACCAGCAGCTCGCGCAGCCGTGGGAGGCCGTCCTCGACGAGCGCGCCGCGGAGCTCGGCCATCGCGGCGTCGAGCGGGTCGGGGGTCAGCAGGTCGATCGTCTGCAGCACGCGCGACGACGCGATCGCCGACGCCACCGCGGGCGCTCCGGTGAGGGTGATCGCGGGGGCGACGAGCGCGACGCCGAACACGGCGACGAGCAGCCCGGCGACGCCGCCGAGGAACCGCTCGACGCCGCGCAGCCGGATGCGGTCGGCGCCGGTGCGCAGCGCCTTGCCGATGACGCCGCCGATCGCCGCGCCGAGCGCGAGCAGGGCGACGGCCGCGCCGAGCGAGGCGACCGACCGCAGCGTCGGCGTCGGCAGCCACGCGTTCACGAGCGGCACGAGCCACGCGGCGGCGACGCCTCCGGCCACGAGCCCCAGCAGCGTGCCGAGGCTCGCGAAGAGCCCGCGCGCGACGCCTGCCGCGACGGCCAGCACGAGGATCGCCACGATCAGCACGTCCACGACGATCACGGGCCCTCCTCCGACGCTCGACTCTGGACGGTAGGCGGCCTCCCTGGGAGAAGCCGATGCGCCTCGCCCGGCCCCGCCCCCGCGCGCTCCGGCCCGGACTTGCAGTTCAGGTAGGAATGACCTTAAGATGGAGCGGAGGTAATAGTCATCATGACACAAACAGCGTCCCGAGCGAACGGCGCCTCGACCCCGACCGACGACATGCGCGTCGCGGTGTCGACGGTGATCTTCAGCCTGCGCGCCGGCGACGCCGCGCCCTCCGTCGTGATCCCGCTCGTGCGCCGCACGCGCGACCCGCACGAGGGGCTGTGGGCGCTTCCCGGCGGCTGGCTGCGGGATGCCGAGAACCTCGAGGCCGCGGCATCCCGCACCCTCGCCGAGACCACCGGCCTCGCGCCGAGCTATCTGGAGCAGCTGTACGCGTTCGGCGACGTCGACCGCTCCCCCACGCGCGTCGTCTCGATCGTGTACTGGGCGCTCGTGCGCGAGGACGCCTCGCACGCCGGCGAGCCGGAGGACCCCGAGAACGTCGCGTGGTTCGACACCGCGGCGCTGCCGCCGCTGGCCTTCGACCACGCGCAGATCGTCGACTACGCGCTGTGGCGCCTGCGCAACAAGGTCGGCTACAGCCGCATCGCCCACGGGCTCCTCGCCGACGAGTTCACGCTCGCCGAGCTCCGCGAGGTGTACGAGGCCATCCTCGGTCGTCGCCTCGACCCGGCGAACTTCCGCCGCCAGGTGGAGAGCTCGGGGACCCTCATCCCGACCGCGGGCTTCCGCACCGGCAGCCACCGCCCCGCCCGCCTCTACCGCTACAACCAGGACGTCGAGCTGGCCGATCGCGGCCCGCTCCATCAGTGAAGGAGACCGTCATGAACCCGACCCGCGTGACGCTTCTGCCCCGGCCGACCGACCCCGTGCTCGACCCCAGCGTCGACCACGAGCTGCAGGCCATCGTCGCCGGCGCCTCGACCGCCGAGACCTGCGCGACCGACCTCGCGGCCGGCCCCTGGAACTTCGACGTGCGCCCCGGGTACGGCCCGGGCTCGTCGATGGGCGACGTCATCCCGACGAGCGCGCCCCGCCAGGGCGAGCTGCCCCGCGAGTACCGCGAGGCGTCGGAGGAGGAGCTCGACGGCCGCATCCGCGCCGCCAAGCTCGCCCTCGGCGACCGTGTCGTGGTGCTCGGGCACTTCTACCAGCGCGAGGAGGTCGTGACCCACGCCGACTACGTGGGCGACTCGTTCCAGCTCGCCGGCGCCGCGAAGGCGCACCCCGAGGCGGAGGCGATCGTCTTCTGCGGCGTGCACTTCATGGCCGAGACCGCCGACCTCCTCTCCCGCCCCGAGCAGGCCGTGATCCTGCCGAACCTCGCGGCGGGCTGCTCGATGGCCGACATGGCCGACATCGACCAGGTCGAGGAGTGCTGGGAGCAGCTCGGGGAGGTCTACGGCGACCTGGACGCACCGGACGCGGACGGCCTCGTGCCCGTCGTGCCGGTGACCTACATGAACTCCTCCGCCGCGATCAAGGGCTTCGTCGGGCGCCACGGCGGCATCGTGTGCACGTCGTCGAACGCGCGCACGGTGCTGGAGTGGGCGTTCGCGCGCGGGCGACGCGTGCTGTTCTTCCCCGATCAGCACCTCGGCCGCAACACCGCGAAGGCGATGGGCGTGCCGCTGGAGCGGATGCCGCTGTGGAACCCCCGGCATCCGCTCGGCGGATCGTCGGCCGACGGGCTGCGCGACGCACGCGTGATCCTGTGGCACGGATTCTGCTCGGTGCACCGCCGGTTCACGGTCGACCAGATCGACAGGGCGCGCGCGGAGCACCCCGGCGTGCGCGTCATCGTGCACCCGGAGTGCCCGATGGCGGTCGTCGACGCCGCCGACGAGTCGGGCTCGACCGACTACATCCGCAAGGCCATCGAGGCGGCGGCAGGGCCCACGACGTTCGCGATCGGCACCGAGATCAACCTCGTGCGACGCCTGGCCGCCGAGCACCCGCAGCATGAGATCTTCTGCCTCGACCCCGTGGTGTGCCCGTGCTCGACGATGTACCGCATCCACCCCGGCTACCTCGCGTGGGTGCTGGAGGGGCTCGTGGCGGGCGAGGTGCGCAACCGCATCACGGTGCCGGCGTCGGTCGCCGAGCCCGCGCGCGTCGCGCTCGAGCGCATGCTGGCGGCGCGGCCATGACGACTCCCGTCGAGGTCGTCGTGGTCGGCTCCGGCATCGCCGGGCTGGTCGCGGCGCTGCACGCGGCCGACGCGGGGAGCCGAGTGACCCTCGTGACGAAGGACGTGCTCGAGCACGCCAACACGCGCTACGCGCAGGGCGGCATCGCCGGCGTCCTGTTCGACGACGACCGGCTCGTCGACCACCTGCACGACACCATGACCGCGGGTGCCGGGCTCAACGACCCGCTCGCGGTGCGCGTGCTCGTGTCGGAGGGTCCGGCCCGCATCCGCGAGCTCGTGGCGCTCGGCGTCGCGTTCGACCGCGACGAGAGCGGCGCGTTCGTGAAGGGCCTGGAGGCGGCGCACTCGTACCCGCGCATCCTGCACGCGGGCGGCGACGCCACCGGCACCGCGATCGAGCAGGCGCTCGTCGCGCGGGTGCGCACGAGCGGCGTCGCCGTGGTCGAGCACGCGTTCCTGGTGGACCTGGTCGTCGAGGCGCGCGTGACCGGCGTCGAACTGCTCGTCGACGGCGAGCGGCGGATGCTGGGCGCCGACGCGATCGTGCTCGCCACCGGCGGCGCGGGCCAGCTGTACGCCCACACGACGAACCCGACGGTGGCGACGGGCGACGGCATCGCGGCGGCCCTGCGTGCCGGGGCCGCGGTGGCGGACCTCGAGTTCATGCAGTTCCACCCGACGGCCCTCCCGATGTCCCCGGCGTTCCCGGCCGCGTTCCTCGTGTCCGAGGCCGTGCGGGGCGAGGGCGCCGTCCTGGTCGACGACGACGGGCGCCGCTTCGCGCTCGACGACCACCCCGACGGCGAGCTGGCCCCCCGCGACGTGCTCGCCCGCTCCATCACGCGGCGCATGGCCGAGCAGGACGGCCGGCCGGTGCGACTGGATGCCACGGGGCTGCGCGCGAGCGCGACGGAGACGGCGTCGTTCCTCGCGCACCGCTTCCCGACGATCGACGCCGCCGTGCGCGATCGGGGCCTCGACTGGGCGCGCGAGCCGATCGCGGTGACCCCGGCCGCGCACTACCTGATGGGCGGGGTCGTCACCGACCTGTGGGGCCGTACGACCGTCCCCGGCCTGTACGCCGTCGGCGAGGTCGCCCGCACCGGCGTGCACGGCGCCAACCGCCTCGCGTCGAACTCGCTGCTCGAGGGCGCCGTGTTCGGGGCGCGCGCGGGAGACGTCGTCGCCGCGGACGTGCGCGACGACGCGCCCTGGCCGTCCGCGGCCCGCCGTCCGCGCGCCCCCGGACCCGCCGCCCCGAGCGCGTCGGTCCCGAGCGCGTCGGTCCCGGCGTTCTCGCGCGACGCGCTGCAGCGCCTGATGTGGGAGCGCGCCGGGCTCCTCCGCGACGCCGAGGGCCTGCGGCACGCGGCATCCGTGCTCGCCGCGTGGCGCGCCGCCCCGCGCGCGCCCGTGACCGTCGCCGAGCTCGAGGACGAGAACCTGCTCGCGGTCGCGACCGCGCTCGTCGGCGCGGCATCCGCGCGCACCGCATCGGTCGGCGCGCACTTCCGCACCGACGACGCGCCCGCGCGCACGGTGACGACGCGCCAGGAGGTGCCGGCATGCTGACGAAGACCGCGATCGACCGCGTCGTGACGGCCGCGCTCGACGAGGACGCCCCGTGGGGAGACCTCACGAGCACCGCCCTCATCCCCGAGACGTCCACCGCGACCGCCGAGCTCGTTGCGCGCGAGCCCGGCGTGTTCAGCGGCGGCGCCGTGTTCGAGGCCGCGTTCCGGCTGACCGACCCGGCCGTGGCCGTCGAGCTGCTCGTCGCCGACGGCGCCGCGTTCGAGCGGGGCGCGCTGCTCGCCCGCGCGACGGGCCCGGCGCGTTCGATCCTCACCGCGGAGCGCGTCGCGCTGAACTTCGCGCAGCGGATGTCGGGCATCGCGACGCTCACGAGCCGCTACGTCGCCGAGGTCGCGTACACCGGCGCGCGCATCGCCGACACGCGCAAGACCACGCCCGGCCTGCGCGCGTTCGAGCGGCACGCGGTGCGGGCGGGCGGCGGGCACAACCACCGCTTCTCGCTGTCGGACGCGGTCATGGCGAAGGACAACCACCTCGCGGTGCTCACGCGCGACGGCACGTCGGTGACGGATGCGCTGCGCGCGGCGATCGCACGGCTGCCGCACACGACGCACGTCGAGGTGGAGGTCGACCGGCTCGACCAGATCGAGGCCGTGCTGGACGCCGGCATCGGCACGATCATGCTCGACAACTTCTCGCTCGACGACCTCCGCACGGGCGTCGCCCAGGTCGCCGGGCGCGCCACCGTCGAGGCCTCCGGCGGTGTCGACCTGACCACGGTGCGCGCGATCGCCGAGACCGGCGTCGACGTGATCTCGGTGGGGGCGCTCACCCACTCCGCCCGCGCGCTCGACCTCGGCCTCGACCTGCGCGTCGACCTCTGACGCCCGCGATGCTGTACCTCGATCACGCCGCGACGACCCCGGTGCGCCCCGAGGTGGTCTCGGCGATGCTGCCGTACCTGACGCGTGAGTTCGGCAACCCGTCGAGCCACCACACCGTGGGCGAGGCCGCGGCATCCGTCCTCGTCGACGCTCGGCGCCGCGTCGCCGCGGTGCTCGGCATGCGACCCGGCGACGTCGTCTTCACGTCCGGAGGAACCGAGGCGAACAACCTCGCCGTCAAGGGCGTCGCGATCGCCGACCTGCTTCGCCGCCGACGCCCCGGCTCGATCGTGACGACGCCGATCGAGCACGAGTCGATCCTCGCCTCGTGCGACCACCTCGCCCGGCTGCACGGCGTCGACGTCGTGCGCGTGCCCGTCGACGCGCGGGGCCGGCTCGATCCGGATGCCGTGGCGCGCGCCCTGCGCGACGACACCGCGCTCGTCACGTTCGGCTACGCGAACAACGAGGTCGGCACGGTGCAGGACGTCGCGGCGATCGCCTCGGTGGCGCGGGAGCGCGGCATCCCGGTGCACGTCGACGCCGTGCAGGCGGCGGGCTGGCTGCCGCTCGCCGGACTGGGCGTCGACGCCATCTCGCTCGCGGGGCACAAGCTCGGCGCGCCCAAGGGCACGGGCGTGCTCGCCGTCCGCGGTCGCGTGCCGCTGGAGCCGCTGCTGCACGGCGGCGGGCAGGAGCGCGGCAGGCGGAGCGGCACCGAGGACGTCGCCGGCGCGGTGGCCTTCGCGACCGCGCTCGAGCTCTCCGAAGCCGAGCGGGCCGAATCGGCGGAACGCGTCGGAGCGCTCGTACGGGACTTCGTCGCGCGCGTCCTCGCCGCCGTCCCGGTAGCGCGGCTCACCGGCGACCCGGTGCACCGCCTCCCCGGCACCGCGAGCTTCACGTTCGCGGGCACGAGCGGCGAGGCGGTGCTCCTGGAGCTCGAGCGTCGCGGCATCGTGTCGTCGAGCGGATCCGCGTGCGCCGCGGGGAGCGACGAGCCCTCGCACGTGCTGCTCGCGACGGGGATTGCGCCCGAGGTGGCCCAGACGGCCGTGCGGTTCACCTTCCCGCACGGTCTGGATCGGCCGTTGGATGCCGTGGCCGACGCCGTCGCGGCATCCGTCGCCGCCGTCGCGGCCGCCGATCGGTAGATCGCACGGCACGACCGCGTCGCCCGCCGCCGCGACGGCGCGGCGACGCGGACCTCATTCCTCGATCGTCATCTCCGGCGGGGGCACGCGGAGTCCGCGCGTGAGGACCAGGAGGTAGACGACCCCGATCGCCAGCCAGCACGAGCCGAGGATCAGCGCGCTGCTGTCGAGCTGCGTGAGCAGGTAGACGTCCACGATCGCGCCGACGAGCGGGAGCACGACGTAGGTGAACGGGTTGAGCCGCCGCCCGCTGCCGGAGCCGCGGTGCCGGACGAAGTACCCGATCACCGACAGGTTGACCAGCGTGAAGGCGGTGAAGGCGCCGAAGTTGATGAAGGACGTCGAGGTCGCGACGTTGAGGAACAGGGCTCCCAGGCCGATGACGCCGCAGAGCACGATGTTGAAGACGGGCGTCGCGAACCGGTCGGAGAGCCTGCCGAAGAGGCGTCGCGGCAGCACGCCGTCGCGGCCCATCGCGTACAGCAGCCGCGAGACGCTGGCCTGCGCCGCCAGTCCCGAGGTGAACTGGCCGATGATGAGGCCGGCGACGAAGACCGCGGCGAACAGCGACCCGCCGATGGTCGCGGCGACCTCCGCAGCCAGCGACTCGGAGTTCTCGAAGGTCGAGCCGGGCTCGACCAGCGTCAGGACGTAGGCGACCGTCACGAACACGACGCCGCCGATCAGGGCGACGAGCATGATCGCGCGCGGGATGTTGCGCTGGGCGTCCTTCGTGTCCTCGGTGAGCGTGCTGACCGCGTCGAAGCCGAGGAAGGAGTACGCGGCGATCGCCGCGCCCGACGCGATGGCCGAGAAACCGCCCTCGCCGACGAAGGGGTTCACCGAGAACAGCGAGCCGACGCCCTGCTGGGTGGTCAGGTGGACGACCGCGAACACGACGAAGAGCGCCAGCACCAGGAACTGCATCGCCATCAGCGCCAGGTTGGCCTTGTCGGCGACCTTGAGCCCGATGATGTTGAGCGCGGTCGTGACGACGATGAACAGCAGGATCCACACCCAGGCCGGCACCGCCGGGAACGCGCCGGTGAGGTAGGCGGCGCCGATCAGCCAGATCACGAGCGGAAGGAACAGGTAGTCGAGCAGGATCGTCCACCCCACGAGGAACCCGGCCCGGGCGTCGAGGCCCTTCCTCACGTAGGTGTACGACGATCCCGCGACCGGGTAGTGCCGGGCCATCTTGGCGTAGCTCGCGGCGGTGAACAACATCGCGACCGTCGCGAGCAGATACGCTCCGGCGCTCGCGCCCTCGGACGCCGAGGCGATGATGCCGAAGATGCCGAGGACGATGATCGGCGTCATGTAGGCCAGGCCGAACAGGACGACCGATCTCAGCCCGAGGGTGGGCTCGAGGTGCGTGGGGTGGCCGGCCTGCCGGGTGTGCTCGCTGGTCATCGGTGGTCCTCGGGGTCGGAGTCGTGCAGCTGCCAGCGGTCCTGCGCCATGCGGCCGCCGTACGCGGGGAGCTCGATCGGGTCGTCGTCGGCGTGCAGCTGCCGCCACGGCCGGTTGACGCCGGCCGTCCCGCGGGCGCGGACCTCGCTGACGCGGTCGAGGTCGAGCACCAGCCGGGTCACGCCGGGTGCGTCGTCGGGCAGCTGGGCCAGGATCTCGCCCTCCGGGCCGACGTAGACGCTCCGGCCCCGCCCGGGCGGGCCCGCGGCGTTGACGCTGAGGTAGAAGACCTGGTTCACGATCGCGTTCGCGCGGGCCAGGACGAGCTCCTGCTCACGGTCCGGTGTGGTGGTCTTCACGATGTTGAGGACGACCTCGGCACCCTGCCAGGCGATCTGCCGCGTCGACTCCGGGAACCAGCTGTCGTAGCAGATGTTGATGCCCATCCGGCCCGCGCCCGGGACGTCGAAGACGGTGAAACCGGAGCCCGAGGCCCACGGCTCGTGGGGCCGCCACGGGAAGACCTTCCGGTAGGAGGAGACGAGTCGCCCCTGGGGGTCGTAGACGAGCGCGGTGTTGAAGATCCGTCCGTCCGCGCCGCGCTCGGCGATCGAACCGGGGACGAGCCACACGCCGGCATCGGCCGCCAGCCGACCGAGGGCCGCCGCGAGCGGCCCGTCCAGCGGCTCGGCGACGCGGGCGAAGTAGGTCCACGGGTCGTCCTCGCCCTCCTTCTCGCCGAGGAGGTGGACCTCGGGGAACACGACCATCTGCACGTCCGGGTGTGCGGTCAGGATCTCACGGAGGTCGTCGGCCAGCTTGTCGAGCCGGTCGGAGCCGGTCAGCGGCCGGGCCTGCACGAGAGCGATCGTCCACGGTCTCGTCACCTCGACACCTCCGTCGGGTCGCACGATCACCATCCCAGTGAAGTGATCATTTCGATCAGTTTATGAAAGGCGTCGGTAAGATCGCAACATGTCCGTTCCGGATGCCGAGCAGCCGGCGCCCCTCGGGACCCTCGATGCCGTGCCGGGGGCGGAGTCGATCAGGCGTCTGTCGGCCATCGACGCCGTGCGCGCCCGCATCCTGCTCGCGATCGAGCACGGACTGCTCGCGCCGGGCGAGCGCCTGCCGTCGATGCCGGCTCTCGCGAGCGGCCTCGACGTGAGCGAGATCACCGTCCGTCGCGCGCTCGCGACGCTCGTGGACGACGGGCTGCTGGTGACCAGGCGCGGGCGCGGCGGCGGCACCTTCGTCACGCTGGACCCGCCGCAGGTGCACGACTCCGCCGTCAGCGCCTACCGGGCCGACGAGCAGGCGATCCGGCTGCTCATCGACCAGCGCGGCCTCATGGAGGGGGCCATCGCCGCGACCGCGGCCGACACGGCCGACGCCGCCGAGTGCGACGAGCTCGAGCGGCTGCTCCTCGAGGCGGAGGCGGCGACGAACTGGTCGGACTTCCACCGCGCCGACCGCGCGTTCCACCTCCGCTGCGCCGAGATCAGCCGCCTGCCCGAGGCTCCCGGGTACGTCGCCGTGTACCGGACGCTCACCCGCTACTTCCTCCCGTACCCCGTCGAACGTCTCCGCGGCACGCACGCGGAGCATCGCCGGCTCGTCCAGGCGATCCGCGACCGCGACGCGCGGTCGGCCGCCGAGGTGGCCCGGGCCCACGTGAGCTCGCTGCACCGCGACATGTTCATCGGTCTCCCCCGCGGCGCCGAGGGCCGGCCGACGGCGCCCGCCGTAGAATCGGCCCCGTGAGCACCCCAGCGATCACGGTCATCGTGCCGGGCTTCGACGTCGCTCCGTACGCCGCCGACGCCCTCGAGTCGCTGCAAGCCCAGACCCGCGGCGACTGGACGGCGATCCTCGTCGACGACGCGTCGACCGACGCCACCGGCGCGCTGTTCGACGAGGCGGCCGCTGCCGACCCGCGCTTCCGGGTCGTGCACCACGAGCGTCGGCGCGGACTGGGAGCCGCGCGCAACACCGCCCTCGACCTCGTCGACACGCCGTTCGTCGCGTTCCTCGACGCCGACGACGAGCTCGCGCCGACCGCGCTGGAGCGCCTCGTCGGCGTGCTCGACGCCACCGGCAGCGACTTCGTCGTCGGCGCCTACGTGCGCCTGCGGCCCGACGCCGCGGGCGGGTACACGGCCGGCGCCGTGCAGCCATGGGTCGCGGCCGCGACCGACCCGGAGCGCCGCGGGACGACGCTGCACGAGCACCCCGAGGCATCCGGCAACATCGTCGCGTGGTCGAAGGCGAGCCGCATCGAGTTCTGGCGCCGTGCCGGGCTGCGCTTCCCGGAGGGGCGCCTCTACGAGGACCAGATCGTCGCGCAGCTCATGTACACGCGGGCTCGGGCGTTCGACGTCGTGCCCGACGTCGTCGTGCGGTGGCGCGAGCGCGCCGACGGCTCGTCGATCACCCAGCACAAGGACGCTGTGCCCGTGCTCCGCGACTACCTCGCGGCGCTGCAGGCGGGCATCGAGGTGCTCGACGCCGCGGATCAGCGTGCCGCGGCGCGGGCGCGTGTGCGGCTCATCCTCGACATGGACGTCCCGCCGCTCGTGCGCATCGCGCACGCGCACCCCGACGACGCCTATCGGCGCGCGCTCGGCGCGTTCGTGCGGGGGCTCGCCGCGCGGGCCGAGTCGGAGCGCATGCGGCTGGACGAGGCATCCGCTCCCCTGCGCGCCGCCGCCGCCCTGTGGTGAGACGAGCCGCGCGTCACCCGAGGAACGACCAGGGCTGAGCGGGCGGCGGATCGACCGCCGGAGGCGGCGCCACGGCCGCCGCGGCCGGCACGCCGACGCCGTCCGGGGCGCGGTCG
>NZ_JBDIAB010000076.1:0-12277 GCF_039812165.1 Microbacterium sp.
GCGCTCCCTTCCCGCGCTCCCTTCCCGCGCTCCCTTCCCGCGCTCCCTTCCCGCGAGTCACTGCCGTAGCTCCGGGTCACTGTGCTGGTGCGCAGTGAGTGGGCGGTAGCGCAGTGACTCGCGGGTCGGCGGGGTTCAGGCGGGGGGAGCTGGATGCTCGAGCGTCCCTCCCGCACCTGCTCCCGCGAGTCACTGCCGTAGCTCCGGGTCACTGTGCTGGTGCGCAGTGAGCGGGCGGTAGCGCAGTGACTCGGCGCTCCGGGGGACCGGCGACGCCCGGCCGGGCGCGTCGGGTCAGAGCTCGTCGAGCATGCGGCGCTGCTCGGGGGTGAGCCCGTCGTTCAGCTCGGCCCGCGCGGCGCGCGTCTCGGGCGACGGACCGGCCGAGGTCGCGGCATCCGTCGACGACGACCTGCGACCGCTGCGGATGCCGGCTTCGGCGCGGTCGTACAGCGACGACGTCTGCGCCTCGACCTTCTCGTCGATCGCGGCGTAGATCGCCCAGCCGGCGAGCAGCAGCAGCGGGGGCAGCACCCAGCCCCAGAACCCGCCGACGGTGACGCGCGAGAGCAGCACGGTGCCGATCCACACGACGAGGGCGACGGCGAACGCGAGGACGCCCTGGACGAGCGCCTCACCGACCTTCGTCCGCTGGCGCGCGGACTTGGCCGCCATCGAGCGGAACCACGTGGTCACGAGGGGCTTCACCCAGATCACCAGAGCGGTCATGACGATGCCCGCCCACAGCGCCGCCCAACCCACGCGCGCCGAAGTGAGCGCGCCGATCAGCAGCAGCACCGCGACGTTGTAGACGAGCAGCGAGACGAATCGGACGATCCACTTCTTCATGCATCAAGCGTCTCACGCCGTGTCGGCGCGCGGGCGGATGTCGACGGCGTGCAGCCCCGTCACGCCGTGCCGCAGCTCGTGGGCGGTGCGTGCGCGCGGAAGCCCGGCTCAGGCGATCGAGACGAGCTCCGTGACGTCGTCGTCGGGCAGGGCGTCGGCGACCGCGGTCACCTCGACGCCCACGAGGTCTGCGCGACCGGAGACCACGGTGAGGAAGGCGGTGTCGGCGGCATCCCGTCCCGTCGCGATGCGGACCAGCGTCGACCGCGGCGCGAGCGTGGTGGCGTCGACGACGCGCCAGGCGTCGTCGATCCACGCCTCGGCGACGGCGTGGAAGTCCATCGGTTCGAGCCCCGGCGCGTACACCGCGACGAGGCGCGCCGGGATGCCGAGGGCGCGCAGCAGCGCGACGCACACGTGCGCGTAGTCGCGGCACACGCCCTGCCGGGCCAGCAGCGTGCGGACGGCGCCGTCGGTCGGCAGCGACGAGCCGGGCACGTACGACAGCTGCGTGCCGACCCACGACGACACGGCCGCGAGCACGTCGGCGGGGGACGGGATGCCGGAGAACTCGGCGTTCGCGGTCGGTGCGAGCGCGTCGGACTCGGCGTAGCGACTGGGCCGTCCGGAGACGAGGAGGTCGACCTCGGATGCGCCGTCGGCCTGGCCGGCTCCGGCCACGCGCGCCGAGTACTCGACGATCAGCCGCCCCGGTTCGCTCCGCACGCGGTGCAGGCGGGTGCCGTACGCGTCGCGCAGCTCGACCGCGTCGACGGGCACGCCGTCGAGCGTCGCGGTGAGGGTCTCGGCCTCGGGCACGTAGTGCGCCGACACGGCGATCGCGAACACGAGGTCCGCGGTCTCGGTCACGGACAGTTCGATCCGGCTGGACACGTCTCGCTGCATGACCTCCAGCATGACAGCCCCCGCCGACGCCCGGGCCGTCTCCAACTGACATCCGCGAGACTCCAACCGTGCGTCGAGACTGCCTGCGTAGCGCGCAGTCTCGACGCACCAATGGAGTCTCGCGGATAGGGGTGCCTAGTCCGGGTCAGTAGCCGGCGCGCTCGGTGCGGTCGGCGGCGGGCACCCAGCGGGCGGCGAGGGCCTCGGAGCCGCGCGCGAGGAGCGCCACGTCCGCTCCGACGAGGAGGTAGTCGACGCCGGCGTCGATGTACGACTGGGCGACGGCGGGGTCGAACGCGTTCACGCCCACGGGCTTGCCGGCGCCGTGGACCGCCTCGAACGCGCGCAGCACCGCGGCGGTCACGTCGGGGTGGGTCTGCTGTCCGAGCACGCCCATCGACGCGGCGAGGTCGCTCGGGCCGACGAACACGCCGTCGACGCCGTCGACCGCGGCGATCGCGGCGGCGTTCTCGACGCCCTCGGCCGTCTCGACCTGCACGAACAGCGAGACGTGCGCGTCGGCATCCGTCAGATACCCGTCCACGCGGTTCCAGCGCGCCGACCGCGCGAGCGCGGAGCCGACGCCGCGCCGCCCGCGGGGCGGGTAGCGCACCGCGGCGACGATCTCGCGCGCCTCGTCGGCGGTGGAGATCATCGGCACGAGCAGGTTCTGCGCGCCGAGGTCGAGCACCTGCTTGATCGTGACGACGTCGCCGATCGGCACGCGCACGACCGGGGTCACCGGCTCGGCGGCGACGGCCTGCAGCTGTGCGAGCACCGACTCGAGCCCGTTGGGCGAGTGCTCCATGTCGACGAGCAGCCAGTCGAGCCCCGCACCGGCGCAGATCTCTGCGACGAGCGGCGAGCCGGAGCACACCCACATCCCGGTGAGGGGGCGGGATGCCTCGGCCAGCGCGTCGCGGAACGTCGGTCTCAGGCGGAACGACATGGCTCCACGCTCCCGAGACCGCTGACCGAGCGCGGGACCGCGATCAGACGAACCTGCACGACACCGTCCCCATCCGTCCGTAGTCGCACAGCACGGTGTCGCCGCGCGAGACCCACAGCGGTCGCGTGAACGAGCCGGCGAGGATGATCTCGCCCGCCTCCAGGCGTGAGCCGTGCTGGTGGAACTTGTTCGCGAGCCACGCGACGCCCGTCGCCGGGTGATTCAGGACGCCCGCGGCGACCCCGGTCTCTTCGACGGTCTCGTTGCGGTAGAGGAGCGCCGACACCCAGCGCAGGTCGATCTCGTCGGGCCGCATCGGGTTGCCGCCGAGCACCATGCCGCCGTACGCGGCGTTGTCGCTGATCGTGTCGACGATCGTGCGGCCCTCGAGCTCGATGTGGGAGTTGAGGATCTCCAGGGCCGGCGTGACGTACTCGGTCGCCCGCAGCACGTCGAACAGCGAGCAGGCCGGCCCCTCGAGCGGGGAGCGGAGGACGAAGGCGAGCTCCACCTCGATGCGCACGTTGGAGTACAGGTCGACCGGGATCTGCGAGCCGTTCTCCCACACGGTGTCGTCGAACATGACGCCGTAGTCGGGCTCGCTGATGCCGGTGGCCTGCTGCATCGCCTTCGAGGTGAGGCCGATCTTGCGGCCGACCAGGCGCCGGCCGGCGGCGAGGCTCTTGTCGCGCCAGACGGCCTGGATCGCGTACGAGTCCTCGACCGTCGCCTCCGGGTAGCGGGCGGTGATCCGCGGGATCACGCCGTGCGCGCGGTCGGCCTCGGCCAGCTCGTCGGCGATCGCCGCGATGGTGTCGGGGTCGAGCATCCTCTGGTCCTTTCCGTTGTGGCGAGACTAGCCGGGTCGGCGGTCTGCTCAGAGCTGGTGGCCGAGCTTGTACTCGCCCTGCTTCCACTCCGGCATGGCCTCGGCGTCGTCGCCGCGGGTGTAGCTGAAGCCGTCGGCGCCGATCGTGACCGCCATCTCCGAGGCGTCCGTCCGCGCCACCACGGGCTGCGGGTTGCCGTCGAGGTCGAGCACGAGCGACGCGTCGGTGTACCACGACGGCACGACCGGGGTGCCCCACCAGTCGCGGCGCTGGTTGTCGTGCACGTCCCACGTGACGACCGGGTTGTCGGGGTCGCCGGTGTAGTAGTCCTGCGTGTAGATCTCGACGCGATGGCCGTCGGGGTCGCGCAGGTAGAGGTAGAACGCGTTCGACACCCCGTGCCGGCCGGGGCCGCGCTCGATGCGGTCCGACATGCGCAGGGCGCCCATCTTGTCGCAGATGGCGAGGATGTTGTGCTTCTCGTGCGTCGCGAAGGCGACGTGGTGCATGCGCGGGCCGTCGCCGCCGGTCGTGGCGGTGTCGTGCACGGTCGGCTTGCGGCGCATCCACGCGGCGTAGACGGTGCCCTCCTCGTCCTGGATGTCCTCGGTGACCCGGAAGCCGAGGTCCTGGTAGTGCTTCACGGCGCGGGGAACGTCGGGGGTGACCTGGTTGAAGTGGTCGAGGCGCACGAGCGCACCCGGCGTGTAGAGGTCGTAGCGCCAGGCGAGCCGCTCGACGTGCTCGACGTCGTGGAAGAACTCGTACGGGAAGCCGAGCGGGTCGACCACGCGCACCGAGTCGCCGATGCCCTTCGTGAAGCCGTCCGGTTCGCGGCGCACGTCGCAGCCGAGCTCGGTGTAGAACGCGACGGCCTTGTCGAGGTCCTCCGGCGTGCGCACGCGATAGCTGAACGCGGCGACCGCGGCGACGGGCCCCTGGCGGAGCACCAGGTTGTGGTGGATGAACTCCTCGAGCGAGCGCAGGTAGACGGTGCTCTCGTCCTCCTCGGTCACGGTGAGGCCGAGCACGTCGACGTAGAAGCGGCGGGATGCCGCGAGGTCGGTGACCACGATCTCCATGTACGCGCAGCGCAGGATGTCGGGCGGTGCCGACCGCGGCGTGGGCACCGGATTGTCGGAGTGGATCGGCGCCTCCTCGGTGACGTAGAAGCCGGAGGAGGTGGGGGTGCGGTCGAGTGCCATGTCAGCGTCCTTGCTCTTGTGGTTCGTGGGTGCGCTCGCCCGGCGGCCGGTGCGGCTTCCGGGCGCCGGGCGAGTCGGTCAGCGGGGGTCGGGGTCGTCGATGTCGGACTCGGTGTGCACGACCTGCTTGCCGAAGGTGGGGTTGTGCACCTTGCCGAGCGTGATGTGCACGGACTGCTGGTCGGTGTAGAAGTCGATCGAGCGGTAGCCGCCCTCGTGTCCGAGACCGGATGCCTTGACCCCGCCGAACGGGGTGCGCAGGTCGCGCACGTTGTTGGAGTTCAGCCACACCATGCCGGCCTCGACGTTCTGCGCGACGTTGTGGGCGCGCTTGAGGTCGTTGGTCCAGATGTAGGCGGCGAGCCCGTACTTGGTGTCGTTCGCGAGGGCGAGGCCCTCCTCGTCGGTGTCGAACGGGGTGATCGCCACCACGGGGCCGAAGATCTCCTCCTGGAAGATGCGCGCCGAGGGCGCGACGTCGGCGAACACCGTCGGGGCGACGAAGTTGCCGGTCTCGAACCCGTCGGGGCGGCCGCCGCCGGCGACGAGGCGCCCCTCGGACTTGCCGATCTCGACGTAGCTCATGACCTTGTCGTAGTGCTCGGGATGGACGAGGGCGCCGACCTCGGTGGCGGGGTCGTGCGGGTAGCCGACCTTGACGCGCTTGGCCTGCGCCGCATAGCGCTCGACGAACTCGTCGTAGACGCCGCGCTGCACGATGATGCGCGAGCCGGCGGTGCAGCGCTCGCCGTTGAGCGAGAAGACGCCGAAGATGGTCGCGTCGATCGCGGCGTCGAGGTCGGCGTCGTCGAACACGACGGCCGGGCTCTTGCCGCCGAGCTCCATCGACAAGCCCTTGAGGTACGGCGCGGCGTTGCCGAAGATGATCTGGCCCGTGCGGCTCTCGCCGGTGAACGAGATGAGGGGCACGCCGGGATGCTTGACGAGGGCGTCGCCGGCATCCTCCCCCAGCCCGTTGACGAGGTTGAAGACGCCCTGCGGCAGGCCCGCCTCCTCGAAGATGCCCGCCCACAGCGACGCCGACAGCGGCGTGAACTCGGCGGGCTTGAGCACGACGGTGTTGCCGGTGGCCAGGGCCGGGCCCAGCTTCCACGACTCGAGCATGAACGGCGTGTTCCACGGCGTGATGAGGCCCGCGACGCCGATCGGCTTGCGGTTGACGTAGTTCATCTGGCGGCCGGGGACCTTGAACGCGTCGTCGGCCTGCGCGACGATCAGGTCGGCGAAGAAGCGGAAGTTCTCCGCCGCCCGCCGGGCCTGCCCGAGCGCCTGCGTGATCGGCAGCCCCGAGTCGAACGACTCGAGCTCGGCGAGCCGCGCGTCGCGCGACTCGACGATGTCGGCGATGCGGTGCAGCACGCGCGAGCGCTCGCGGGGAAGCATGCGCGGCCACGGCCCCTCGCGGAACGCGCGCGTGGCTGCCGCCACGGCGAGGTCGACGTCGGCCTTCTTGCCGGCGGCGGCCCGCACGTAGGTCTCGTTCGTGACGGGGTCGAGCACGTCGAACGTGTCGCCGTCGACCGAGTCGACGAACGCGCCGTCGATGTAGTGCCGGATGCGGTCGGGCAGATCGGCGGGGACGTGCGCCGTGGTGGTGTCGGTCATGGATGCCTCCGGTGTCGTCGGTCAGTAGACGGGGAGCCCGAGCGTCTCGTCGGGGTGTTCGTGGATCATGTAGGCGTCGAGCGTGGCCGCACGGTGACGGCGCGCGACCTTCTCGATCTCGCCGAGCGGCGCGCCCGACTCGATGAGCTGGAGAATGCCCTCGTGCTCGCGCACGGACTCGCGCGCGCGGCCGGGGACGAAGCTGAACGTGGAGTCGCGCAGGTGCCCCAGGCGCGCCCACTCCGCCTCGACGAGCTCCAGCAGACGAGGGTTGGGGCACGCGCGGAACAGGGTCGCGTGGAACTCGTGGTTGAGGCGCGTGAACGACCGCGGATCGAAGTGGTCGAGCGTCTCGATCATCAGCTCGTTGAGCTGCCGCGCCTGCCGGACGTCGTCGGTCGACAGCCGTCGCGCCGCCAGGGCGGTGGCACTTCCCTCGAGCAGCGAGAGCGCCTGCATGCTGTGGCGGTACTGGGAGTCGTCGACCATCGAGACGCGTGCGCCCACGTTGCGCTCGAACATGACGAGGCCCTCGGCCTCGAGCTGGCGGATCGCCTCGCGCACGGGCACGACGCTCATGTCGAGCTCGCCGGCGATCGTCCCGAGGACGAGCCGGTAGCCGGGTGTGAACTCCTGGGCGGCGATGCGCTCCTTGATCCAGCGGTACGCGCGCTGCGACTTGCTGAGCGCCTCCGCGGAGGTGTCGGCGGGGGTCACGATCGCTCGTCCCCCGTGCCGTCGCCCGACGGCTGCGCCGACGCCGCGCGGTCGGCGTCGTAGCGGGCGCGCCATTCGGCGTCCATGGGGAAGAGCCCGTCGACGGGGTGGCCCTCCGCGACGCGAGCCGCGATCCAGGCGTCCTCGTCCTCCTGCGCGAGGGCGGCGTCGGCGACCTCCTCGGCGAGGGCCGGCGGGATGACGATCACGCCGTCGGCGTCGCCGACGATCACGTCGCCCGGCTGCACGGTCGCCCCGCCGCACGCGACCGTCACGTCGACGTCCCACGGCACGTGCCTGCGGCCGAGCACCGCGGGGTGGGGGCCGGCCGTGTAGACCGGGATGCCCACGGCGGTCACGGCATCCGCGTCGCGCACGCCGCCGTCGGTGACGATTCCCGCCGCGCCCTGCGCGTGCGCGCGGATGGCGAGGATGTCGCCGAGCGTGCCCGAGCCGGTCTCGCCGCGCGCCTCGATCACGATGACCTCGCCGGCGCGCACCGCGTCGAACGCGCGCTTCTGCGCGTTGTAGCCGCCGCCGTGGCTCGTGAAGAGGTCCTCGCGGCCCGGCACGAAGCGCAGCGTCTTGGCGACGCCGACGAGCTTGGCCGCCGGATGCAGCGGCCGCACGCCGTCGATGGAGACCTGGTTCAGGCCG
This sequence comes from Microbacterium sp., assembly GCF_039812165.1. GTDB lineage: Bacteria > Actinomycetota > Actinomycetes > Actinomycetales > Microbacteriaceae > Microbacterium. Next base: position 7,740 of record NZ_JBDIAB010000076.1, read on the forward strand.
CGCTTGCGCAGCTGCGCCGACAGACCCGCGACCGGGACCCGCTCGAGCTTGGCGCGCAGCGCGTCGGGCAGGGCGGGAGAGGCGTCGTCGGCATCGAGCGGGGGCAGGCCCGCGGCCGCGCGCGAGCCCCACGCCTCCTCGCGCTGGGTGTCGTCGACGGCCGGCAGCGATCCGAGCGCGGGGTCGTGGGCCGGTCCGTCGCCCTGCACGACCGTCGTGACGAGCCGCCCGGAGGCGGCGCCGGTGGCCGGTGCGTCGACCTCGACCTCGACGACGTCGCCGGGGACGACCACGGTCGAGCCGGCCGGGGTGCCGGTGAGGATGACGTCGCCGGTCTCGAGCGTGAAGTGCTGCGACAGGTCGGCGACGAACTGCGCGAGCGGGAAGATGAGATCCGCGGTCGTGTCGTCCTGCACGAGCTCGCCGCCGACCCACGTGCGCAGGCGCAGGGCGCCCGGATCGACCGTGCGGGCGTCGATGAGCGCGGGCCCGATCGGCGTGTAGCCGTCGCCGCCCTTGGAGCGCACGTTCGACCCCTTGTCGTTCGCGCGGAGGTCGTACAGGCCGAAGTCGTTCGACGCGGTGACCCAGGCGACGTGGCTCCACGCGTCGGCGAGCGACACGCGTCGCGCGGGGGTGCCGATCACGAGCGCGATCTCGCCCTCGAACGCGAGCAGCTCGGTGCCGGCGGGGCGCTCGATCGTCGATCCGGATGCCGCGACCGAGCTCGACGGCTTGAAGAAGTACGAGGGATGCGCGGGGCGACGCCCGCGCTGCGCGGCACGGGACTCGTAGCTGATGTGGACCGCGACGATCTTGCCGGGCCGGCCGGGCAGTCCCGTGAAGCGGCGATCCGCGACGGCATCCGTTCCTGTGGTCATGAGCTCCCTCGCCCCTTGCGTGATATTCGAAATCGTATATCATCGGGGTCACGAGAGGCAAGGGCCGCATCCGAGGCCCGCGCCGGACAGCGACGTCGACCCAGGAGTCAATGATGAGTTCCACCCCGCCCGACGGCTTCACCCCGACCGGCACGATCGCCACGACCGCCGACCGCCGCCGCGTCGTGTTCGCGACCGTCGTCGGCACGACCGTGGAGTGGTACGACTTCTTCATCTACGCGTCGGCGGCCGGCCTCGTGTTCGGCCAGCTGTTCTTCGCGCCCGCGGGCGAGCAGTTCGCGCAGATCCTCTCCTTCTTCACGGTCGGCATCAGCTTCCTGTTCCGCCCGCTCGGAGCCTTCCTGGCCGGGCACTTCGGCGACAAGTACGGGCGCCGGCTCGTGCTGATGCTCACGCTCGTCCTGATGGGCGTCGCGACGACGCTCGTGGGCCTCCTGCCGACATATGCCGCGATCGGCATGGCCGCTCCCGTCCTCCTCATCGTCCTGCGCATCCTGCAGGGCATCTCCGCCGGCGGCGAGTGGGGCGGCGCGGTGCTCATGGCCGTGGAGCATGCGCCGCGCAAGAAGCGGGGCCTGTTCGGCGCGTCGCCGCAGATCGGCGTGCCGCTGGGCCTGCTCCTCGCCTCCGGCGTCATGGCGCTCATGGCGGTCATCGCTCCCGGGCAGGCGTTCCTCGACTGGGGCTGGCGCGTGCCGTTCCTGTTCAGCGTCGTGCTGATCCTGGTCGGCTACTACATCCGCCGCAAGGTGGAGGAGAGCCCGGTGTTCGTCGAGATCGCCGAGCGGGCCGAGCAGACGCAGATGCCGATCGTGCAGCTGTTCCGCAAGCACACGCTGCTGGTCCTCGTCGCGGCGCTCGTGTTCGCCGGCAACAACGCGGTCGGCTACATGACCACGGGCGGGTACATCCAGCGCTACGCGACCGACCCCGACGGCCCGATCAGGCTGGAGCCCGCCCCGGTGCTCTGGGCGGTGACCGCCTCGGCGGTGTCGTGGCTCGTGTTCACGTGGATCGGCGGCTGGATCTCGGACCGGATCGGCCGTCGCACGACCTACATCATCGGATGGATCCTGCAGTTCGCCGGCGTGCTGCTGCTCTTCCCGCTCGTGAACACGGGTCAGCTCGGCCTGCTGACGGTGGGCCTGATGACGCTCACGGTGGGCCTCGGGCTCACCTACGGCCCGCAGGCGGCGCTGTACTCCGAGCTGTTCTCGGCGTCGATCCGGTTCTCGGGGGTGTCGATCTCGTACGCGATCGGCGCGATCCTCGGCGGCGCGTTCGCCCCGACGATCGCGCAGGCGCTCGTGCAGGCGACCGGGTCGACGGCATCCGTCACGTGGTACCTGGCCGGCATGACGACGCTCGGCCTGATCGCGACGCTCCTCCTGCGCGACCGCTCCGGCATCCCGCTCGGGCCGGACCACGAGGAGGAGCAGGCGAAGAGCCCGATCTACGGGCTGTCCAAGGCCTGAACGAGCAGGAAGGGACGACGACGATGCAGTTCCACCACCACGGCTACGTGTCGGGCGACCCGCGGGTGCACGAGGCCGCGGGCCTCGGCCTCGACCGCGCGGTCGACCTCCCCGACGAGCTCGACGTCCTGATCGTCGGGTCCGGCCCCGCCGGCATGCTGCTCGCCGCTCAGCTGTCGCAGTTCCCCGACGTGAACGCGCGCATCATCGAGCGCCGCGAGGGTCGACTCGTGCTCGGCCAGGCCGACGGCATCCAGCCGCGCAGCGTCGAGACCTTCCAGGCGTTCGGCTTCGCCGAGCGCATCACGGCCGAGGCGTACAACATCGGCTGGATGAACTTCTGGGCGCCCGATCCGCAGAATCCGCGGAACATCGTGCGCACCGCGCGCACCGAGGACTACGCCCTCAAGATCAGCGAGTTCCCGCACCTGATCGTCAACCAGGCGCGCGTGCTCGACTACTTCGCCGAGGCCGCGGCCCACGGGCCGGGCCGCATCGTGCCCGACTACGGCGTCGAGTTCCTCGGGCTCACCGTGCACGAGGAGGGCGAGCACCCGGTCGAGGTGCGGATCCGGCACGTGGCGGGCGAGCGGGCCGGCGAGGAGCGCATCGTCCGCGCGAGGTACGTCGCGGGCTGCGACGGCGCCCGCAGCCGCGTGCGCGACGCGATCGGTCGCAAGCACCTCGGCGGCGTCTCGGCGCACGCGTGGGGCGTCATGGACGTGCTCGTGAACACCGACTTCCCTGACTGGCGCGTCAAGTGCGCGATCAACTCCGAGGTCGGGAACATCCTCCACATCCCGCGCGAGGGCGGCTACCTCAGCCGCATGTACATCGACCTCGGCGAGGTCGCCGCCGACGACAACCACCGCGTGCGGCAGACGCCGATCGAGGACATCATCCGGCACGCCGACGAGATCCTGCATCCGTACTCGCTCGACGTGAGGCAGGTCGCGTGGCACAGCGTGTACGAGGTCGGCCACCGCGTCACCGACAAGTTCGACGACGTCGACGTCGACCAGGGCCACGACCCGCGCGTGTTCCTCACCGGCGACGCGTGCCACACGCACAGTGCGAAGGCCGGGCAGGGCATGAACGTCTCGATGCAGGACGGCTTCAACCTGGGCTGGAAGCTCGGGCACGTGCTGACCGGGCTCGCGCCGACGGCGCTCCTGTCGACCTATTCGTCCGAGCGGCAGCCCGTCGCGCAGCAGCTCATCGACTTCGACCGCGAGTGGTCGTCGCTCATGGCGCGCAAGCCCGAGGAGATCAGCGATCCCACCGAGCTGGCGACGTACTACCTCGGCACGGCCGAGTTCCCGTCCGGGTTCATGACGCAGTACGGGCCGTCGATCGTGGTGGGGGATGCCGCGCATCAGGGGCTGGCATCCGGATTCCCCGTCGGCAAGCGCTTCAAATCCGCGCCCGTGACGCTGGTCGCCGACGGCAACGTCGTGCACCTCGGGCACCACGCTCGCGCGGACGGGCGGTGGCGCGTCTACGCGTTCGCCGATCGGGACGGCTCGGCGCTGGAGGCCTGGGCCTCGTGGATGGCGTCGCCGGGGTCGCCGATCGCGCGGCACACGCCCGCGGGAGCGGACGTCGACGCCGTGTTCGACGTCAAGGCGATCTACCAGTCGGGCTACGACGAGGTCGACGTGACGACCGTGCCCGCCGTCTTCCGCCCCGAGACGGGGCCGCTCGGCCTGCGCGACTGGGAGAAGGTCTTCGCCGCAGGGCCGACCGTGTGGAACGAGGTCGACGTCTTCCAGGAGCGCGGCCTGTCGCGCGACGGGGTCGTGGTCGTGGTGCGTCCCGACCAGTACGTCGCGGCCGTGCTGCCGCTGACGGCGACCGACGAGCTGGCCGCGTTCTTCGCGCAGAGCCTGCTGCCCGCGCGCTGAGCCGTCGCGGTGCACGCCAGGGCGTTGCGCGAACCCCGCCGTTCCCATACAGTCGAGCGCTGTGTCCGTAGGTCTGCTCGCCGTCGTCGACGACATCCTCGCGGCCGCGCTGAAGGCGTCCGCCAAGTCGGCCGGTGTCGTCATCGACGACGCGGCGGTCACCCCGCAGTACGTCCAGGGCATCACGCCCGCGCGCGAGCTGCCGGTCGTCGGCAGGATCGCCCTCGGCTCGCTGGCGAACAAGTTCCTGCTGATCA
>NZ_JBDIAB010000077.1:0-12269 GCF_039812165.1 Microbacterium sp.
CGAGCCACGCCTTCTCGGCGCGCACCATGCGGCGCGGGATCGCGAGCCGCAGGACGTCGCTCGCCGGGCCGGCGGCGCGGTCCGCGGCGCGGCGGGCGAGGTCGTACAGCGACGCGGGCAGCAGCGGCACCGGCGAGACGACGGACTCGAGCGCCGACAGCGGGCGATCCCCCGGCTCGGCGTCGCCGCGCTCGACGAGCCAGCCCTCGACCATGCGGCCGGCGCTGCGCAGCGGCACCGTCACGCGCACGCCGGGGCGGGCGACGGCATCCAGCTCGTCCGGGATCGCGTAGTCGAAGAGGCGATCGAGCTGCGGCAGCGGCGAGTCGATGAGGACGCGCGCGACGTTCGGCACCGGTGCCCCGTCAGAGTCCGGCGGCGGCCCGCAGCTCCTCGACGCGGTCGGTGCGCTCCCACGTGAAGTCGGGGAGCTCGCGGCCGAAGTGGCCGTACGCGGCCGTCTGCGCGTAGATGGGGCGGAGGAGGTCGAGCTGGTCGATGATCGCCTTCGGGCGCAGGTCGAACACGTCGTGGATCGCCGCCGTGATGACCTCGTCGGCGACGTGCCCGGTGCCGAACGTCTCGACGTACAGCCCGACCGGCTTCGCCTTGCCGATCGCGTAGGCGACCTGCACCTCGAGCCGGTCGGCGAGGCCCGCGGCGACGGCGTTCTTGGCCACCCAGCGCATCGCGTACGCGGCGGAGCGGTCGACCTTCGACGGGTCCTTGCCGCTGAACGCGCCGCCGCCGTGGCGGGACGCGCCCCCGTAGGTGTCGATGATGATCTTGCGGCCGGTGAGCCCGGCGTCTCCCTTGGGGCCGCCGATCACGAACGGCCCGGCCGGGTTGATGTAGTAGTGCACGTCGGGAAGCTCGAGGCCGGTGCGCTCGAGGATCGGATCGATGACCTCGGCGCGCACCGCGGCGCGCAGCGCCTTCTGCGAGATGTCGGGGTGGTGCTGCGTCGACAGCACGACCGACTCGACGGTCTTGGGCACGACGCCGTCGTAGCCGAGCGTCACCTGGGTCTTGCCGTCGGGCCGCAGGAACGGCAGGCTGCCGTCTCGGCGCACCTCGGCCAGGCGCTCGGCGATGCGGTGCGCCGTCCAGATCGCCATCGGCATGAGCTGCGGCGTCTCGGTCGTGGCGTAGCCGAACATGATGCCCTGGTCGCCCGCGCCCTGGAGGTCGTGCGGATCCTCGGAGCCGTCCTCGCGCCGCTCGAACGCCTTGTCGACGCCGGCGGCGATGTCGGAGGACTGCGCGCCGATCGACACGCTCACGCCGCACGAGTCCCCGTCGAAGCCGGTGTCGCTCGACGTGTAGCCGATGCGCGACACGACGTCGCGGACGATCGCCGGGATCTCGACGTAGGCGCTCGTGGAGACCTCGCCGGCGACGTGGACGAGGCCGGTCGTGACCAGCGTCTCGACCGCGACACGGCCGTGCGGATCGTCGGTGAGGATCGCGTCGAGGATGCTGTCGGAGATCTGGTCGCAGATCTTGTCGGGGTGGCCCTCGGTGACGGACTCGGAGGTGAACAGCCGCAGCTCGGTCAATGGATGCTCCTGGAGGTCGATCCGGTCAGTATGCCCGCGAGGTCCGACATCCGCGGCGCGGCGACGAGCGGCCCGTGTCCTACTCGGCCTGGCGCAGGCGCAGCTTGTCCTCGTGGATCTCGTGGAGCGCGATCGTGAGCGGCTTGTCCTCGATGGTCGAGTCGACGAGCGGGCCGACGTTGTCGAAGAGGTTGCCCTCGTGCAGGTCGGAGTAGTAGTCGTTGATCTGACGCGCGCGCTTGGCGGCGTAGATGACCAGCTGGTACTTCGAGTCGACCTTCTCCAGCAGCGCGTCGATGGGCGGGTCGATGATCCCCTGGTTGCGAGCAGCCATGTGGGCCTCCTGGTTCTGGGAAAGTCTGGACACGCGGCGACGCCGCGGCATCCGACCATTCTACAGCGCGTCGCGGACGGCGACGGCGGCGGGTCGGATGCCGCTCGCGTCAGGGTGCGAGCGCGGCCACCTCGGCGGCGGCGCGCGCCACGTCGTCGTTGACGACGCGGTAGTCGAACTCGCCCTGTGCGGCGAGCTCCACGCGGGCCGTGCGCAGGCGCCGGGCACGCTCCTCGTCGCCCTCGGTGCCGCGGCCGACGAGACGGTTCACGAGCTCGTCCCAGCTGGGCGGCAGCAGGAACACGAGCGCCGCCGACGGGGCGGCGGCCCGCACCTGGCGGGCGCCCTGCAGGTCGATCTCGAGCAGCACGGTGCGGCCCTCGGCGAGCGCCGCCTCGATGGGCTGCCGCGGCGTGCCGTAACGGTACGCGTTGTGCACGGTGGCGTGCTCGAGGAGCGCGCCGGTCGCCACGAGCCGGTCGAACTCGGCGTCGTCGACGAAGAAGTAGTGCTCGCCGTCGGCCTCGCCGGGGCGCGGCGGCCGAGTGGTCGCCGACACCGACAGCAGGATCTCGGGGTGGTGCGCCTTGATCCGCTCGGCGACGGTGCCCTTGCCCACCGCGGTGGGGCCGGCGAGCACCAGCAGGCGGCTGCGGTCGGCGCGCGGCGCCGGCTCGGGCCAGCGCTCGTCGAGGAAGCCCTGCAGCGCGACGCGCTGACGCGCGCCGAGGCCGCCGAGCCGCTTGACCGGCGAGATGCCCAGCCCGGCGAGGATGCGGTCGCGCTTGCCCTCGCCGATCGCGGGGATCGCGGTGAGGAACTCGGTCACGCGCATGGCGCCCGCCGGCGACGACGGGTCGCCCAGGGCGCGGCGGAGCAGATCCTGCGGGGTGATCACGCGCATCGCGACGTCGCGCTTGAGGGACGCGCGCTCCCGACGTGCGGCGACGGCGCGACGGGATGCTGCGACGCGGTCGACCTCGGGGGGTGTCCGCGAATCAGGCATGAGTGCTCGCTTTCAGCTCTCGGTTGTGGGCGTCGATGGCGGCCTCCAGGCCCTCCGGGCCGGCGCGCAGGATGCTGCGGCTCGCGCTGGCGAGCACGTGCGGGGCCGACCCTCCGAAGATACCCGCCAGATCCGACAGCGCCGCTCCCTGCGCGCCGAAGCCGGGCGCGAGGATCGGCGCGGGCGGCGTCAGCGCGTCGGGCAGCCCGGTCGCGGAGCGGTCGACCGTCGCGCCGATCACGAAGCCGACCGACGCCCACTCGCCGGGCGCGGTGCGCGCGCGGCTGTACGCCGACGCCTCGCGGACGACGTCGTGGGCGACCGTCTGCGGGCCCCCGTGGGCCTCGTCGCGGGCGACGACGGCGCGCTGCAGGTCGAGGGCCTCCGGGTTGCTCGTGGCGGCGAGGACGAACACGCCCTTGCCGTGGCGCTCGGCGAGGTCGAACGTCGGCACGAGCGCACCGACGCCGAGGTAGGGGCTCACGGTCACCGCATCGGCCTCGAGGGGCGCGCCCGGGCTCAGCCACGCGGCGGCATAGCCGTCCATGGTCGTGCCGATGTCGCCGCGCTTGGCGTCGGCGATGGCGATCAGCCCCGCCGCGCGCGCGGCGGCCAGCACGTCCTCGAGGGCCGCGAAGCCGGCCGAGCCGAAGCGCTCGAAGAACGCGACCTGGGGCTTGACGACCGCGACACGCCCGGCCGCGGCGTCCACGACGCGCAGCCCGAACTCACGCGTGCCGGCGGCCGTGGCATCCAGCCCCCACTCGCGCAGCAGCCCCTCGTGCGGGTCGATGCCGACGCACAGCGCACCGCGATCGGCCACCGCGAGGCGGAGCCGCTCGCCGAACCCGGTCACAGGCGCGCCTCCCGCTCGTCGGCGTACTCCTGCAGGCTCTTCACCTCGAAGCCCTCGCCGAGGACCCCCAGCGCCGACACGGCCGCGCCGAGCACCGCCATCGTCGTGAACAGCGCCTTGTCGCCGGCCACGGCCGCGGCGCGGATCTCGTAGCCGTCGGCGCGCGCGAGGCCGCCCGAGGGCGTGTTGACGATGATGTCGACCTCGCCGGCGTTGATGAGGTCGACGATGTTCTGCTCGCCGGTCGCCTGCGTCGCCGAGTACTTGCCCACGACCTCGACGCGGATGCCGTTGCGCGCGAGGATCTCGGCGGTGCCCTCGGTGGCGGTGAGGCGGAAGCCGAGCTCCTGCAGGCGGTGCGCGGGGAGGATGACGGCGCGCTTGTCGTCGTCGGCCACCGACAGGAACACGGTCCCCTCGGTGGGGAGCCCCCCGTAGGCGGCGGCCTGGCTCTTCGCGAACGCGGTCGGGAAGTCGCGGTCGATGCCCATGACCTCGCCGGTCGAGCGCATCTCGGGCCCGAGGATCGAGTCGACGGTGGCGCCGTCGGCGGTGCGGAACCGCTTGAAGGGCAGCACGGCCTCCTTGACGGCGACCGGGGCGTCCAGCGGCACGCGCGAGCCGTCCTGCGCCGGCAGCATGCCCTCGGCCTTCAGCTCCGCGATCGTGGCGCCCGCCATGATGCGCGACGCGGCCTTGGCGAGCGGGATGCCGAGGGCCTTCGACACGAACGGCACGGTGCGGCTCGCGCGCGGGTTCGCCTCGATCACGTACAGCACGCCGGCCGAGACGGCGAACTGCACGTTCAGCAGGCCCCGCACGCCCACGCCCTCGGCGATCGCGAGGGTCGCGGCGCGCACACGGTCGATCTCGGTGCGTCCGAGCGACACCGGCGGCAGCGTGCACGACGAGTCGCCGGAGTGGATGCCGGCCTCCTCGAGGTGCTCCATCACGCCGCCGATGTACAGCTCGGCGCCGTCGTAGAGGGCGTCGACGTCGATCTCCACGGCGTCGTCGAGGAACCGGTCGACCAGCAGCGGCATGCCGGGCCCGATGATGGCCTGGTCGGCGATGCGCGCGAAGTAGTCGCGCAGGCTCGCGGTGTCGTACACGATCTCCATGCCGCGGCCGCCGAGCACGAAGCTCGGGCGCACGAGCACCGGGTAGCCGATCTCCTCGGCGATCGTCACGGCGCCGTCCTCGTCGATCGCGGTGCCGTGGCGCGGCGCGACCAGGTCGGCGTCGGCGAGGAGCCGCGAGAACAGCGCGCGCTCCTCGGCGATGTCGATCGCCGCGGGCTTGGTGCCGAGGATCGTGTAGCCGGCCTCCTCGATGCCCTTGGCGAGCCCGAGCGGGGTCTGGCCGCCCAGCTGGCACACGACGCCCAGGATCGTGCCCGAGCGCGACTCGGCGTGCAGCACCTCGAGCACGTCCTCGAGCGTGAGCGGCTCGAAGTACAGCCGGTCGCTCGTGTCGTAGTCGGTCGACACGGTCTCGGGGTTGCAGTTGACCATGACGGTCTCGAAGCCGGCGTCCGACAGCGCGAACGACGCGTGCACGCACGAGTAGTCGAACTCGACGCCCTGGCCGATGCGGTTCGGGCCGGAGCCGATGATGACGACCTTCGTGCGCTCCGACGGCGTGACCTCGGTCTCGCTGTCGTAGCTGGAGTAGTGGTACGGCGTGAGCGCCGGGAACTCCCCCGCGCACGTGTCGACGGTCTTGTAGACGGGGCGGATGCCGAGGGCGTGGCGGACGCCGCGCACCTCCGCCTCGCTGTCGCCGCGCAGCTGCGCGACCTGCGCGTCGCTGAAGCCGTGCTCCTTCGCGATGCGGAGGGTGTCGGCATCCAGTTCGGCAGCCGCTGCGACGAACTCGGCGACCTCGTTGATCAGGACGATCTGGTCGACGAACCACGGGTCGATCTTGGTGGCCTCGAAGACCTGCTCGATCGTGGCGCCCTTGCGGAGGGCCTGCTGCACGACCACGATGCGGCCGTCGGTGGGCGTCTTCGCGATCTCGAGCAGGTCGTCGAGCGAACGCGGCTCGTCGCCCCAGTGGAAGCTCGATCCGCGCTTCTCGAGCGACCGCAGCGCCTTCTGCAGCGCGGTCGCGTAGTTGCGGCCGATCGCCATGGCCTCGCCGACCGACTTCATGGTGGTGGTCAGCGTCGGGTCGGCGGCGGGGAACTTCTCGAAGTTGAACCGCGGCACCTTCACGACGACGTAGTCGAGCGTGGGCTCGAAGCTCGCCGGCGTCACCTTGGTGATGTCGTTGGGGATCTCGTCGAGCCGGTAGCCGATCGCGAGCTTGGCGGCGATCTTGGCGATCGGGAAGCCGGTCGCCTTCGAGGCGAGCGCCGACGACCGCGACACGCGCGGGTTCATCTCGATGACGATGATGCGCCCGGTGGCCGGGTCCACGGCGAACTGGATGTTGCAGCCGCCGGTGTCGACGCCGACGGCGCGGATGATGTCGATGCCGATGTCGCGCAGCCGCTGGTACTCGCGGTCGGTGAGCGTGAGCGCCGGCGCGACCGTGATGGAGTCGCCGGTGTGCACGCCGACCGGGTCGACGTTCTCGATCGAGCACACCACGACCGTGTTGTCGGCCGTGTCGCGCATGAGCTCGAGCTCGTACTCCTTCCACCCGAGGATCGACTCCTCCAGGAGCACCTCGCCCGTGGGCGAGTCGTGCAGGCCCGCGCCGCCGATGCGGCGGAGGTCCTCCTCGTCGTACGCGAAGCCCGAGCCGAGGCCGCCCATCGTGAAGCTGGGGCGCACCACGAGCGGGTAGCCGAGCTGCTCGGCCCCGGTGAGGAGGTCGTCCATCGAGTGGCAGATGACGGATGCCGCGACGTCGGCGCCCGCGTCGATCACGAGCTGCTTGAAGATCTGGCGGTCCTCGCCCTTGCGGATGGCGTCGACCTTCGCGCCGATGAGCTCGACGTCGTAGGTCACGAGGATGCCGCGGTCGTGCAGGGCCATCGCGGCGTTGAGGGCGGTCTGCCCGCCGAGGGTGGGCAGGATCGCGTCGGGCTTCTCCTTCGCGATGATCGTCTCGATCACCTCGGGGGTGATCGGCTCGACGTAGGTCGCGTCGGCGAAGTCGGGGTCGGTCATGATCGTGGCCGGGTTCGAGTTCACGAGGATGACGCGCACGCCCTCCTCGCGGAGCACGCGGCACGCCTGGGTGCCCGAGTAGTCGAACTCGCAGGCCTGGCCGATCACGATCGGGCCCGACCCGATCACGAGCACGGAGCGGATGTCGTCACGCTTGGGCACGGTTCTCCTTCACCATCGCGGCAAACCGGTCGAAGAGGTAGTTGGCGTCGTGGGGGCCGGCGGCCGCCTCGGGGTGGTACTGCACCGAGAACGCCGGGATGTCGAGGGCGCGCAGGCCCTCGACCACCTGGTCGTTGAGACCGACGTGCGAGACCTCGACGCGGCCGTAGCCGTGCGGCGAGTCGAACTCGCCCTGGATCGGCGCGTCGACCGCGAACCCGTGGTTCTGCGCGGTGATCTCGACGCGCCCGGTGGCCTTGTCGAGCACCGGCTGGTTGATGCCGCGATGGCCGAACGGCAGCTTGTAGGTGCCCAGGCCCAGCGCGCGGCCGAGCAGCTGGTTGCCGAAGCAGATGCCGAAGAAGGGCAGCCGGTCGTCGAGGACGGCGCGCAGGAGCTCCACGTGGTCGCCGGAGGCGGCCGGGTCGCCGGGGCCGTTGGAGTAGAACACCGCGACCGGGTCGATCGCGCGGACGTCGTCGATCGTGGCGCTCTGCGGCAGCACGTGCACGTCGAAGCCGCGCGCGGCCAGGTTGTCGATCGTCGCGCGCTTGACGCCGAGGTCCAGCACGGCGAGGCTCCCGAGGCGCTCGACGCCGGCGGCCGCGGGCGTGACCTCGACGGTGGCGACGGAGACCTCGGCGGAGAGGTTGCGGCCGGCCATGGCGGGCGCCTCGCGCACGAGGCGCAGCTGCTCCTCGGGGTCGAGCGCCGCGGCATCCCCGCTGAAGACGCCGCCGCGCATGCTGCCTGCCGACCGGATGTGGCGGGTGACCGCGCGCGTGTCGATGCCGCTGACGCCGACGATGCCGTCTCGGACGAGGGCGTCGTCGAGCGACTCGTCGGCGCGCCAGTTCGACACGACGCGGGAGGGGTCACGCACGATGTAGCCGGCGACCCAGATGCGGCGCGACTCGGGGTCCTCGTCGTTCATGCCGGTGTTGCCGATGTGCGGCGCCGTCTGCAGCACGATCTGGCCGGCGTACGACGGGTCGGTGAGGGTCTCCTGGTAGCCGGTCATGCCGGTCGCGAACACGACCTCGCCGAGGGTCGTGCCGCGGGCGCCGTAGGCGCGCCCGAGGTGGCGGGTGCCGTCCTCGAGGACGAGGACCGCGGGATCGCGGGTGAACGAGGTCACGCGTCGTCTCCAGTCGTGGGGGTCAGGGTGGTGCGGATCGCCTCGGCGAGGGCGCGGGCGGACGCGCTCTGCGGGCGGAGGTAGGTGTCGACGACGGTGGTCTCGTCGGCGCGCCAGGAGAGGCGCGTGAGGCCGTCCCGCTCGACGACGCGGTCGATCGCGACGGTCGCCTGATCGACGCCGGCGATGCGGTCGGATGCCAGGAACAGGCGCGGCCGTCCGGTGAGATCGAGCGCGACCCCGGCGTCGGTGACGGTGACGTCGGCGCGCGAGCGCAGGGTCATGCCCCGGATCGCGAGGCGCTCCAGGGGCTCGTCGTGACGCGTGGTCGCGACGTAGAGCGTCTCGAACTCGGCGACGTCGGCGGCTCCGGCCGGGATCTCGCCGATCGGCGCCGACAGCGCGCGGTCGCGGCGCACGCGCCGCGCCCAGCCCCACGCGACCAGGCCCAGGAGCGCGGCCGCGACGGCGACCATCACCAGGACCGCGGCCTCACGGGTCACGCGCGCTCCCCCGGGGCGTCGAGGACGACGCCGTCGAAGACCGTCGGCGTGCCGCGGTACAGCGTGAAGCGCACCTGGCCGGGGAGCTCCCGGCCGAGGTACGGCGAGTTGCCGCTCCGGCCGTGCAGGTCGCCCGCGGTGAACGGGCGCACGGGCTCGGCGTCGTAGAGCGTCAGCGAGGCCGGCGCGCCCGCCTCGAGCGGCGTGCCGGCGCTCTCGAGCCTGCCGATGCGCGCGGGCGTCGTCGACATCACGCGCGCGACGTCGTCCCAGGTGAGCAGGCCCGTGTCGACCACGGCCTGCTGCACGACGCGCAGCGCCGATTCCAGGCCCACCATGCCGTTGGCGGCGGCGGGCCACTCGCACGACTTGGCCTCGTCGGGGTGCGGCGCGTGGTCGGTGGCGACGATGTCGATCGTGCCGTCGGCGAGCCCGGCACGCACCGCGTGCACGTCCTCGTCGCGGCGCAGCGGCGGGTTGACCTTGTAGCGCGGGTCGTAGCCGCGCACGAGCTCCTCGGTGAGCAGCAGGTGGTGCGGGGTGACCTCGGCGGTGACCGCGATGCCGCGCTTCTTCGCCCAGCGGACGATGTCGACCGAGCCGGCCGTGGACAGGTGGCACACGTGCAGGCGCGAGCCGACGTGCTCGGCGAGCAGCACGTCGCGGGCGATGATCGACTCCTCGGCGACCGCCGGCCAGCCGGCCAGGCCCAGCTCGGCCGAGACGGTGCCCTCGTTCATCTGGGCGCCCTCGGTCAGGCGCGGGTCCTGCGCGTGCTGGGCGATGACGCCGTCGAACGCCTTCACGTACTCGAGCGCGCGGCGCATGATGAGCGGGTCGGCCACGCACGAGCCGTCGTCGCTGAACACCCGCACGCGGGCGCGGGAGGACGCCATGGCGCCGAGCTCGGCGAGCCGCTCGCCCTTCTGCCCGACGGTGACCGCCCCGATCGGCTGCACCTGGGCGAACCCGGCGTCCTCGCCGAGGGCGAGCACCTGCTCGACGACGCCGGCGGTGTCGGCGACGGGTGACGTGTTCGGCATCGCGAACACGGTCGTGAACCCGCCGGCGGCGGCGGCGCGCGAGCCGGTGAGCACGGTCTCGAACACCTCGAAGCCCGGCTCGCGCAGGTGCGTGTGCAGGTCGACGAGCCCGGGCAGGGCGATGAGGCCGTCGGCGTCGATCACCGTCGCACCGGCGCGCGCGAGGCCGGTGCCGACCTCGTCGATCACGCCGTCCGCGACCACGAGGTCGGCGGTGTCGCCGCTCTGCAGCCGTGCGCCCCGGATGAGGAAGGTCTCGGTCACCGTGTCTCTCCTTCAGAGTTCGTCGTCGCGCCCGCCAGCAGCAGGTACAGCACCGCCATGCGCACCGACACGCCGTTCGCGACCTGCTCCAGCACGGTCGAGCGCGGCGAGTCGGCGGCGACGGCGGAGATCTCGAGGCCGCGGTTCATCGGGCCCGGGTGCATCACGATGCTATCCCCGCGCAGCGCCGCGAGGCGCTCGGCGTCGAGGCCCCAGCGGCGCGAGTACTCGCGCGCGGTCGGGAAGTACGCGGCGTGCATGCGCTCGGCCTGGATGCGGAGCATCATGACGGCGTCGGGACCGGCGGCGATCGCCTCGTCGAGGTCGTAGCCGATCGTCACGGGCCACGCCGACACGTCCTGCGGCACGAGGGTGGGCGGCGCGACGAGCGTCACGTGCGCCCCCAGCGTCGTGAGCAGCCACACGTTGGAGCGGGCCACGCGCGAATGCAGCACGTCGCCGACGATCGTGACCTCGAAGCCGCTGAGGTCGCGGCCGCGGCTGTCGTCGCCGAAGCGGCGCTTGCGCATCGTGAACGCGTCGAGGAGCGCCTGCGTGGGGTGCTCGTGCGTGCCGTCGCCGGCGTTGACGACGCCGGCGGTGATCCATCCGCTCGTGGCGAGCGTCTGCGGCGCTCCAGAGGCGCCGTGGCGGATCACCACGGCATCCGCGCCCATGGCCTGGAGGGTCTGGGCGGTGTCCTGCAGCGACTCGCCCTTCGACACCGACGAGCCCTTCGCGGCGAAGTTGATGACGTCGGCGGAGAGGCGCTTGGCGGCGGCCTCGAACGAGATGCGGGTGCGCGTGGAGTCCTCGAAGAAGAGGTTGACGACGGTCTTGCCGCGCAGCGTCGGGAGCTTCTTGACCTCGCGGCGCTGCGTGTCGGCCATGTCCTCGGCGACGTCGAGGATCCGGAGGGCGTCCTCGCGGCTCAGGGTCTTCGTGTCGAGCAGGTTCCTCATGACTCGATCGTCACCTCTTCGATGCCGTCGACCTCGGCCAGGCGCACGTTCACGCGCTCGTCGCGGGCGCTGGGGAGGTTCTTCCCGACGAAGTCGGGGCGGATGGGGAGCTCGCGGTGGCCGCGGTCGACGAGGGTCGCCAGGCGCACCACGGCGGGGCGCCCGATGTCCTGCAGCGCGTCGAGCGCGGCGCGGATGGAGCGGCCCGAGAAGAGGACGTCGTCGACGAGGATCACGGTCTTGCCGTCGACGCCGCCGGCCGGGATGTCGGTGGGGTGCGGCGCGCGCGTGGGATTGCGGTGCAGGTCGTCGCGGTACATCGTGACGTCGAGCGCCCCCGCCGGCACCGGGTTTCCGCCGAACTCGGTGAGCAGCGACGCGATGCGGCGCGCGAGGGCGACGCCACGGGTCGGGATGCCGAGGACCACGAGCTCGTCGGCCCCTCGGTTCGACTCCAGGATCTCGTGGGAGATCCGAGTCAGTGCACGGGCGATGTCGGCTTCGTGCAGCACGGTGCGCGTGCTCATCCGCCGCTCCCTTCTCCGCCTCGCCGGACGGTGTTAAAGGTTGCTGTCTCCGTCGACCAGCCTACCGGCTTTCGGGCCGGCCTCCGCGTCTGCCATCCTGTGGGAATGGCGAGTGCCGACAGCGAACGGCGCGTCGAGTCGCTCGGGATCTGGAGCGTCGCGCGACGAGGCGAGAGCGAGTTCGACCGCGGAGTGTCGTTCTTCGACGCGATCTACGGCTTCGCCGCGACGCTGCTGGTCTCGAACCTCGATCCGCTGGAGCCGCAGGCCTGGGCGAGCCTGCAGGGCCTCGCCGACGCGGGCGCCGTGCAGCAGGTGACCGGGTTCGTGCTGAGCTTCATCGTGATCGCGGTGTTCTGGCGGATCAACGTCAAGCTCGTCCGGCGCCTGAAGGCGATGGACGGCCCGACGGTGGCCGCGAACATGCTCGCGGCGTGCCTGGTCGTGCTCCTGCCGTTCACGACGCAGGGCATCAGCGATCCGCAGACGGCCGACCTGCCCCTCCCCACCGCGCTGTACGCGGTCAACGTCGCCGCCGTCGCGATGGCCCAGACGCTCATGGCGCAGATCGCGCGGTCGCGCGGGCTCGAGCGGCATCCCGTGCCGTCCGCGGTCCACCGCATCCTGCTCGCGGACGCGCTCGTGACGCCGCTCTACTTCCTCGCGACGGTGCCGGTCGCCCTGCTCGCCGGCGCCGAGACGGCGCGCCTGTCGTGGCTGGGGCTCCTGGTCGTGGCGCCGCTGGTCGGACGGTTCGCGCTGCGCCGCGCGGAGCAGCGCCTCGACGCCGCCG
>NZ_JBDIAB010000078.1:0-12252 GCF_039812165.1 Microbacterium sp.
GCTGCTGCGTTCTCCTGGATGCGGGGGGTCCGGCGGGTTCCCGGAATCGGGACGATCCACGGATGCTGGGCGAGCAGCCATGCGAGCGCGACCTGCCCGGGCGTGGCGCCCTTCGCCTCGGCAAGCGCGGCGACGTGGTCGACCAGCGTCCGGTTCGCGACGAGGTTCTCCTCCTCGAACCGGGGCACACGCCGGCGGATGTCGTCGGTGGCCAGATCGGCGGCGCTCGTCACCGTGCCGGTCAGGAAGCCCTTGCCGAGCGGGCTGAACGGAACGAACCCGATGCCGAGCGCCGCAAGGGTCGGCAGCACGTCGGTCTCGGGGTCACGGGTCCACAGCGAGTACTCGCTCTGCAGGGCGGTCACCGGGAACGCCGCGTGCGCGCGGCGGATCGTGTCGGCGGATGCCTCGGAGAGCCCGAAATGGCGCACCTTGCCCTCGGCGACCAGCTCGCCGACCGTTCCGGCGACGTCCTCGATCGGCACGGCCGGGTCGACGCGGTGCTGGTAGAAGAGGTCGATGACGTCGGTGCGCAGTCGCGCGAGCGATGCCTCGGCGACCGCCCGGATCTGCTCGGGGCGACTGTCGAGCCCGACACTCCTGCCGCCCTGGATGTCCCACCCGAACTTCGTCGCGATCACGACCTGATCGCGGATCGGCTCGAGCGCCTCACCGACGAGCTCCTCGTTGACGTACGGCCCGTACACCTCGGCGGTGTCGAAGAACGTGACGCCCGAGTCGATCGCCGAGCGGAGCACCGCGATCATGTCGGCGCGGTCGCCGGGGTTGGGGCCATAGCTCTGCGACATGCCCATGCAGCCCAGCCCGATCGCGGAGACCCGCAGGCCCTGTCCCAGTGTCCTCGTGTGCATGACTGCGACGGTACGCGCCACCGCGGCCGCGAGCCATGCCCTGGCAGTACACGTCTCGTCGGCGGGGGTCGCACCTGCGTGTCTCGCGTGAGCAGAGGTGATGGCGGCAGGTGTCGTGCGAGCGGATGCCGTGGCAGCACGCCGTCAGCGAGTGGAGGACATGGCAGCACGCCTCACGTGTGCGGAAGTCGCGGCAGCTGGCCTCCGGCGAGAGGACACCGACTCGCCGGCAGTCTCAGACTGCTCGGGGGCAGGGGTCGGCGGTCCGGTCTCAGTAGCCGCTCGGCAGACGCGGCGTATACGGCGCCTCGAGCGCCGCCTTCTCGTCGTCGGTGAGCTCGATGTCGAGCGCTGCGACCGCGTCGGCGAGATGGTGCGGCTTCGTCGCGCCCACGATCGGCGCGTCGACGACCGGGTTCGACAGCACCCACGCGAGCGCGACCTGCGCCATGGGCACACCGCGGGCGGCCGCGACCGACTCGACGGCATCCACGATCGCCCTGTCGCCGTCGCCGTAGAACCGCCGGCCGGTCGGGTCGTTGTCGAAGCGCGTGGTGTGCGTGCCGAACGGACGCGCGAGGCGGCCCTTCGCGAGCGGGCTCCACGGCAGCGCGCCGACGCGCTGGTCGGCGAGCAGGCCGAACATCTCGCGCTCCTCCTCGCGCTGCATGAGCGAGTACTGGTCCTGCATCGAGACGAACCGCGTCCAGCCGTGCAGGTCGGCGGCGTGCTGCATCGTCGCGAACTGCCACGCGTGCATCGACGACGCGCCGAGGTAGCGCACCTTGCCGGCCTTCACGACGTCGTGGAGCGCCTCCATGGTCTCCTCGACCGGCGTCTCCGGATCGAAGCGGTGGATCTGGTAGAGGTCGATCCAGTCGGTGCCCAGCCGGCGGAGCGACGCGTCCACCTGCTCCATGATCGCCCGACGCGACAGCCCGCGACCGCCGGGGCCGTCGCCCACGGGGAAGAAGACCTTGGTCGCCAGCACGACCTGGTCGCGACGCGTGTACTCGCGCACGGCGCGCCCGACGATCTCCTCGCTCGAGCCGTAGCCGTACACGTTCGCGGTGTCCCAGAACGTGATGCCGAGCTCCACCGCCTGCCGGAAGATCGGCGCGCCCTGCTCGTCGTCGAGCGCCCACTCGCTGAAGCCCTTCGACGTGTCGCCGAAGCTCATGCAGCCGAGCGCGATACGGCTCACCCGCAGTCCCGAGCCGCCCAGTCGGTTGTACTCCATGGCGGATGCCCTTCCCCGGCCGCTCGTCGCGACCCGTCGATCAGTCACCACCCTAGGTCGGCCGCGCCAGGCGAGGGAGGCTCTGCCCGTGCATGCCTCCCGGCATCCCTCCGCATCCGCTCGCGAGGGAGCGTATGCGGAGCGGCCGCTCAGTGATGATGGTGCTCGTGCCCGGCGTGCCCCTCGTGTCCGGCGTGCCCCGCGTGCCCGGCCTGGGCGCCGGGAATCGCCGGAGCGGCGCAGTGGTCCGTCGCGGTGCGCGGCGCATCCAGCGAGGGGTTGCGGTCGAAGAACCCGAACGGCTTCAGCCAGAACGAGATCGTGTCGGCGGGCATGATCGGCCAGTCCTCGACGCGCGTGATGTGGTGGATGCCGAACACGTACCACAGCACGACGTCCTCGTCGACGAGGTTCTCGTCGTCGGCGATCCAGGCGCTCATGCCGTTGTGCGAGTCGTCGATCGACTGCGTCGGATAGTCGCCCGCCGGCCACATCTCGGAGTCGTGGTGGCGGGTGACCCACAGGGTGTTGCCGATCACCGGGTTGCGCCGGAGCACCGGCGAGGACTCGTCGAACATCGCCGGGAAGGATGCCGTGGGCACG
This sequence comes from Microbacterium sp., assembly GCF_039812165.1. Taxonomy (GTDB): domain Bacteria; phylum Actinomycetota; class Actinomycetes; order Actinomycetales; family Microbacteriaceae; genus Microbacterium. The sequence goes on from NZ_JBDIAB010000078.1 coordinate 2,716, forward strand.
AGCTTGTAGGCGACCGGAGCGCCCCACGCGTTGAGCTTTCCCGGGTTGGTCACCTTCCAGGTGCGCTGGCGCTCCCAGGAGTAGCTCCGTCCGCTGTGCGCTTCGGATTCCACGACGGTCGCGGCGGTGTGCAGATCGAGCCCCAGCGGGTTCTCCGCGGTGATGGGCGCGGGCATCGAGTCCGACTCGACGACGGTGTTGGCGTCGCCGTCGACGTCGAGGTCGAGGCGGGCGACCAGGAAGTGCTGATGGAACGGGGCGTAGCTGCGCCGGTCGACCGTCGTGCCGGTCGCGCTGGTGTCGCCGTCCTGCGCCATCGGGGTCGACACCATGATCCCGGTCGCGCGCACCTCGCACTCGATGCTGCCGTCCTGGTAGAAGCGCCAATAGATGAGGTACTCGTAGTTGGCGACGGTCGCGTGCGCGGAGACGACGAACCGCCGCTGGCGGCGCACCTCGGCACCGGTGTCGGGGTCGACGTGCTTCCACAGCACCGCGTTGTCCTCCTCGTGGAGGCAGACGGCGTTGCGGATCTCCCACGGCTGACCGGCGGTGTCGGGCAGCACGGCGTCGAGGTAGGTGATCTCGCCCAGGCAGTCGCAGCCCAGTTCCAGCGACGTGCACATGTAGCCGAGGCCCCATTCGCCGATGTCGAACGCGGTGCGGCGGTAGTGATCGAAGCTGGAGTCGCGGTAGGGCACGATCATCTCGGCGAACGACAGCCGGTAGGCGACATCGCGCTTCACCCCGGCGTCGTCGAACGCGACCTGATAGATCACGGGCCCCTCGCGGTAGTTGAACCCGATCCGGAACGACCAGTTCTGCCAGCGGATCTCGGATCCGTCCACCGCGAACGAGACGCCCTGGGGCTGCACGATCTCGAGGGGCTTCAGATCGGTGCGCGGTGCGATGCCTCGCAGCTCCGGCACGTACTCCGCGTCGACCTCGGGGAACCCGTAGTCGTGGTGGTCCTCGATCTCCAGGACCTCCATCGTGTTCATGTCGACGACGATCTTCAGGCCGCTCACCGGGTGCGCGTACGGGTTGCCGCCGGGCGTCGCGCGCATCCACAGGTCCACCCAGCCGAGGCGTCGATCGCGCCACTGCTCCGGGATCACGGCGCCGCCGTACGTCCAGACGTCGAACAGCACGGACTCGACGTCGATGCCGCGACGGGCCAGCGCCGCCTGCACGTCGGGATCCGCCTTCATCGCGTGGTCGCAGTCGTGGTACTCGTCGATCGTGAAGTTCGGGGTGACCCCGGGCACGTGCGTCCACGACTCGACGGCGTCCGAGGTCAGGTTCACCACGGCCTCGTGCACCTCGTTGGTCTGCTTCCTCCACAGCACCACGAACGCGCGACGCTCGATGGGATCGCCGTCGCGCCACGCCTGCACCGCCGTCTTCGGCGGCTCCTGCAGAGCGATCGAGGCGTACCGCCAGCCGGCGTCGACGCCGTGCTCGCGGGCCAGGATCGCGGACGTGCGCGAGAACTCCTCGCCGGTCAGTGAGTCCAGCGGGTGTGCCGTCATGTCGTCCTCCTTTGCCGTCACGCGCCATCGCGTGCCTGTCGTTCCACTATGTCGCGAATACGACGCCGGGTCGACGCTCAGGCGTCGAAGCCGAGGCTGAGCTTGCGCAGCAGGGCGGCCAGCCGGTCGCGGTCGGCGCGCGAGAGCATGTCGAGGAGCTCCGCCTCGGCGTCGACGAGGCGCGTGATCGCGGCATCCACCCTCGTCCGTCCGTCGCCGGTGAGGGTCACGAGCACGCCACGGCGGTCGTCGGGATCGGCCTCGCGCCGGACGAGCCCGCGCTCGACGAGCCGGTCGATGCGGTTGGTCATCGTGCCGCTGGAGACGAGGGTCTGGGGGAGCAGCTGCTTGGGGCTGAGCTGATAGGGCTCGCCCGCGCGCCGCAGCGCCGACAGCACGTCCCACTCCCACGGCTCGAGGTCGCTGCGCCGGAACGCCGCGCGCCGCGCACGATCGAGATGGCGCGACAGCCGGTCGACGCGCGAGAGCACCTCCAGCGGCGAGAAGTCCAGATCCGGACGCTCCGCGCCCCACGCCTCCACGATGCGGTCGACCTCGTCGGTGTCCTTGCCCACCGGTCCATTATCGGGCCCGGCCGGCATGGCAGACTTGACGGGCGGTGGCCACGATGGCCACGGTCCGCCGTGGTGTAATGGCAGCACGACAGCCTTTGGAGCTGTGAGGTCTAGGTTCGAATCCTGGCGGCGGAGCATGGTGGAGAACAACACAGCAAGCAGCGCACGCGCGCTGGCCGTGATCATCCTGGCCGCCGGCCAGGGGACGCGCATGAAGTCGAGCCTGCCCAAGGTGCTGCACCGCATCGGTGGCCGCCCGCTCGTGGGGCACGTGCTCGACGTCGCGCGCGACCTCCACCCCGACGGCATCCTCGTCGTGCTCCGGCACGAGCGCGACCTCATCGCCGAGGCGGTCACCGGCATCTCGCCGGAGATCCGCGTCGTCGACCAGGACGAGATCCCCGGCACCGGCCGCGCCGTCCAGGTCGCGCTCGACGAGCTCGGCGACTTCGACGGCGACGTGCTCGTGCTGAGCGGCGACGTCCCCCTCCTCGACGCCGACACGCTCGACGCCCTCGTCGCCGCGCACCGGGCGAGCCTCGCCGCGGCGACGATGCTGACGGCCGTCGTGGAGGACCCGCACGGGTACGGCCGCGTCATCCGGGGCATCGACCACTCCGTGACGCGCATCGTCGAGCAGAAGGACGCCACCGACGACGAGGCCGCGGTCACCGAGATCAACGCCGGCGTCTACGTCTTCCAGGCCGAGCCGCTGCGCGCCCACATCGGCCTGATCGGCACCGCGAACGCGCAGGGCGAGCGCTACCTCACCGACATGATCGGCCTGCTGCACGCGTCGAGGCTCACGGTCGGCGCCGTGGTGGCGCCGGATGCCTCGGCCGCCCTCGGCGTCAACGACCGTGTCCAGCTCGCACAGGCGGCGAAGGCGCTCAACGCCCGCACCGTCCGCCGCTGGCAGCTCGAGGGCGTCACGGTGCAGGACCCGGACACCACGTGGATCGACGTCACCGCGACGCTCGCGCCCGACGTCACCGTGCTGCCGAACACGCACATCCTGCGCGCCACCGCGGTCTCGTCGGGTGCCGTGATCGGCCCCGACACGAGCCTCGTCGACTGCGAGGTCGCCGAGAACGCGACCGTGCGGCGCAGTGACGCCACGCTCGCCGTCATCGGGCCCGACACCCACGTCGGCCCCTTCGCCTACCTGCGCCCCGGCACGCGCCTGGACGCCGGCGGCAAGATCGGCACGTTCGTCGAGACGAAGAACTCCACGATCGGCGAGGGCAGCAAGGTGCCGCACCTCTCCTACATCGGCGACACGACGATCGGCCGCGGCGTCAACCTCGGCGCCGGCGCGATCACCGCGAACTACGACGACCTCGCCAAGCACCGCACGGTGATCGGAGACGAGGTGCACTCCGGATCGCACAACGTGTTCGTCGCTCCGGTTAGGATCGGAGACGGCGCCAAGACCGGTGCCGGCGCCGTCATCCGCAAGGATGTCCCGCCCGGCGCACTCGCCTTGAGTGTCGCCCCCCAGCGCAATGTCGACGGGTGGGTCGAGACCAACCGACCGGGAACGGCCGCGGCGGACGCCGCGGTCCGGGCCCGGTCCGCACAGGAAGCCGACGATGGCGCGCAGCAAGAACAAGGTTGACCTGGACGTCGCACGGGGGATCGCCCCCGGCATCGTCGCCAAGACGAAGAAGCGGCTCGTGGTCGCCTCCGGCCGCTCGCACGAGGCGCTCGCGCTCGACGTCACGCGGGCGCTCGGCACGCAGCTCGTGCCCACCGAGCACCGCACCTTCGCGTCGGGGGAGATCCTCACGCGCTTCGAGGTGTCGATCCGCGGCTGCGACGTCTTCCTGATCCAGACCTTCGGCCCGCCCGTCAACGAGTGGCTCATGGAGATCCTGATCATGCTCGACGCCGCCAAGCGCGCGTCGGCGAAGCGGATCACCGTCGTCGCCCCCTACTACCCGTACTCGCGACAGGACAAGAAGGGCCGCGGACGCGAGCCCATCAGCGCGCGCCTCGTCGCCGACCTGCTGCGCACGGCGGGCGCCGACCGCATCATGAGCGTCGACCTGCACGCCGCCCAGATCCAGGGCTTCTTCGACGGTCCCGTCGACCACCTGTTCGCCAAGCCGGTGCTCCTGGACTACTTCGAGAAGCACCTCACCGCCGAGGACCGCGCCAAGCTCACCGTGGTCTCGCCCGACACCGGTCGCGTGCGGGTCGCCGACACGTGGTCGGACAGCCTCGACGCGCCGCTCGCGATCATCCACAAGCGCCGCGACCCGAACGTCGCGAACCAGGTCACCGTGAACGAGATCGTCGGCCACGTCGAGGGCCGCGTGTGCCTGCTCGTGGACGACATGATCGACACCGGCGGCACGATCGTCAAGGCCGCTCAGGCGCTCAAGAAGAACGGCGCCGAGCGCGTCATCGTCGCGGCGACCCACGCGATCTTCAGCGACCCGGCCGCGCAGCGCCTGCAGGATCCGTCGGTCGACGCGGTCGTCGTGACCGACTCGATCCCGCTGCCGCCCGAGAAGCGCTTCCCGGGGCTCACCGTGCTGCCGATCGCGCCGCTCCTGGCCCGTGCGATCCACGAGGTGTTCGAGGACGGCTCGGTCACGAGCATGTTCGACGGCGCCGCGTAACCGCCTCAGCCGAGGGGCGGCGGCGTGCCCTCAGGTGAGCAGATGCTCCTAGACGCTCCGAGCCGGCCGATGCGCACTCGTCAAAGCGCTCCGCGGGACTCGCTCGTCATAGACCCGCCGATGCCGCGTGGCTACCGCGGGACCTCTGCGCCTCGCCGATCCCGGTGAGCACCCTGCGGGCATTCGGCGGCCGATGCCGTCGAACGCTCACCCGTGGAGAACGGCAGCACTACACCACGAGCCACAGCACCCATGCCAGCAGGAAGATCACGGTCCCGAGGATGGTCTCCATGACCGTCCAGGTCTTCAGAGTGGTCTTGAGATCCATGCCGAAGAACTTGCTGACCAGCCAGAAACCCGAGTCGTTGACGTGCGAGAGGACGGTCGCGCCACCCGCGATCGCGAACACCAGCGCCGCGATGTCCAGGGTGCTCAAGCCCGCGGCCGCGACATCGGCCGCGATGAGCCCCGCGGTCGCGGTGAGAGCCACGGTCGCGGAGCCCTGTGCGACGCGCAGCGCCGCAGCCACGACGAAGGCCTGGACGATGAGCGGCAGTCCCAGTCCCGACAGCGAGTCGGTCAATGCCTCGCCGATACCACTGGCGCGAAGCACCGCGCCGAACATGCCGCCGGCGCCGGTGATGAGGATGACGCCGCAGACCGGGCCGAGGGCGCCGTCCATGAGTCTCTGACCGGTCTCGAGCGTGAATCGGCCCGGGCTGAGCGTGAAGAGAGCGAAGAGCACGCTGATCAGCAGCGCAATCGGTGTCGTCCCGAGCAGCATGACGTAGCGAGCCCACTCGGCGTCGTCGGCGATGACGCCCGCGGTGATGAGCGTGTTCAGAATGGTGTTGCCGCTGATGAGGATGAGCGGGAGGAGAAGCACCAGGAGCACGTGGCCGAAGGACGGGGCTGTGAGCTTCTCGCCGTTCGGGCCCCTGAGCTCGTTCATCTCGCCGAGGATCGCGTCGGGGATCTTCACGAAGACGCGCCTGCCCTGCCACGTTCCGATGAGGTAGCCGCCGAGGAACCAGCCGATCACGGCGACAGGGATGCCCGCGAGGAGGGTGATGCCGAGGTCTCCGCCCAGGATCTCGGTGGCTGCCACCGGGCCGGGGTGGGGGACCATGATGGCATGCATCGCCGCGAAGGCCGCGGCAGTCGGGATTCCGTAGAGCAGGAGCGAGCCGCCGAACCGGCGTGCCACGGTGAAGAGGATCGGGAGGAAGATCACCAGACCCGCGTCGAAGAAGATCGGGAAGCCGAAGAAGAGGGCTGCGACGCCGAGCGCGAAGGGCGCGCGCTTCTCGCCGAATCGGCTGACGAGGGTGTCCGCGAGCACCTGCGCGCCGCCCGTGGCCTCGAGGAGACGCCCGAGCATGACACCGAAGCCGACGAGGAGGGCGACACTGCCGAGGACGCCGGCGAAGCCGGTCGTCATGGCAGTGGCGATGGTGGTGCCACCCTCGGGGTCGTACACCGGGATGCCTGCGGCGATCGCGGTGACCAGGCTGACGAAGATCAGCGAGACGAACGCGTGGATCTTCAGCTTCATGATCATGAACAGAAGCAGCGCGATGGCGGCCACCGCGATGAGGAGGAGAACTCCCGTGCTGTAGGCAGGTTCGACCATGAGTGGGCTCCTTTGCCGGGTCGTGGATGCCTCCACGCTATTGGACATCACATCGTGACGTCCACGCAGCTCGCCGTGTTGCGGTGGCGTCTTCTGCGGGAACACATAGGTTCGTCAAAGGATCCCGATCCGCGATCTCGTTAGCGTGGAGGTGCGTCGAACCGGCGCGGCAGAACGAGAGGACCGTCATGATCCCCACCCCCGCACTCCCGCGACCCGTCCGCACGGCGGCGGCCGCGGCATCCGTCGTCGGCGTCGTCCTGCTCGCGGGCTGCGCGGCCGAGTCCGCGCCCGCGGCCGAGACGACCCCCACCACCACCGCGACGCCCGAGGCGACGGCATCCGCCCCCGCCGAGGAGGCGTCCGACAGCACGTACGCCGACGGCACCTACACGGCCGAGGGGTCGTACGCGACCCCCGAGACCGTGGAGACGATCTCGGTCACGGTCACCCTGCAGGACGACGTGGTCACCGCCGTGGACGTCACCGGCAACCCCAGCAAGCGCGAGTCGGTGCAGTATCAGGGCGAGTTCATCGGCGGCATCGCCGACGTGGTCGTCGGCAAGCGCATCGACGAGCTCGCGGTGAGCCGCGTGGCCGGATCGTCGCTCACGAGCGGCGGCTTCAACCAGGCCCTCGAGACCATCAAGGCCGAGGCGAAGGCGTGACGTGACCGGCGACCGCTGGGAGTTCGACGCGATCGGCACCCGCTGGCGCGTCGACACGGCCCACCCGCTGTCGGCCGGCGCGCGCGGCGCGGTCGCCGACCTCGTCGACGCGTTCGATCGCGACTGGTCGCGCTTCCGCGACGACTCGCTCGTGAGCGCGCTCGCACGCGGCGCCGGCACCGTCGTCGCACCGCCCGACACCGCCGCGATGCTCGACCTCTATGCGGCGCTCGACGAGGCCACCGCCGGAGCGGTCAATCCGCTCGTGGGCGGCGCGCTCGCGCGGCGCGGGTACGACGCGCGCTACGGGTTCGTCGACCGCGGCGCCGAGCCGGCACCGCCGGACTGGCGGACGCTCCTGGCCTGGACCACCGACCGGCTGCTGCTCACCGAGCCCGCCACGATCGACGTCGGCGCCGTCGGCAAGGGCCGCCTCGTCGACCGCGTGCTCGACGTCGTTACCGCGGCCACCGACGGCGAGGCCGTCGTCGACGCGAGCGGCGACGTCGCGGTGCGCGGACGCACCGACCGCATCGGCCTGGAGCACCCGTTCGACCCCACCCGCGCGGTGGGCGTGTGGGAGGTGCGGGATGCCGCGCTGTGCGCCTCCGCGGTGAACCGCCGGGCGTGGGGCGAGGGCCTGCATCACGTGCTGGACGCGCGGACGGGGCATCCGATCCGCACGATCGCGGCGACGTGGGCGGTCGCCGGCTCCGCCATGATCGCGGATGCCGTCGCCACCGCCCTCTTCTTCGACGGGGGCGCGGCGTTCGCCCACGACCGGGGCGTACCGTGGGTGCGCATGACCAGCGACGGGCGCCTGGAGTGGTCGCCGGACTGCGGAGCGGAGCTGTTCGTATGATGAGCGCACTCACGGCGGTCTGGAACCGCGTCTTCGCGGTCCTCGGCCGCGCGTCGATGTACCGGCTGGTGCTCGTGTGCCTCGGCATCCTCGCCGTCTACGCGGTGACGCTGTCGCTCCTCGGCGCGCTCGCGATCGGGCCGCTGGAGCTCATCGTGAGCCTGGCTCTCCTCAGCGCGGTGTGCACGGCGGTGGATGCCGTCGCCCACCGCGTGCTCGGCTCGTCCTGGCGCCTGGAGTCCTCGCTCATCACGGCGCTCATCCTGCTCTTCGTCCTGCGGCCGACCCTCGACCCGCTCGGCCTGGCGGGACTCGCGCTCGCCGGCGCGGTCGCGTCGGCATCGAAGTACCTGCTCGCGTGGCAGGGGCGGCATGTCTTCAACCCCGCCGCCGTCGGGGCGGCGGTCCTGACGATCGTGAGCGTGTGGCTCCCGGGTCTCGGCGCGTCGTCGTGGTGGGTGGGCACGCCGCTGCTCGCCGCACCCGTCATCGTCCTCGGCCTCGTGGTGCTGCTCCGCACCGAGAAGGTGCGCGTCGTCGCCGTCTTCGTGGTCGTCGCGATCGCCGTCGCGGTCGTGCGTGTGAGCGTGCAGTACCAGACCGCCGGCATCGCGCTCGACCTCGGCACCGCGTTCTGGTCGATCGTGTGGTCGTCGCCGTTCCTGTTCCTCGGGGCGTTCATGCTGTCCGAGCCCCTCACCCTGCCGCCGCGGCGGTGGCAGCAGTTCGCCGTCGCGATCGTCGTCGGCGTCCTCGCCGGCTGGCCGATCGACCTCGGCGGCGTGAGCCTCGGGCAGGAGCGCGCGCTCCTGATCGGCAACGTCGTCGCGTTCTGCTTCGCCGCGCGCTCGGCCGTGCGCCTGCGCTTCGTGGGGCGCACCGACCTCACGCCGACGGTGCGCGCGCTCACCTTCCGCGCCGCACGGCGGCTGCGGTTCGTGCCCGGCCAGTACCTCGAGCTCGAGGTGCCGCACGCGCACGCCGACGCGCGGGGCACGCGGCGCGAGTTCAGCATCGTCTCCGCACCGCGCGAGCTGCCCGAGCTCCGCATCGCGTTCCGCGAGGGCGGCGGTCCGCAGTCCAGCTACAAGCGCGCACTCGCCGCGGTGCAGCCGGGCGACGTGCTCGCGGTCACCGGCGTGTGGGGCGACTTCGTGCTGCCGAGACGCTCGTCGAGCCCCGTGCTCATGGTCGCCGCCGGCATCGGGGTCACGCCGTTCGTGTCGCAGCTGACCGACCTCGGCGCCGACGCGCGCGAGCGCGACATCGTGCTCGTCTACGTCGCGTCCGAGGCGGCGGAGCTCGCGTTCCGGCCGGAGCTGGAGGCATCCGGCATCCCGGTCGTCGTCTTCACCCGCGACCGGCCCGCCGACCTGCCGTCGCACTGGCGGTGGGCGGGCGGCGTCCGACTGGATGCCGACGGGCTCCTGCAGCTGGTCCCCGACATCCACGCGCGCCACGCGTACGTGTCGGGCCCGCCCGGGCTCATCGCCGATCTCGCTCCCGCGCTGGACCGCGCCCGCTCGATCACGACCGACGCGTTCTCCGGCTACTGACCCGTGGCATCCCGCTGACCCCGCCTGACCTCGCGCTTGTTGGCGCGGGGCGCTTCGTCTGGGCTGTTGGCGGCACCTTTCTGC
>NZ_JBDIAB010000079.1:0-12232 GCF_039812165.1 Microbacterium sp.
CGCGCGGTCCAGGCGTCGTTGCCCGCGGCGCGGAACCGCCGCGCCGCCGCCGACGCGGCGCGCCGCGCCCGCGCGGGGTCGTGGTTCAGCAGCGAGCGGGCCAGCTGCAGCTCGGCCTCGGCCCTGGCCCCCGGCATCCGATGCGCGCCGAAGACGGATGCCGCGCGTTCGAGGATCCGCTCCGCCTCGGTCGCGAGCCCGGCCTCGCGCAGCACCTCGGCGCGGTCGACGTCGGCGACCGCGCCCACGACAGCCGAGCCGGGCAGCACCGCGCGCGCCTCGGCCATCTCGGCGAGCGCCTGCACGAGGTCGCCGCGCAGCAGCTGGATGTACGCGCGGTTGTGCTGCGCCTGCCCCTCGTCGACGGGGAGCGCGTGGGCGGCGAAGGTCGCGGCGGCGACCTCGAGGTCGGCCGCGGCGTCGTCGAGGCGGCGCAGCTGCAGGCTCACGACGCTGCGGTTCATGCGCAGGCGCGCCGCGGCGACGTCGTCGCCGTCGAGGCCCTGGATGGCGTGGCCGAGTCGCGTGTGGGCCTCTTCGAGCCGTCCGCCGAGCATCGCGAGCGTGCCGAGCTGGCCGAGGAGCACCGCGCGGGTGTGCGGGCGCAGACCCTGCTGCGCGACCGCGTCGCGGCAGATCTGCTCGGCCTCCTCGGAGCGGCCGGCGTGCTGGAGGATGACCGCGCGCGTCCCGGTGATGCGCGCGCGCAGGTCGGGGTCGGAGGTCGCCTCCCACGCCCGGTCGAGCACGCGCGTGGCCATCGCGTACCGGCCGTGGATGCACAGCTCGACGGCGCGGCGATGCAACTCCTCGGGACCTTGCGCCACGTCCCCATCATCCCGCATCCCCGCGCACCCCCGGGTGCGCCGACGACGCTACGAGGCGGGCGGCGACCACTCCTCGACGAGCTTCTCGGCGGCACGCTTCAGCAGCGCGATGCGCCCGTCCGCGCCGCCGGCCGCGACGCCAGCGGCGGCGGCACCGCCCATGAGCGGCTCGGCGAGCGCCTCGGCGAGGGATGCCGCCACGAACGGTGCCGCGAACGACGTCCCGCTCCACACCGCGAAGCCGCCGGTGAAGTCGTCCGGGTCGATCGTCTCGCGGCGCATGCCGTACTCGTCGCTGCGCACCGCCGCCTGCATGCCGCCGTTGAACGGCGGGATCGTGCTGAGCACCGCGGTGCCGGGCGCGTACAGGTTCACCCACTCGCCGACGTTGCTGTACAGCGCGACCGAGCGCCGGTTGGGGTTGAGCGCGCCGACGGAGAGGTGCGGCGCGGCGTCCGGCGGATCGACCACCTCCGCCTCGCTGCCCGGCCAGTCCCACAGCGCCGCGGGGAACGACGGCCGGTCGGTGGCGTCGTTGCCGGCCGAGCACACGACGGCCACACCGTGCCGCCGCGCGGTCACGAGCAGGTCGTTCAGCGTCTTGTCGAACAGCTCGTCCTCCGGCGTCTCGTGGTAGTACCCGAGCGAGAGGTTGACGACGTCGATCGGCCGGCCGCCGTCCTCGGGCTTCGCGACCGCCCAGCGCACGAGCGTGCGCACGGCGAGCATGAAGTCGCCCTCGAGCACCGCGCCCTGGCTGTCGGCCACGCGGACCGCGATGATCTCGGCATCCGGGCACACCTGGCGGACGATCCCGGCGATGAACGTGCCGTGCCCGGCGGAGTCGTCGAGCGACCCGTCGAAGGGTCCCGCCACGTCGCCGTGCACCTCGGGATCGGTCGCCGCGTCGTGCACGCCGATCTCGTTGTCGTCGAAGACCGGATGCCGGGTCACCACCGTGTCGGGCAGCCACGCGTGCCTGCCGCATCCGGTGTCGAGGATCGCCACGGCGGGCCGGCGCCCGCCCTTCGCGAGCTCGCGCGTGGAGCGGGGCTCCTCGCCCACGTAGTCGACGACCTGACGGCCGCCGGTCCCGGGGAACGCGTAGCTGCCCAGCGCGGGCGCGTTGGTGCTCGTGAACGGGTTCGTGCTCGTGAAGGGATTGGTGCTGGTGAAGGGATTGGTGCTCGTGAACGGGTTCGTGCTCGTGAACGGATTCGTGCTCGTGAACGGGTCGAGCGTCATCACGTGGTCGAGGCTCACGCCCGGGAGCACCTTGCCGAAGAGCGCCCGCGTGCGCTGCAGCAGGCGCCACGCGTCGATCGGCGGCACCGGCTGGTCGTCGCGGTTCGGCTGCGGGTCGGGGAAGATCCCGACCCGGTGGATCGTCGGCAGGCTCAGCTCGTCACGCGCGCGCCGCGCGCGCTCCGACGCCTTGGCCGGGTCGAGGGCCGTCCCGTCGAGGTTCTCGAGCCGCACGCCCCAGCCGAAGTCGCCCGCGGCCTGCCCGAGCCGCTTCAGCAGCGTCTCGAGGTCCTGGTCGACGACCGTGACGAGGAGGTGGTCGCTGGCGTAGCTGGTCGGATAGGCGGTGACGCCCTCGACCGGTTCGCCCTTCGGATCGAGCGGCACGCCGCGAGCGCGCGCGGCGTCGTAGCGGGCGCGCCACGTGGGCGTACGGGACGAGTCCTGCGGGGGAAGGTCGGTCATGTCACTCCTCGTCGCCGCCGGTCAGCGCGGCCTCGGTGTCACGATCGCGCGGGGGTCGCGACCGTGCAGCCCTGCTCGCGGCGGCGTCACACCTCGAACAGGGGGGTCTGGAACTCGCGGATGCCGCCGGATGCGCGCACCGCGAGCCTCAGGCGTGTGACCCCCGGGCGCACGTCGTCGAAGGCGAACCGGCCGCTGTCGCCGATGTCGGCCGACGCGTCGAGCTCGGCGCCCTGCTCGGACGGCGCGAGCTTGACGGCGAGGACCGCGGCATCCACCCACCCGTCGATGCGACGCGTGCCGCTCTCGTTCGCCGACACGTGCAGCAGCACGTTCGTCGTCCCGTCGCCGAACTGGAGCGTCAGCGTGTCGGTGTCGCTGCGGACGTTCGCGAGGCTGCCCTCCACGAGCGTCAGCAGCGCGTACTCGCGCGTGATGTCCTCCATCGCGATCTTCGCGACCATCCGGTCGACGAGGTCGACCGGGATCGGGTCGACCGTCTCCCATACCGACCTCAGTCGCGCGAACAGCGCGGCATCCGCCACGTGCTCATCGTGCGTGTTCATCGTTCCGTCCCCCATCCAGCCCCCTCCAGGAGGCTCCGAAGCTTCGCCAGACACCTTTGACGTGTCGGCCCGATCGACCCCACCGGCATGGAGAGGTCGGTGGCGAGCCGCGCGTAGTCGGGCCGTTCGTCGAACGCGACGACGCGCAGCAGCCGCTGGCACCGGGCGTCGAGCTTCTGCACCGACGACCACAGGTGGCTGTCGCGCTCCGACAGCTGGGCGACGTGCTCCGCCGACTCCCCGACCGGCAGGTGCGACTCCAGTGCGTCCCCCTCGGTCGGGTTGGCACGGCGCTGACCGCGTCCCGACCGCCACGCCTCGCGGCGCGCGCACGTCATGAGCCACCCCGCCACCGCGCGCTCGTCGGCGATCGACTCGTGCCTGCGCACGAGCGTCACCCACGTGGTCTGCACGACGTCCTCGGCGAGCGCGTGGTCGATCCCGTACGCCCGCACGACGTTCCAGAGCACGGGCGTCATCAGGCGCACGAGGTCGTCCATGGCGCGCGGATCGCCCGCACGCCACTGGGCGAAGGACTCCGCCGCCCGCTCCCAGCGCCCCGGTTCGGGGTCGGGTTCGAACTGCGCGGCGTCCTCTGCTCCCTCGTGCTCCTCATGAGAGACCTCGGGATCGATCGGAGTCACGATTCCTATTCTGGCCACACGGACAAGAGGCGGCTAGGCCGCTCTTGATACAAGGTTCGTGGAACCCGCACGCGACGGCGCCGCGGATGCCGCCCTCCTCGTCCACGGCGTCGGCCGCGACGTCGCCGGCGCCGCGGGCGCACGGCATCCGCTCTTCGGAACGAAGCATGACGGGCCCGGCTCGACCGAGGCGGCGACCCCGCTTAGAATCGGCGCCATGGCTCCCCTCGTGTACGTCTGCGTGCGCCCGCAGCAGGGCGCGGCGGCCGCGGAGTACGAGTCGTTCCGCACCGGGTCGAGGCTCGAGCCCGGTGAGCTGGAGCAGTGGGACCTGGTGGGCGAGCCGCTGCCCGACGACGCGTTCGAACGCTGGCGCGGGTTCATGGTGGGCGGGAGCCCCTTCAACGTCACCGACCCCGAGTCGACCAAGACCGACGTGCAGCGACGTCTCGAGGCCGACCTGGCCCGCATCGCCGAGCGCGCCGCCGCCGGCGAGACCGCGGCGCTGTTCACGTGCTTCGGCATCGGCGTCGTCACGCGCACGCTCGGGGGCAGCGTCACCCGCGGCTACCCCGAAGACACCGGGCCGTCGATCGTGACCCTCACCGACGCCGGGCGCCGCGACCCGCTGTTCGGCGGCCTCGCGCCCGCGTTCACCGTGCTGACCGCGCACAAGGAGGGCTCGGCGACGCCGCCGCCGGGTGCGATGCTCCTCGCGACGAACGACGGATGCCCCGTCCAGGCGTACCGCGTCGGCGAGCGGCTCTACGCGACGCAGTTCCATCCCGAACCGACCACGCGCGCGTTCACCGAGCGCATGGCGGTGTACCGCGACGACGGCTACTTCGCGGCGACGGACTACGACCGCATCGCGGGGCAGGTGCTCGCGGCATCCGTCACCGAGCCCAACCGCATCCTGCGCGGCTTCGCCCACACGTTCTGACCCGCCCCCGGCGTCCGCGCTCGCGTGCGCTGTGCCCCGCCCCGCCCCGTGCGCTGACCCGCTCCACCCCACGCCCGGCCCCGCGCCGGCCCGTCTGTGGCCCTCCCACCCCACGAACTCCGCAGAACGGGACGTACTTCGCACGATTCCGGCCGGATCCTGCGAAGTCCGCGCGAGGCTGCGACGTTCGTGAGGGCGAAAGCGGCCAGACACGGCATGCTCGGGCACGGGATGCCGCGGCCGGAACGGGATGCCGCAGCCGGCCTCCCGTGTCTCCGCGACGGGCGGCCGGAGCCCGCGCCTACGCGGCGGGACCGACCACCACGGCGGCGTCGGGCGGGACCACGAGGGTCCCCTCGCCCGTCCGCACGTCGGTCGTCGCGAGCCACACCTCGTCGCCGGCGCGGCGCGCGACCTCCCACGGCTCCGCGGAGAGGTTGACGAGCACGCGCGCCGCCCCGCGACCCAGCGCGTACACGCGTCCGCCCGGGGCATCCGCCGCCTCGCCCGAGAGCGCGGCGAGGTCGGGATCGGTCAGCTCGGGACGCTCGCGTCGCAGCCGCGCCAGCCGCCGGTACAGGTCCAGCAGCCGCGCGTGCGCGGGCTCGTCGCGCTCGGCCCAGTCGAGCTTCGACCGCTCGAACGTCGCCGGGTCGTTCGGGTCGGGCACCACCGCGGTGTCCCACCCCATCTGGGCGAACTCCGCCACGCGGCCGGATGCCGTCGCCTCGGCCAGTCCGGCATCCAGCCCCGACACGAAGAACTGCCAGGGCGTCGTCGCCCCCCACTCCTCGCCCTGGAACAGCATGGGCGTCCCCGGGGCGGTGAGCGTCAGCACCGCGGCGACCGCGAGCCGATCGGTCGACAGCGACGCCGAGAGCCGGTCGCCCGCGGCGCGGTTGCCGACCTGGTCGTGGTCCTGCGCGTAGGTCACGAGCCGCCACGCCGGCACGTCGGGCGGCAGCGGCCTGCCGTGGTCGCGTCCGCGGAACGACGAGTGGGTGCCGTCGTGGAAGAACCCGCGCGTCCACGCCTTGGGCAGGGCGTCGAGCGCCGCGAAGTCCTCGTAGTAGCCGGCGGTCTCGCCCGTGAGCGCGACGTGCACCGCGTGGTGCCAGTCGTCCGACCACTGCGCCGTCAGCCCGTACCCGCCGGCCTCGCGCGGCAGGATCATGACCGGGTCGTTGAGGTCGCTCTCGGCGATGAGCGTGAGCGGGCGTCCGACGTGCGCGCTGACCGCGTCGGACGCCGTCGCGATCTCGGCCAGGATGTGCACGGGGCTGTCGCCGGACTCGTGCAGCGCGTGCACGGCGTCGAGTCGCAGGCCGTCGACGTGGAAGTCCTCGAACCACATGCGCACGTTGTCGAGGACGTAGTCGCGCACCGCCCGTTCGTCGAGGTTCAGGCTCGACCCCCACGTGTTGCCCTCGCCGTCGCGCAGGTACGGACCGAACTGGGTCAGATAGTTGCCCACCGAGCCGAGGTGGTTGTAGACGACGTCCTGCACGACCGCGAGGCCCGCGCCGTGCGCGGCGTCGACGAGCCGCCGGTAGCCCTCGGGCCCGCCGTACGCCTCGTGCACCGCGTACCAGAGCACGCCGTCGTAGCCCCAGTTCCAGGTGCCGTTGAAGGCGTTGACCGGCAGCAGCTCGACGTGCGTCACGCCGAGCTCGACGAGGTGCGCGAGGCGGCCGATCGCGGCGTCGAACGTGCCCTCGGGCGTGAACGTCCCGACGTGCAGCTCGTAGACGAGGCCCCCGGCGAGCTGCCGGCCCGTCCAGCTCGCGTCCGTCCACGCGAACGCGGCGGGGTCGTCGACGACGGATGCCGCGTGCACCCCGTGCGGCTGCCTCCGCGAGCGCGGGTCGGGGCGGATCGCGTCGCCGTCGCCCAGCACGAAGCCGTACTCGTCGCCGTGCGCGAGATCGACGTCGGCAGCCCACCAGCCGGCGCCGCTCACCGACGCACCGGTCGGGTCCGCCGGGCCGGTCCGCGTGGCGGTGGCATCCGTGCGCCGGGTCAGCTCGACGTCGTCGTGCCCGGGTCGCCGCAGCCGCACGCGCTCCGCGCGCGGAGCCCACACCTCGATCACGGCGCGTCCTCGGGCCCGAGCAGGGCCACCGGATAGCGCTCCAGCAGCTCGGCGAGCGCGACCTCGGTGCCGACGAACCTCCGCCCGGTGAGGAGGTCGACGGTCGGACCGGAGTGCCGCAGCAGCACGGTGTCGCCCCACCCGCGCGCAGCGAGGCCCACCGGCAGTCGCGTCGCGACGGCGAGCGCGCCGCCGCGGTCGAACGCGATCGCGTGGCCGGACGCCGGGCCCACCACGGTCATCGGCGTGTACCGCGTGAACAGGTCGGGGCGGTCGCGGCGCAGGCGCAGCGCGCGCGAGGTCACGAGGAGCTTCGCGGCGCCCGTGGCGTCGACCTCCGGCATCCAGCCCTCGTCGAGCCGGGCGAGGAGCTCCCGGCGGCGGCCGAAGTCCACCGGGCGCCGGTTGTCGGGGTCGACGAGCGAGGTCTCCCACAGCTCCGACCCCTGGTACACGTCGGGCACGCCGGGGCCGGCGAGCTGCAGCAGCTTCGCCGACAGCCCGTTCGACCAGCCGGCATCCTGGATCGAGGCGACGAACGCGTCGACCAGCGGCCGCGCCGCGCCGAAGGCCGCGTCGACGACCGCGTGCATGCGCTCCTCGAACGCGGCGTTCGGGTCCCACCAGCCGGTGGCCTCGGCGGCCTCGCGCGCGGCCTTCTCGGCGTACGCGTGCAGCCGCCCGGGCGTCGCGGGCCACGACCCGACGATCGCCTGCCACAGCAGGTTGTCGAACGGGCCGTCGCCGGTGGATGCCACGGCCCGCAGCTCCGCGAGCACGCCGGCCCAGCGGTCGGGCATCTCGGCGAGCACCGCGAGACGCGCACGGACGTCCTCGCCGCGCTTGGTGTCGTGCGTCGACAGGGCGGTCAGCGACCGCGGCCAGTGCGCCTGCCGGCGCGAGAACGCGTCGTGGAAGCCGGCCACGTCGAGCGAGAACACCGACGGGTCGCCGCCCACCTCGGTGAGCGACCCGAGGCGCGAGTAGCGGTAGAAGGCGGTGTCCTCGACGCCCTTGGCCATCACGGGCCCGGTGGCCTGCATGAACCGGCGCGAGAACTCCAGACCCGGGTCGGCGATGAGCGGCCGCAGCACCGCGAACGCCTCGGCGAGCTCGGGGCGGCGGGCCGTGGCATCCGCCACCGCGTGGTCGAGGTGCTCGACGCCGTCGGGCAGATACGACCGGTACACCGGGTAGCAGGCGAGCAGCTCGGCCGTGGCGTCCTGCGCGGTCTCGTCGTCGAGCGCGTGCCGCACCGGCCGGGGCAGGCACCGCACGAGCCGGCGCAGCTCGGACTCCTGGATGGTGTCGGCGATCATGCGCTTGGTGTCGTGGATGAGCTCGGCGTAGTCGACCGGCGTGCCGCGCAGCGCCGTGTCGAGGGCGTCGAGCGGCGTCTCGCCCGCCGGATCGGTCAGCACGCGGTCGATCTCGGCCATCGCGTCGTAGCCGGTCGTGCCGTCGGTCTCCCACCAGGCCGGCAGCGCCTCGCCGTGCTCGAGGATCTTCTCCACGACCACGTAGACGCCGCCCGTCGCCGCCGAGAGCTGTGCGAGGTAGCCGCCCGGATCGGCGAGGCCGTCGGGGTGGTCGATGCGCAGCCCGTCGGCGAGGCCCTCGCGCAGCCACCGGAGGATCTCGGCGTGCGTCTGCTCGAACACCCACGGCACCTCGACGCGCACGCCGACGAGCGTCGTTACCGCGAAGAAGCGGCGCACGTCGAGCTCCGACGCCTCGCGCCGCCAGTACAGCAGCCGCCAGTTCTGCCGCGACAGGATCTCGCGGATGTCGGCCTCGTCGATGCCGTCGCGCGGGTCGATGCCGTCGAGCGACCCGGGGGCCAGCGGCAGCACGTTGTCGTAGTAGTGCAGCGCGCCGTAGGGCGTGCGGCCGCCGGCGCTCGGGTTGCCGGGCTCGGTGGGCTCGCCCGGCCCCGGCTCGATCACGATCTCGCCCGCGGCCAGCACGTCGTCGAGCTCGGCGCCGAGGATCGGCACCGTCACGCGCTCCTCGCCGAAGTCCCAGTCGATGTCGAAGGCGCCCGCGAAGCGCGACTCGCGGCCGTAGATGAGGACGTCCCACCACCAGGCGTTCTGCGTCGGATCGGAGATGCCCTGGTGGTTCGGCACGATGTCGACGAGGATGCCGAGACCGTGCGCCCGCGCCGCCTCGGCGAAGCGGTCGAGACCCGCCATGCCGCCCCGGGCCGGGTCGACGCGCGTCGCGTCGACGACGTCGTACCCGTGCTCCGACCCGCGCGTGGCCTCCAGGAGCGGGGACAGGTAAGCCCACGACACCCCGAGGTCGCGCAGGTAGCCGGTGACGGCCGCCGCGTCGTCGAGGTCGAACGACTGCTGGATCTGCAGCCGGTACGTGGAGATCGGCCAGGTCGTCATGCGGAGTCTCCTCGAGGATGCGGCACGGGGCCGGTGACGGGATCGGTCGCGCGGGCCGGACCGGCGGATGCCGATCCACGGCGCGGTGTGCGGGCGAGGCGTTCTCGGGCGTGCCTCAGTTCCTGGCCACGCTGGCCGGCTGCTCGAGCGGGCGCGCGGGCACGTCGATCGGCTGGGTGAGCGCGGCCAGCGACGCGGCCACCGAGTGGTCGACGTCGGGCAGCGGATCCTCGTGCTCGATGAGCAGGATGAGCGACTTCGGCTCGGCCGAGAGCGTGTCACCGCCGTCGAGCGCCGCGCGCGACGTGTTCTCACCGCTCGTGTCGATCAGGACGTCCCAGCGCGGACTGTACTCCGCCGACGGGATCGTGAACTCGACGGGCGCGTCGCCCGCGTTGAACAGCATCACGACATGGCGGTCGGAGATCGGGCGCCCCCGCCGGTCGCGCTCGCGGATTCCATTCCCGTTGAGGAATACGCCGATCGCGCGGCCGAAGCCGGAGTCCCAGTCGTCGGGACGCATCGCGGTGCCGTCGGGTCTCAGCCACGCGATGTCGGGCACCGGCTCGCCCGCCTCGCGCACGACGGGGCGGCCGTCGAAGAACCGGCTGCGCCGGAACGTCGGATGCTCCCGCCGCAGTCGAGCCAGCGCGGCGGTGAACTCGATGAGCGGACGGTCGACGGAGTCCCAGTGCACCCACGTCAGCTCGTTGTCCTGCGCGTAGCCGTTGTTGTTGCCGCGCTGGGTGCGGCCGAGCTCGTCGCCGTGCGAGATCATCGGCACGCCCTCGCTCAGCAGCAGCGTCGCGAGGAAGTTGCGCTGCTGCCGTGCCCGCATCGTCTGGATGGCCGGGTCGTCGGTCGGGCCCTCGACGCCGAGGTTGTACGAGCGGTTGTGCGACTCGCCGTCGTTGCCGTCCTCGCCGTTGGCGTCGTTGTGCTTCTCGTTGTACGAGACGAGGTCGCGCAGCGTGAAGCCGTCGTGCGCGGTGATGAAGTTGATGGATGCCACGGGCCGCCGCCCCGAGTGCTCGTACAGGTCGGCGGAGCCGGTGAGCCGCGACGCGAACTCGCCGAGCGCCTGCGGCTCGCCGCGCCAGAAGTCGCGCACCGTGTCGCGGTACTTGCCGTTCCACTCCGTCCACTGCGGCGGGAAGTTGCCCACCTGGTAGCCGCCGGGCCCGATGTCCCACGGCTCGGCGATGAGCTTCACCTGCGAGACGACCGGGTCCTGCTGCACGAGCTCGAAGAAGGTCGCGAGCCGGTCGACCTCGTAGAACTCGCGCGCCAGGGTGGCGGCGAGATCGAAGCGGAACCCGTCGACGTGCATCTCGAGCACCCAGTAGCGCAGCGAGTCCATGATCAGCTGCAGCGTGTGCGGGTTGCCGACGTTCAGGCTGTTGCCGGTGCCGGTGTAGTCGGTGTAGTAGCGCTTGTCGTTCTGTTCGAGGCGGTAGTACGCGGCGTTGTCGATGCCCTTCATCGACAGCGTCGGACCCAGGTGGTTGCCCTCGGCGGTGTGGTTGTAGACGACGTCGAGGATCACCTCGATGCCCGCGGCGTGCATCGCCCGCACCATGGACTTGAACTCCTGCACCTGGTGCCCGCCGCGCGTCGAGGCCGCGTAGGTGTTCTGCGGGGCGAAGAACGCGATCGTGTTGTAGCCCCAGTAGTTCGACAGGCCCTTCTCCTGGAGCGTGGAGTCGTTGACGAACTGGTGCACGGGCATGAGCTCGAGCGCGGTGACGCCGAGCTTCGTGAGGTGCTCGATGATGGCGGGATGCGCGAGGGCGCTGTAGGTGCCGCGGATCTCGTCCGGGATCTCCGGGTGCAGCTCGGTCAGGCCCTTGACGTGGGCCTCGTAGATGAACGTGTCGGCGTAGGGCGTCTTCGGGTGCCGGTCGCCGGCCCAGTCGAAGTACGGGTTGACGACGATGCCCTTCATCATCTCGGCGGCGGAGTCGTCGTCGTTGCGCGAGTCGGGCTTGCCGAAGTCGTACCCGAAGACCGGCTGGCCCCACTGGATCTGGCCGTCGACCGCCTTCGCGTACGGGTCGAGGAGGAGCTTGTTCGGGTTGAACCGCTGGCCCTGGCGCGGGTCGTAGGGCCCGTACACGCGGTAGCCGTAGCGCTGGCCCGGCTGCACCGACGGCAGGTAGGCGTGCCACACGAACGCGTCGACGTCGCGCAGCTCGACGCGGGTCTCGATGCCCTCGTCGTCGAAGAGGCACAGCTCGACGCGCTCGGCCCCCTCGCTGAACAGCGCGAAGTTCGTGCCCCCGCCGTCGAACGACGCACCCAACGGATACGCGGTACCCGGCCAGACCTCCATGGAGCCTCCCCTTTTCAGCCAGTGCCTACCCTACTTGCTCGCACCGACAGGCAGCCGGGCCGCCGGCATCCCCCTCTCGCACGGTCGGCGGTATTCGCCCCTCTCGCACTGTTGGCGACACCTTCCTGCGATGGCCCATACGAATATGTGGCGCCATCGCAGGAAACTGGCGCCGACACCGGCGCCGGGCGCCGGCAGCACTCACAGCGAGAGCTGGTCGTCGAGGTAGGCGGCCAGCGGCCGCGACGCGGCGACGGGGCTCCAACGCACGTGCGGGATGCCGTCCACGAGCGACAGCGGACCGGATGCCGCGCCCCGTGCGACGGCGTCGGTGTCGATGACCGTCCAGTCGACGTGGACGGTCTGCCCCTCCGCGAAGCCGCCGCGGAATGCCGCCGCGGCGAGCTCGGCCCGCTCGCGCTGCGACTGCGCGGTGTAGCCGCGGCGGGCCTCCTCGCGCGCCCGCAGGATCGTGCCGGTCGCCAGCACCGCGTCGTCGGCGAGCAGCAGCGCGCCCAGGTGCCACGCCTCGCCGACCGGGACGATGCGCGGCGCACGGCCGATGCCGAGCACGCGCCGCGGCAGCGCGAGCCGGCCGAGCGCCTCGCGCGGCCGCTCGGCCAGCCGCGTCCGCGCGGCGTCCAAGAGCTCGTCGAGGCTCATCGGATGCCGCCGCACGCCGGGCCCCGTCGCCGCATGAGCTTCGCAGAATCGCGCGAACT
>NZ_JBDIAB010000080.1:0-12209 GCF_039812165.1 Microbacterium sp.
CCGGAACCCGGGGTTCCAGGTGCCGCCGATCGTGCCGTAAGCTTGGCGGGTCTGGATCGAGCGGCATGCCCGACATCCGCGTCGATCCGGACGATGCTCACATCAGGCCCGGGGGGAGCCGAGTACACATGCCGTCGTTCGCCTGGCTCCGCGCGCGCCCGCGCGCGCTGGCCTCGGTCGGCATCGTCGGCGCCCTCGCGGTCACGATCGGCACGCTCGCGTTCGTCTACGAGGGCAAGCCCACGACCGAGGTCGACCTCCACGACGGCGGCGTCTGGGTCACGAAGCAGTCGAGCATGCTGGTGGGCCACTTCAACCACGAGTCCCGCGTGCTCGACGGGGGCCTGCGCACGTCGTCGAGCGAGTACGACCTGCAGCAGAACGGCTCGCGCGTGCTGGTCGTCGACGACGGCGGTTCGACGATGACCGCGATCGACCCGGCCCGCGTCGTGCTCGCCGACAGCGCCGACCTGCCGCCGGGGGCGCAGGTCGGCTCGGGCGGCGACGAGGTCGCCGTGCTCGACCCCGCGCAGGGCGCCCTGCGCGCCGTCGGGTTCGCCGAGGTCAGCGGGTTCAGCGCCGAGGCCACCGAGCCGCTCGCCGACCTCGGCCGCGGCGCGGCCGCCACGGTCGGCACCGACGGCACGGTCCACGCCGTCTCGGCGAAGGACGCCACGCTCCTCTCCTTCCGGCGCGGCGACGACAACACGCTCGCCGAGACGTCGCGCCGCACGCTCGAGGGGGTCGAGGCATCCCACGCCCTCACCGTCACGGCGGTCGGCGAGACGGCGTACGTGCTCGACGCCGACACCCGGACGCTCCACGGCTCGGACGGATCGCGCACCGAGGTGCCCGCCGACGCCGTGCTGCAGCAGCCGTCGCCGGCGGCGGATGCCGTGACCCTCAGCACCCCGAAGGCCCTCGTCCGCGTGCCCACCGGCGGCGGCGAGGCGACCACCATCGACGCGAAGGGCGCGGAGGGGAGCGCCGCCGCGCCGGTGTTCGTCGCCGGCTGCGCGTACGGGGCGTGGTCGGGCTCGGGCCGGTTCGTGCGCGACTGCCCCGGCAAGAAGGACGACCTCGTGGAGCCGGTCGACGGCATCGAGCCGACGAGCGTGCTGCAGTTCCGCGTGAACCGCGACGTCGTGGTCCTCAACGACGTGTTCGGCGGCGCCGCGTGGATGGCCAGCGACAGCATGCAGCGCGTCGACAACTGGCAGGACATCACGCCGCCCGAGGGCGTCGGCGAAGAGGAGGAGGAGACCACCGAGGAGACGGTGCAGACCACCCTCCCCGAGCGCACCGACCAGAACACCGTCCCGATCGCCGTCGACGACGAGTTCGGCGTGCGCCCCGGGCGCACGACCGTGCTGCCGGTGCTCGACAACGACACCGACGCCGACGGCGACGTGCTGGTCGCCTCGGTCGAGACCGATCCGTCGTTCGGCACGGTCGAGCCGATCCACAACGGCGCGGCACTGCAGATCGCGGTCCCCGACGACGCCTCGGGCTCGACGTCGTTCACGTACCGCGTGGAGGACGGCCGCGGCGGCGAGGCGACCGCACGGGTGTCGCTGAGCGTGCACGGCTGGCAGACCAACGCGGCCCCGGTACAGAAGCGCGTGACTCCGGTGACGGTGGAGTCCGGCGGCACCGCGTCGTACAACGTGCTGCCCGACTGGATCGACCCCGACGGCGACGACATCTTCCTGCTCGACGTCGTGGCCGACGGCGGCGACGAGGCCGACTTCACCTCGGACGGCCAGATCACCTACCGCGCGATCGGCGGCATGCAGGGCCGCAAAGACGTGCCGGTGACGGTGTCGGACGGCACGAAGGATGCCGGGGGCATCGCCCGCTACGACATCCGCCCCCTCGGCACGACCGTGCCAGTGACCAACCCCGACCACGTCGTCACGCGCGCGGGGCGCACGGTCACGGTCGCGCCGCTCACGAACGACACCAGCTCGGGCCGTGAGCCGTTGCGTCTCACGCGCGTCGACGAGGTGCCGGGCGCGGCGATCGTGCCCGACTTCGCCAACAAGACCTTCTCGTTCGCCTCCGACGCGCCCGGCACCTACTACGTGCAGTACCTCGCGTCGGCCGGCCCCAACTCGGTGCCCGGGCTCGTACGTGTCGACGTGCTTCCCGACAGCGGCACCGAGCTCCCGCCCGTCGCGGTGCGCGACGTCGCGCTGCTTCCCGCGGGCGGCGACGTGCTCGTCAACGTGCTCTCGAACGACACCGATCCCGCCGGCGGCATCCTGGTCGTCCAGTCGGTGACGGTCGAGCCCGACAGCGGCGTCGCGGCGGCCGTGCTCGGGCACGAGACGATCCGCATCAGCGACCAGGGCGCGCTCGACACGCAGGTGCGCGTGTCGTACACGATCTCGAACGGCACCCGCTCGGCGACGGGCGAGATCGTGGTGATCCCGGTGCGCGCGCCGTCGAAGCTGCGCCCGCCGGTCGCCAACGACGACCAGGTGGTCGTGCGGGTCGGCGACACCGTCACGATCCACGTGCTCGAGAACGACTACCACCCGAACGGCGACACGATCCACGTCGTGCCCGACCTGGTGCCGCCGCTGGTCGACCCGGCCGACGGCGAGGCGTTCGTGTCGGAGGACACCGTGCGCTTCCGCGCCGGCGGTGAGCCCCGCACCGTGTATGCGACGTACGAGGCGACCGACTCGAGCGGACAGCGCGACGCCGCCTACGTGACGATCCAGATCCTGCCCCGCAACGACGAGGCCAACGCGGCGCCCCGGCCGCGCGACCTCACCGCGCGCACGCTCAGCGGCACGAAGGTCACGATCCCGGTGCCGCTGGACGGCATCGACGAGGACGGCGACTCGGTCGAGCTCGTCGGCATCGCCTCGGCGCCGAGCAAGGGGCGGCTCGTGTCGGTGGGCGCCGACTCGCTCGTCTACGAGGCGTTCGAGACGAGCGTGGGCGTCGACTCGTTCTCGTACCGCGTGCGCGACCGCCTCGGCAAGGAGGGCACCGCGGCCGTGCAGGTCGGCGTCGCGCCGGCCGAGACCGTCAACCAGGCGCCGTACGCCGTGCGCGACGCGGTCGTCATGCGCCCCGGCCGGCAGGTCGCGGTGCCGGTGCTCGTCAACGACTCCGACCCCGACGGCGACGCCTTCGGCTTCGCGAAGAACGCCCTCGACATCCCCGACGTCGCGGGCCTCGACGCGGAGGTCTCGGGAGAGTACCTCGTGATCACGGCGCCCTCCTCGCCCATGCAGACGAGCCTGCAGTACACGATCGCCGACGCGCGCGGCCTCACCTCGACCGCCGCGGTGCAGATCGCCGTCGCCGAGGACGTGCCGCTCGCGCGCCCCATCGCGCGCGACGACCGCGTGCGCGCCGAGGACGTCGGCGACGACGGCACGGCCGACATCGCCGTGCTCGACAACGACGAGGACCCGGACGGCACCCGCAGCGCCCTCTCGGTCACGCTCGGCGCCGGCGGAGACGCGGCGCGCGTGCGCGCCGACGGCACGGTGCGCGTGACGCTCGGCGACGAGCGGCGGCTCATCACGTACACGGTGCGCGACGCCGACGGGCAGACGGCATCCGCCTTCGTGCACGTGCCCGCGCTGTCGGAGCTGCCGCCGACGCTGCGGTCGACGAAGCCCGTCGAGGTCGAGAGCGGCAAGACGATCGAGCTGCCGTTGAAGGACCACGTGCAGGCGAGCGGCGGCAAGGACGTCGTCGTCACCGAGGCGACGAAGGTCTCGGCGGTGCACTCCGACGGCGCCTCGCTCGTGAAGGACCAGCGCACGCTCGTCTACACGTCCAAGGCGCGCTACTTCGGCCAGGACGCCCTCACGTTCGAGGTCACCGACGGCACCGGGCCCGACGACCCTGCCGGCCGCAAGGCGACCTTGACGATCCCGATCACGGTGCTGCCGCCCGACAACCAGCCGCCCGCGATGGTCGGCGCGTCGATCAGCGTCGCGCCCGGCGAGTCGGCGTCGACGCTCGACCTCGCGGCGCTCGCGACCGATCCCGATCCGGGGGATGCCGGCAAGCTCCGGTTCTCGCTCGCGGGGGGCGTCCCGGCGGGGCTCACGGCCTCGGTCGAGGGGCAGAGCCTGCGCGTCGCGGCCAAGGCCGACACCGCGAAGGGCACCGCGGCGACCCTCCGCGTGCGGGTGACCGACGGTCGCACCGAGCCGGTCGAGGCCGACATCGCGGTGCTGGTCACGGCATCCACCCGCCCGCTCGCGAACGCCAACGACGACGTGATCGCCGAGGCCGACCAGGGCGCCACGATCCGTGTGCCGGTGCTCGCCAACGACGTCAACCCGTTCCCCGACACCCCGCTCAAGATCGTGTTCGCCGGCACCGAGACCGGCCGCGCCACGGCCGAGGTCGCCGGGAGCGAGGTGCGCGTCACGAGCGCGGCCGACTTCGTGGGCACCGTCGTGGTGCGCTATCGAGTGCAGGATGCCACCGGCGACGCCGACCGCGAGGTCGACGGCCGCATCCGCATCACCGTGCAGGGGCGGCCCGACGCGCCCGGCAAGCCGACCGTGTCGAGCGTGCAGAGCCGCACCGTCGTCCTGTCGTGGACGCCGCCGGTCGACAACGGCACGCGCATCACCGGGTACACGGTGCGCTCGACCGCGGGCGGCTACACCAAGCAGTGCGCGTCGACCACGTGCACGCTCGACGGCCTCACCAACAACGTCGAGTACAACTTCGTCGTGACCGCCACGAACCGCGTCGGCGAGTCCGACCCGTCGGTGCCGTCCGAGACGGCGCGCCCCGACGTGCGCCCCGAGGCGCCCGCGCCGCCCACGCTCGGCTTCGGCGACCGCCGCCTCGACGTCGCGTGGACCGCGCCGCGCACCGAGGGCTCGCCGGTGGAGACGTACACGCTCGAGATCTCGCCGGCGCCGCCCTCGGGCATCGTGCAGCGCACCGGCGTGAGCGGCACGTCGCTCACGTGGGACGGGCTGGAGAACGGCGTCGCGTACCAGGTACGCGTACGCGCGCACAACCGCGCGCCCGAGCCGTCGGGCTGGAGCCCGTGGTCGCAGACGATGGTCCCGGCGCGTCAGCCGGACGCGCCCGGCGCCCCGACCACGGAGCGACTCGACTCGGTGGGCAACCAGAACCAGCTGGGCGTCTCGTGGAACGCGCCGGCCAGCGACGGCGGCGACGCGGTCTCCGGCTATGAGCTGCAGGTGCGGCAGGGGGCGTCGGTCGTCCGCACGGTCACCGGCATCCCGGCGGGGCAGCGGACCCAGGCCGTGACCGTCGCGAACTCGCAGACCGACTACACGTTCGCCGTGCGCGCGCAGAACAAGGCCGGCTGGGGCGAGTGGAGCGCGCCGTCGGCGCCGCGCCGCTCGTTCGGCACGCCCGGCGCCCCGACGGCGGTCACCGCGGCCGAGGGGAACAACACGGTGAGCGTCTCGTGGGCCGCCGGCGACCTCAACGGCGCGAACCCGGGCGACGTCGTCTACCAGTACGCGGTCGGCACGAACGGCTGGCGCGGCGACTGGGTCGCCGGCGGCAACGGCGGCAGCGGCACGATCGGCAACGGCCAGGTGAACAACAACGGCACGTACTCGATCCGCGTGCGCGCCGTCTCGACCGTGGGCGGCATCACGGAGGAGGGCGACCCCTCGGCGGCGTCGAACGTCGTGGCGCCGTACGGGCCCATCGGCAACCCCTCCGCGGGCGCCTCCGCCAACGGCACGAGCATCAGCGTCTCGTGGACCTCTCCCGCGCGCAACGGCCGCGACATCACGACGCAGATCTCGATCAACGGCGGCGCGTGGGAGACCGTCGCGCCCGACGGCTCGCGCAACCTCGGCGACGTCGGCTACAGCCAGACGCGCACGATCGACGTGCGGACGACGGCAGCCGGCCAGACCACGACCGCCTCGGCGTCCGCCCGCACGCAGGATGCGCCTCCGCCGCCCTCGCCGCGCGTGTGGGTCAGCCGCGGCGACTTCGTCAACGAGGGCTGCGTCAACGGCTGCTACAAGTTCGTCGTCAACACGCGTGACTTCCCGGCGGGCAACTACGCGATCGACTGCTGGAACGACTCCGGCGGCGCGCACCGGTTCGGCACCCGCTACTCGTTCAACCTGCCCGCGAACGGATCGGTCCAGCTCCTGTGCTGGTCGGGCGCCGACGGCTACAACGTCTGGGTCGACATCGTCGGCTGGGGCGGGGGCGTCGACACCGAGACGGCCTGGTGGCCGAGGAACTAGCGCCGCCGACGATGACGACGACCACGACGAGAACGATCACCACGACGAGGAGCGACAGCCCATGAGCATGACCCCGGAACACGCCACGTGGTTCCGCGACACCTTCACGCGGCTGGTCGACAACGTCGACCTCGCCCTGATGGGCAAGCGCGACGTCGTCGGCCTGGTGCTGTCGGCGATGCTCGCCGAGGGGCACGTGCTGCTGGAGGACGCCCCCGGCACCGGCAAGACGAGCCTCGCGAAGGCGCTCGCCGCGAGCGTTCAGGGCACCTCGACGCGCATCCAGTTCACGCCCGACCTGCTGCCCTCCGACGTCACCGGCGTGACGATCTACGACCAGCAGGCGCATCGGTTCGAGTTCCACCGCGGCCCGGTGTTCGCCTCGATCGTGCTCGCCGACGAGATCAACCGCGCCTCGCCGAAGACGCAGTCGGCGCTCCTGGAGGTCATGGAGGAGTCGCGCGTGACCGTGGACGGCGTGCCGCACGAGGTGGGCCGCCCGTTCCTCGTCATCGCGACGCAGAACCCCATCGAGCAGGCGGGCACCTACGCCCTGCCCGAGGCCCAGCTCGACCGCTTCATGATCAAGACGTCGATCGGCTACCCGTCGACGGCCGTGTCGGAGCGCATCCTCGCCGGTGCGGTGGATCGCAACCCGTCGGCACGCCTCAAGGCGGTCATCACGACGAGCGCCGTGGCCGACATGGCCGACCTCGCCGCGACGGTGCACGTCGACCCCGCGGTCGCCCGCTATACGGCGCAGCTGGTCGAGGCCACGCGCGAGTCCGGCTCGGTGCGCCTGGGCGTCTCGGTGCGCGGCGCCATCTCGATGATGCGCATCGCGCGCGTGCGCGCCGCCGCACACGGCCGCCACTTCGTCGTCCCCGACGACGTCAAGGCCCTCGCCCCGGCGGTGTGGGCGCACCGGCTCGTGATGGACCCCGAGGCGGAGTTCTCCGGCACGACACCGGATGCCGTCGTCCAGCGCGCGCTCGCCGACGTCCAGGCCCCGCTGGCGAGGGCCTGATGACCTCGTCGCAGCAGGCGGACGTCCCGGTGCGCGACGCGCACCGGGACGCCGTCGCGCCTGCGACGGACACGGCATCCGTCCGCGCCGCCTCGCGCGCCGAGCTCGTCCGCGAGGCGCTCGCCGAGCACGCGCCGCGGCTCCTCGTGCGCGTGCGGACCGCCGCGCGCGTCGTGCGGCCGATCGGGTGGGTGCTGCTGGCGACCGCGATCGTGCTGTGGACGGGCGCCGTCGCGCTCGGCTGGATGGAGGCGCTCGTGGCGGCTGTCGTCGTCACTGCGGTGCTCGCTCTGAGCGTGCCGTTCCTGTTCGGCCGCACCGTCTACGACGTCGACCTCGACCTCACCCGCACGCACGTCGTCGTGGGCGAGCGCGCGGTCGGCGCGCTGACGCTCACCAACCGGTCGCGCCGGGCGATCCTGCCCTCGCGGGTCGTGCTGCCCGTGGGCAGCGGGCGGGGCGTCTTCGAGGTGCCGAGGCTCGCGCCGGACGCCGTGCACGAGGAGCTGTTCGCGATCCCCACCACCGCGCGGGGCGTGCTGGCCGTGGGCCCGGTGAGCGTGCTGCGCGGCGACCCGCTGGGCCTCTTCGAGCGCACGCACGACCGCAACGACGCCGTCGACCTCTACGTGCACCCGCGCACGACCTCGCTCGACGGGCTGTCGCTCGGGCACCTGCGCGACCTCGAGGGACTGCCGGTGCGTCAGCTCGCGCGCGACGACGTCTCGTTCCACGCGCTGCGCGAGTACCAGCCCGGCGACGACCTGCGTCACGTGCACTGGCGCTCGACGGCCCGCGTGGGCGAGGTGATGGTGCGTCAGTACGAGGAGACCCGCCGCTCGCACTTCGTCGTGGGCCTGTCGACCCACCCGGGCGACTACCGCACGCCCGAGGAGTTCGAGCTCGCCATCTCGGTCGCCGGCTCGGTGGGCCTGCGCGCCCTCCGCGACTCGCGCACGCTCGAGGCGCGCGTGCAGCGCGGCCCCCTGCGCGCCACGAACGCACGGCGGCTCCTCGACGAGCTGTCGTCGCTGGAGCACTCCCGGCCCCGCGAGGGCGGCATCGCGGCGCTCGCCGGAGCCGTCGCGCTGCACGCCCCCGACGCTGCGGTCGCGGTGCTCGTGTGCGGCTCGTCCGTCGACGGCGCGGAGCTGCGTCGCGCGTGCGCGCGCCTGCCCTACGACGTGCGCGTGCTCGCCGTGGTGGCCGACACACGCGTCGACGCCCCTGCGCTGCAGCGCATCGGCGACGCCGACGTCGTGACCCTGGGCACCCTGGAGCAGCTGCCCCGCGCCGTGCGGAAGGTGCTCTCGTGAGCGCCGCGGCGACGGCGCGCCTGACCCGCGTGGCGCGGTCGTCGCTCGATCTCGTCGCCGTGGCGCTGCTCCTCGCGGTCGCGGTCGTGGGCTTCGGCCCGAGCTTCGACGGCCCGCAGTACCTCGTCGCCGGCCTCGGCGCCCTCGCGCTGGGACTCTCGATCGCGTGGCTCGGCGCGCGGCTGCGCTGGGGCGTGCTGCCGGTGGCCGGCGCCACCGTGGCCGCGTACTTCGTCTTCGGCGGCGCGCTCGCGCTGCCGCACACGGCCTTCGCCGGGGTGGTGCCGACGCTCGACACGTGGGCGCGCCTCGCGGTCGGGGCCGTCACGTCGTACAAGCAGCTGCTGACGACGGTGCCGCCGGTCTCGGCCTCGGACGGGCACCTCGTCGTGCCGTTCCTGCTCGTGCTCGTCGCCGCGGTGCTGACCGGCTCGCTCGCGCTGCGCGTGCGGCCGGTGGCGTGGAGCCTCCTGCCCGCGGGCGCACTGCTGGCGACCCAGATCCTGCTCGGCGTCGCGCAGCCCGCCGCTCCCATCGTGCAGGGCGTCGTCTTCGCGGTCGTCGCCGCGGTCTGGCTCGCCGTGCGGCAGGCGTGGGATCCGCTGCGGGCGGCCGTGCGCGTCGAGCCGTCGTCGACCTCCGACGCGGCGGCGGTGCAGCACTCCCGTACGCGCCGGCTCGTCGCGGCCGGCGTCGTGCTGGCCGTCGCGAGCGGCGCGGGCGCCGCCACGGGTGCGCTCGCGAGCCCGCCGGCGCCGCGCTATGTGCTGCGCGACTTCGTCGTGCCGCCGTTCGACGTGCGCCAATACGCGAGCCCGCTCCAGTCGTTCCGCGCGTACGTGCGCGACGACGCGTCGACGCCCCTGTTCACCGTGACCGGGCTGCCGGAGGACGGCCGCGTCCGCCTCGCGACGATGGACGCCTACGACGGCGTCGTCTACAACGTGTCGGACGAGGGCGCCGGCTCCTCCAGCGCGTTCACACCGGTGCGCTCGAACATGTCGCCCGACGCGAAGGGCACCGCGGCCACGCTCCGCATCGAGATCTCGGGGCTCTCCGGGGTGTGGATGCCGGATGCCGGCGCCGTGCGCGACATCGCGTTCGACGGCGACCGCGCCGACGCCCTCCGCCGCACCGCGCACTACAACGACGGCACCGGCACCGCGGTCGTCACCTCGGGCCTGGCCGCCGGCGACGCGTACACGCTCACGTCGGTGTTCCGCGCCGTGCCGAGCGACGCGACGCTCGCCGACGCGGCGTTCGCGCCGGTGAAGATGCCGAAGCAGACCGGCATCCCGGATCAGCTCGCCGACCTCGCCTCGAAGGCCGTCGCCGACGCCGAGACCCCCATCGACCAGGCGCGGGCGCTGCAGGCGTGGCTGAGCACCGACGGGTTCTTCAGCCACGGGCTCACCGGCGACGTCCTGTCGCCCTCCGGCCACGGCGCGGCGCGCATCACGAGCCTGTTCGGCGGCGACCAGATGATCGGCGACGACGAGCAGTACGCCGCCGCGATGGTCCTTCTCTCGACGCAGCTCGGCATCCCGGCGCGCGTCGTGATGGGGTGGCATCCGGACGAGGACGAGGACCCCGGGTCGGTGTTCACCGCCACCGGCGACAACCTGCACGCGTGGGTCGAGATCGCCTTCGAGGGCCACGGGTGGGTGCCGTTCGACCCGACGCCCGACGAGGATCAGGAGCCGAACGACCAGACCACCACGCCGCGCGCGAACCCCAAGCCGCAGGTGCTGCAGCCCCCGCCGCCCGCCCAGGAGCCGGCGGACCTCCCGCCGATGCTCGCGAGCGATCGCGAGCAGGAGGACGACGAGCCGAGCGGCTTCGAGTGGCTCGGACCGGTGCTGCTCTACGGCGGCCTGACGCTCGGCATCCTGGCGCTGCTGGCCTCGCCGTTCCTCGTGATCGGCGCGCTCAAGGCGCGTCGCCGCGCGCGTCGGCTGGGCGCGGAGCGCGCCGCCGACCGCATCTCGGGCGGCTGGGACGAGCTCGTCGACAACGCGCGCGACCTGCGCGCGCGCGTCGCGCCGGGGGCCACGCGCGCAGAGAGCGCGGCCGTCGTGGGCGAGGCGTTCGAGCAGCCCCGCGTGGTGGCGCTCGCCGAGCGCGCCGACGCGGACGTGTACGGGCCGGACGAGCCGTCCGCCGACGACGTGGCCGCGTTCTGGAACGAGGTGGACGATATCGTCGGTGAGATGAACGGGTCCACGTCGCGGTGGGAGCGGCTGCGCGCCCGCCTGAGCCTGCGGTCGCTGCGCGCGGGCCGCCGAGGAGCGAAGCCATGACCGCCGAGCCGCCGCAGTCCGACGCGGTCGTGGGCCCGGATGCCGGTGCGGCCGGGGCTCCGGCGGGATCGGGTCGCCGGGTCGCCGCCTACCTGATCGACGGTGTGATCGGTCTCGTCGTGATGGGTGCGGTCGCCGGGATCGTGTTCGGGGTCTCGTCCGCGACCGGCGGGCGCCTGACGGCCATGTTCGTGCTCGGCGGCGCGTACGCGGCCGGATTCGCGTGGTTCCTCGTCTACACCGCCCTGCAGGGCCGCGGCGGGTCGATCGGCATGCGCCTGCTGCGCCTGCGGCTGCGCCGGCACGCCGACGGCACCGCGCTCGGGTTCTGGCGCGCGCTCGTGCGCAACGCGGTGTGGGCCGTGGGCGGGGCGGTCGTCGTGGGGTACTTCTCGCCGCTGTTCGACCGCTCGCCGTGGCATCGCGGCTGGCACGATCTCGCGGCCGGCGCGGTCATGACGGACGCCGTCGAGCCCGAGCCGGACCCGCAGCCGGCCGACGAGCCGGAGGAGGCCGTCCCGGCGCCGGTCGAGCCGTCGTTCGTGCCCGCCGGTCCCTTCCTCCCGGTCGCCGAGACCGTGCCGCCGTGGGCCGACGACGCGCCGGCGACGGATGCCGCGTCCTCGCGGCCGGATCCCGGCGACGATCCGGTGATCTCGGTCGTCCCCGGCATCACGCGCGCGGAGCGGCCCGCGCCCGACGCGGCGACGCCGCTCGTGGAACGGGTCGTGCCGGTGGAGCGTGCCGCTCCCGTGACGCGCGCGGTCTCCGCGGAGCGGGTCGTGCCGGTGGAGCGCGCGGCTCCGACCGGGCCGGGGGCTCCGGGGACGCCAGCGGTGCCGGGGGATCGCGTCGTGCCGGTGGACCCGGCGGCACCGGGAGCGCCGGGGGAGCGCGTCGTGCCGGCGAGCCCGGTGCACCCGGCGGCCGCGGGATCTCCCGGGGCGCCGGTCGAGCGCGGACTGCCGGGCCTGCCGGGGACTCCGGTGCCGCCCGGGGCGTCGGTCGTGCGCGACGTGCCGGTGGCGCCGTCGGGCGATGGCTCCGCTGCCGACGACGACGCGGTCGAGGACACGCGGATCACCACGGGTGACCGGGCGTTCGCCGTGCTGGTGTGGGACGACGGCATCCGTCAGGCCGTCTACCGGCGCACGCTCTTCGGACGCAATCCCGCCGCCGAGGACGGCGCGCTGACCGCCCCCATCCGCGACGAGACGCTGTCGCTGTCGAAGACGCACTTCGAGCTGGGTGTCGACGACGACCGCACGGTGTGGATCGTCGACCGGCACTCGACCAACGGCGTCGTGGTGCGCCGCGGCGTGCAACA
>NZ_JBDIAB010000081.1:0-12139 GCF_039812165.1 Microbacterium sp.
CGACCCCGGGGGCGTGGACGTCAGACGCCGCTGCGTGTCGTGGTCGACGTGCGTGCGCACGGGGCCGCGGGGCGTGGCATCCGAGAAGTCGACGGTCGTGGGCGTCCAGTCGCCGGTCGGGACCTCGAGCGGCGTCGGGGCGAGGCCGGCGGCGCGCTGCACCTCGCGCACCGCCTCGCCGAGCTCGGCCGCGGTGCGGTACCGGCGCCGCGGGTCACGGCTCATCGCCGTCGCGAGCACCTCCTGCAGCGCGTCCGGCACGTCGGCGCGGGCGATCGGCACGTACGTGCCCCGCGAGATGCGGCGCACGAGCTGCTCGCGCGTGTTCTGCCCCCGCTCGCGACGCTCGAACGGGCTGTGCCCGGCCAGCAGCGAGTACACGGTCGCGCCGAGGCTCCACACCTCGCTCGCGACGGTCCCCGACGTCTGCTCGGCGACGACCTCGGGCGCGCTCCACGGCACCGACATCGCGAGCACGTCCGACGCGCTCTGCCGCGCGAGCGACGAGGCGATGCCGAAGTCCGCCAGGACGGCCGAGCCGAACGCCGTGACCAGCACGTTGCTCGGCTTGATGTCGCGGTGCACGAGCCCCGCGCGGTGCGCCGACTCGAGGGCCCCGGCCAGGCGCACCGCGATCGACATGACCTCGTCGACCGGGATGCGCTCGATGCGGTAGCGGTGCGCGTACGATCCGGGGCAGTACTCCATGACGATGTACGGGCGGCCGTCGGCCGAGATGCCGGCCTGGTACACCGTGACGATCGCGGGGTGCGCGGACAGATGGGCGAGCACGTCCGCCTCGGCGTTGAACATGCGCACGAGCTCGGGGTCGGCCGCCGGAGCGGGCATGACCTTGACGGCCACGGCACGGCGCGGCATGTCCTGCTCGTACAGGAAGACGTCCGCGAAGCCACCGGAGCCGAGCGGGCGCAC
Source organism: Microbacterium sp. (assembly GCF_039812165.1). Lineage (GTDB taxonomy): Bacteria > Actinomycetota > Actinomycetes > Actinomycetales > Microbacteriaceae > Microbacterium. The sequence goes on from NZ_JBDIAB010000081.1 coordinate 934, forward strand.
GTAGTCGAGCCCCGCCAGGACAGGGGCGACGACCGACGGTCTGCTCCCCATGGCACCCCTTACGCTCCCCCAGAGAGCGGCGGACGAACACGGAGGCCGGTCCCACGACGTTCCGCGTGTGTGTTAGCGGACATCGTAACAAAGGCCGCCAGGCGCGTCAGGAGGTCAGGCCGGGCCGTCGGGTCCCGTGTCGAACGGGGCGTCGAGCGAGCGGGTCAGCTCGGCCAGCATCGCGGCGATCTGCGGCTCCACGTGCTGGCTCACGGCCGCCTGGATCCGCAGGCGATGGTGCAGCAGCACCGCGCACACCTCTCGGCCCACCATGTTGGCGTAGTCGTCGGCGAGGCGCACCTCCTGCCGGAGCGCCGCCTTCGCCTCGTCGCTCAGCGGCGGCAGGGCCGGGATGCCGGCATCCACCTCGTCGGCGAGCCCCGCGATCGTGAACAGGAACGGCGCGCCGGGCACCGGGTCGGGGTCGAGCGGCAGCCCCTCGAACTCGGGCTCGAGCCCCTCGGCGGGCCGGTAGCTGCGGGCACGGTTGCGCGCGGCCTGCTGGTCGAGCTCGGACTGCAGCATCGGCAGGTTGAGGGACGTGTACTCGGCGACCGCGTGGTCGACGATCGCCTTGATGCGCGTCGACAGGCCGTGCTGCACGCCGTGGGGCACGTCGGCGCCGAGACCGGCCGCCGACAGCACCGGCGAGCCGAAGCAGCGCCGGCACGGGGCCACGCGTCCGCGGTGCGTGGCGGGCTCCCATCGCGGCAGCCATCTCAGCCACGCGTCGACGGCCTGGCTGACCTGCGTCTCGAGCGAGCGCTCCACGTGCACCATTCTCCCCCGGTCAGAGGTCTTCGTCGCGCTCCCACGGCCAGCGGGGCCGCTGGGCGCGCGTGCGCACGAGGGCGATGCCCGCCCACGACGAGACGAACGCCGCGGCGGCGAGCACGACCACGAACCACGAGGTCACGAAGCCTCCCACCGCGGCCGTCGCGAGGGCCGCATCCGAGCCGGAGAACACGGCGCCGAGCCAGACGCCGGCGAGGTGGGCGAGGACTGTCGCGACCGTCACCGTCGCCGTCGCGCGGTACACCGGGCGCGCACGGCGCAGCGCCGCCCACATCGTGAGGCCGAACATCGCCGTCGCGAGGACCATGCCGGCGACGCCCGGGATCTGCCCGAGCCCGGGGGTGGCGATCACCTCCGCGCCGGAGGCGAGGCTCGTCAGCCCCAGGCCGCACACGGCCAGGGCCACGAAGCCGACGACCGCGAAGCCGAGCCCCATGCGGGGCGGGACTCCGCGGCCGTTCTCGGACATCAGCCCTGGCGCACCTGCGGACCGGCCTCGAGGGTCCGCTCGTACTCGCGCTGCATCTCGCGGTTGAGCTCGGTGACGCGCTTGCCGCGCGCGGCGACCCACGCGCCGAACCAGATGGTCAGCTCGCGGCCGATGACGAACGCGCCGATGGCGAGCGGTGCCAGGATCTGGCTCTCGACGATCTCGGTGCCCTGACGCGCGGTGAGCGCCCAGAACGGCGCCTGGAAGAGCTGGCCGAGCAGGTGTCCGCCGTACGAGGCGAGACCGACGAGCAGGCCCAGGACCACCCAGACGCCCCAGCGACCGCGGTTGATGATGGCGCCGAGCAGCCAGAACGACACGAAGAACACGGCGACGGGCACCCACAGCCACCAGCTCGTGAGCGCGGCGAGCGCCTCGGCGCCGACGGCGGCGACCGTGATCTCGCCGGCCGCGACGCGCAGCCCGAGGGCGACGCCCAGGTACAGGATGCCGAAGGCCACCGCGGCGAGCAGGCCGATCGCGCCCGCCGCCCCGCGGTTGCCGCGCGGGCGGGGCGCCTCGGGCGCCTGCACGAAGATGGGCTGCTGGGCCACCGGCACGACCGGCACGACCGGCTCGCTCGGGGTGACGGTCTCGGGGTACAGCGCCGTGGCCTCGGTCGCCGCGGCGGGGTACAGCGCCGTGGGCTCCTCGACGGCGGCGTAGCGCGCGGTGAACTCGGCGTCGTCGGTGTCGTACCGCGACAGCGCGTCGTCGGTGGAGGCGTATGCGACGGTGGCGGCGTCCGAGGAGGACGGGGCCGGCTCGGCGACCACGGTGACCGCCTCGTCGGGCACGTCGGCGACGTGGCGCGCCGCCGACTCGTCCCTCTCGTTCTCGCCGACGGCATCGCGGGAAGCGGCCTCGGCGTCGGCGAGGCTCGCGTTCACGCTGTCGACGACCTCGTCGACGCCGCGGGGCTCGTCGGTCCTCTCGTCGTGCTGTGGCTCGCTCATGCGGGATTGTGCTCCTTACGCGGGGCGCACGCCACCGCAGTGCGAGCGTAACCCGGGGCGCGCGGCTGACGACGCAGGCATGCCGAGTGTCGGCGCCACGCGGCGTGTCGGCCCGTCACCGCCGCCAGACGCGGTCCGCGACGCGCGCCGCGTACTGCGTCGGATGCCACGCCGTCTCGACGCTCGCGACCAGGAGTCCGCCGCCGGTCTCCACCGTCTCGACGACCTCGCCCTCGGCGCGCGCGCACCGCGTGCGCGTGCCGACCTCGGTGCACGTGAACCCCAGGGCCGGCATGCCGGCCACCGCGACGGCCGCGGCATCCTGATCCACCTCGGCGACGGTCGTCGAGACCGTCCCGGCGTCGGACGACCACGCGCACGTGAACCGCACGGTCGGCTGCGCCGCCTCGAGGAGGGCCGCGGCGCTCGTCGCGGTGACCTCCGCGGGGCGCGTCAGCTCGGAGCCCGACGCCCACTTGAGGCTCGCCCACAGCGGCGCGACGTACAGGTCGCGGCACTCGACCGGTCCGTCGTCGTCGCCGGCGCGCTCGGACGAGGGCTTCGAGCCGGAGAGCGTCTGCACCGCCCAGTCGGTGACGACGGGCACCATCGGGATCGCCAGGAAGGCGAGCCCGGCGACGATCGCCGCGCACAGGATGCCGACGACCCACGCGAAGGGCGCGTTCCTGCCGCCGAGCCGAGCCATCCCTCCACGCTACGGCGCACCGCCCACGACGGCGTCCCGACACGGCGCACGGCCGACCCCCGGTGCGCCCCGCCCGTGCCCCCGCGGCCCCCGCCCACGAGCCCGCGAGAGTGCACTGGTGCACCGAGAGTGCGGGCTGAGCATGCTGTCTCGGTGCACAGTTGCACTCTCACGGGCGGAGCGGGGGACGGAGCGGGCGGGGACGGGGACGGCGAAGGCCCCCGGCGGGAGCCGGGGGCCTTCGGGAACGGATCCCGCTCGATCAGTTGTAGGTGCCGGGCGTGAAGTCGTCGGTCGAGAAGCTGTCGAAGTCGACGTAGCTCAGGTCGGCGTCGCTGTACGCGCCGTCCGAGGCGAAGATGCGGTTGGGGTACCGCTCGCTCTTGGCCTCCTCCGTCGCCTCGACCACGACGTTGCGGTACTTCGCAAGGCCGGTGCCGGCGGGGATGAGCTTTCCGATGATGACGTTCTCCTTGAGGCCCACGAGCGGGTCGCTGCGACCCTCCATGGCGGCCTGCGTGAGCACGCGCGTCGTCTCCTGGAACGACGCCGCCGACAGCCACGACTCCGTCGCGAGCGACGCCTTCGTGATGCCCATCAGCTCGGGACGGCCCGACGCGGGGCGCTTGCCCTCGGCGACCGCCTCGCGGTTGATCTGCTGGTAGCGCTTGAAGTCGACCAGCTCGCCGGGCAGCAGCGGCGTGTCGCCGTGGTCGACCACGGTGACCTTCCGCAGCATCTGGCGCACGATGACCTCGATGTGCTTGTCGTGGATCGGCACGCCCTGCGAGCGGTAGACGCCCTGCACGCCGCCGACGAGGTACTTCTGCACCTCGCGGGCGCCCTGCACGCGCATGACCTCCTTGGGGTCGAGCGTGCCCACCAGGATCGGGTCGCCGACCGAGATGTGCTGCCCGTCCTCGACGAGGAGGGTGGCGCGCTTGAGCACCGGGTAGACGTGCGGCTCGTCGCCGTTGTCGGGCGTGAGGATGACCTTCTTGGCCTTCTCGGTCTCGTCGATCGTGATGCGGCCGTCGGCCTCCGCGATCGGCGACGCGCCCTTGGGGGTGCGCGCCTCGAAGAGCTCCTGCACGCGGGGCAGACCCTGCGTGATGTCGTCCGCCGACGCCGATCCACCGGTGTGGAACGTGCGCATGGTCAGCTGCGTGCCGGGCTCGCCGATGGACTGGGCGGCGATGATGCCGACCGCCTCGCCGATGTCGACGAGCTTGCCGGTGGCCAGCGACCGTCCGTAGCACTTCGCGCAGACGCCGACCGCCGAGTCGCACGTGAGCACGGAGCGCACCTTGATCGAGGTGACGCCGCCGGCGACCAGCCGGTCGATCAGCACGTCGCCCACGTCGTCGCCCGCCTCGGCGAGCACCTCGCCCGAGGGCGAGACGACATCGGCGGCCAGGGTGCGCGCGAACACCGAGTTCTCGACGTTCGGGTCCTTCTCGAGCGTGCCGTCCAGGCCCTCGGCCGCGATCGGCAGCTCGAGGCCCTTGGTCGTGCCGCAGTCCTCTTCGCGGATGATGACGTCCTGCGAGACGTCCACGAGGCGACGGGTCAGGTAGCCCGAGTCCGCGGTGCGGAGGGCGGTGTCGGCCAGACCCTTGCGGGCGCCGTGGGTGGCGATGAAGTACTCGGCGACCGACAGCCCCTCGCGGTACGAGGAGATGATCGGACGCGGGATGATCTCGCCCTTCGGGTTGTTCACGAGACCGCGCATGCCCGCGATGTTGCGGATCTGCAGCCAGTTGCCTCGCGCGCCCGACGACACCATGCGGTTGATGGTGTTGTCCTCCGGGAAGTTGTCGCGCATCGCCTTCTGGACCTCGTCGGTCGCCTCGGTCCAGATCTCGATGAGCTCCTGACGACGCTCGGCGTCGGTCGTGAGACCCTTCTCGTACTGGGCCTGGACCTTCGCGGCGCGCTTCTCGTAGCCGGCGACGATCTCGCCCTTGTTCGGGGGCGTGAGGATGTCGCTGAGGGCGACGGTCACGCCCGAGCGCGTGGCCCAGTAGAAGCCGGCATCCTTGATGCGGTCGAGGGATGCCGCGACCTCCACCTTCGGGTACTCCTCGGCCAGCTTGTTCACGATCTGCGACAGCTTGCCCTTGTCGGCCTGGCCCCGCACGAACGGGTAGCCCTTCGGGAGCGTGTCGTTGAAGATCGCCTGGCCGAGCGACGCGTCGACGAGACCGTGGCCGCGCTTGTCCACGCCGCCGTCCTCGTTCAGGACGTCGGCGTAGCCCTCGGGGGCCTCGCCCTCGAGGAACTCCAGACCCGGGACGCGGATGCGCACCTTGGCCTGCAGGTCGAGCGTGCCCTCGTCGCGGGCGAGGATCGCCTCGCCCACCGAGCCGAACACGCGACCCTCGCCGAGCGCGCCCTCCTTGACCGTGGTCAGGTGGTGCAGGCCGATGATCATGTCCTGCGAGGGCAGGGTGACCGGACGGCCGTCCGACGGCTTCAGGATGTTGTTCGAGGCGAGCATCAGCACGCGCGCCTCGGCCTGGGCCTCGACCGACAGCGGCAGGTGGACGGCCATCTGGTCGCCGTCGAAGTCCGCGTTGAACGCGGCGCACACGAGCGGGTGCAGCTGGATGGCCTTGCCCTCGACGAGCTGCGGCTCGAAGGCCTGGATGCCGAGGCGGTGCAGCGTCGGCGCACGGTTGAGCAGCACGGGGCGCTCGCGGATGATCTCCTCGAGCACGTCCCACACCTCGGGGCGCGTGCGCTCCACGGCGCGCTTGGCGGCCTTGATGTTCTGCGAGTGGCCGAGGTCGATCAGACGCTTGATCACGAACGGCTTGAACAGCTCGAGCGCCATCTGCTTGGGCAGACCGCACTGGTGGAGCTTGAGCTGCGGGCCGACGATGATGACCGAACGGCCCGAGTAGTCCACGCGCTTGCCGAGCAGGTTCTGGCGGAACCGGCCCTGCTTGCCCTTGAGCATGTCGGACAGCGACTTGAGCGCCCGGTTGCCGGTGCCGGTGACGGGGCGGCCGCGGCGGCCGTTGTCGAACAGCGCGTCGACGGCCTCCTGCAGCATCCGCTTCTCGTTGTTGACGATGATCTCGGGCGCGCCGAGGTCGATCAGGCGACGGAGGCGGTTGTTGCGGTTGATCACGCGGCGGTACAGGTCGTTGAGGTCGGAGGTCGCGAAGCGGCCGCCGTCGAGCTGGACCATCGGACGCAGCTCCGGCGGGATCACCGGCACGACGTCGAGCACCATGGCGGCCGGGCTCATGCCGGTCGACAGGAACGAGTTGACGACCTTGAGGCGCTTGATCGCACGGATCTTGCGCTGGCCCTTGCCCTCGGAGATCTGCAGGTGCAGGTTCTCGGCCTCGGCGGCCAGGTCGAACGCCTCGAGGCGGCGCTTGATCGCCTCGGCGCCCATGTACGCCTCGAAGTACTGGCCGAAGCGGTCCTGCAGCTCGTGGAAGACGTCGTCCTCCTGCTTGAGCTGGCCGACGTCGAGCGTGCGGAACTCCTCCCACACGCGCTCGAGCTTGGCGATCTGCTCGTCGAAGTTCTTGCGGACGTTCGCCATCTCCTTCTCGGCGGAGTCCTTGACCTTCTTCTTCTGGTCGGCCTTGGCGCCCTCCGCCTCGAGGGCGGCGAGCTCCTCCTCCAGCTTCTGGAGGCGCGCGGCGATGCGCGAGTCCCGACGGTCGCCGAGGTTCTTGATCTCCAGGCGCAGGTTCGACTCGTGCGTGGCGAGGTCGCGGTGACGCGCGTCCTCGTCCACCGAGATGACCATGTAGGCGGCGAAGTAGATGACCTTCTCGAGGTCCTTCGGCGCCATGTCGAGCAGGTACCCGAGGCGCGACGGGACGCCCTTGAAGTACCAGATGTGGGTGACCGGGGCGGCGAGCTCGATGTGGCCCATGCGCTCGCGGCGGACGGAGCTCTTGGTGACCTCCACGCCGCAGCGCTCGCAGACGATGCCCTTGAAGCGGACCCGCTTGTACTTGCCGCAGGCGCACTCCCAGTCGCGGGAGGGCCCGAAGATCTGCTCGCCGAAGAGGCCGTCCTTCTCCGGCTTCAGCGTGCGGTAGTTGATGGTCTCGGGCTTCTTGACCTCGCCGTAGGACCAGCGACGGATGTCGTCGGCGGTGGCCAGGCCGATGCGAAGCTCATCGAAAGTTGTTGCGTCGAGCACGAGTTCTCCTGTGTCGGAATTCTTGAATCAGCTGGCCGGGGTTCAGATCTCGTCGATCGACGAGGACTCGAACCGGGTGGAGATGTTGATGCCGAGCTCCTCCGCCGCGCGGAAGGCCTCGTCGTCGGTGTCGCGGAGGTTGACCGCGGTGCCGTCGGCGGCGAGGACCTCGACGTTCAGGCAGAGCGACTGCATCTCCTTCATGAGCACCTTGAACGACTCCGGGATGCCGGGCTCCTGGATGTTCTCGCCCTTGACGATCGCCTCGTAGACCTTCACACGGCCCACGATGTCGTCGGACTTGATCGTGAGGAGCTCCTGCAGCGCGTACGCGGCGCCGTAGGCCTCGAGGGCCCACACCTCCATCTCGCCGAAGCGCTGGCCGCCGAACTGCGCCTTTCCACCGAGCGGCTGCTGCGTGATCATCGAGTAGGGGCCGGTCGAGCGCGCGTGGATCTTGTCGTCGACGAGGTGGTGCAGCTTCAGGATGTACATGTAGCCGACCGAGATCGGAGCCGGGAACGGCTCGCCGGAGCGGCCGTCGAACAGCTGCGTCTTGCCGGTCGAGTCGATGAGGCGGTCGCCGTCACGGGTGGGGAGCGTCGAGTCGAGCAGACCCGCGATCTCCTCCTCGGCGGCGCCGTCGAACACCGGGGTCGCGACCTTGGTGCCGGGCGTGGCCTCGCGGATCTCCTCGGGCAGGTGCACCGCCCACTCCGGCTCGCCCTCGACCTTCCAGCCCTGCTTGGCGATCCACCCGAGGTGGGTCTCCAGCACCTGGCCGAAGTTCATGCGACCCGGGATGCCGAGCGGGTTCAGGATCACGTCGACCGGCGTGCCGTCGGCGAGGAACGGCATGTCCTCGACCGGCAGGATCTTCGCGATGACGCCCTTGTTGCCGTGACGGCCGGCGAGCTTGTCGCCCTCGGTGATCTTGCGCTTCTGCGCGATGTAGACCACGACGCGGCGGTTGACGCCCGAGCCCAGCTCGTCGTCGCCCTCCTCGGCGTTGAACTCCTTCACCGCGATGATCGTGCCCTGCTCGCCGTGCGGGACCTTCAGCGACGTGTCGCGCACCTCGCGCGACTTCTCGTTGAAGATCGCGCGGAGCAGGCGCTCCTCGGCGCTGAGCTCGGTCTCGCCCTTCGGCGTGACCTTGCCGACGAGGATGTCGCCGGGGCGCACCTCGGCGCCGATGCGCACGATGCCGCGCTCGTCCAGGTCCTTCAGCAGGTCCGGGCTGACGTTGGGGAGGTCACGGGTGATCTCCTCCTTGCCGAGCTTGGTGTCACGGGCATCCACCTCGTACTCCTCGATGTGGATCGAGGAGAGCGTGTCGTTCTTGACGAGGTCCTGGCTGAGGATGATGGCGTCCTCGAAGTTGTGACCCTCCCACGTCATGAAGGCGACGAGGAGGTTCTTGCCGAGCGCGAGCTCGCCGTTCTCGGTCGCCGGACCGTCGGCGATGACCTCGCCGACCTCGACACGGTCGCCCGCCGAGACGATGACGCGCTGGTTGTACGACGTGCCCTGGTTCGAGCGGTCGAACTTGCGCAGGAAGTAGTCCTGCGTGCCGCCCTCGTCGAGCTGCACGGTCACGACGTCGGCCGAGACCTGCGAGACGACGCCCGCGCGGTCGGCGGTGATGACGTCGCCCGCGTCGATCGCGGCGTAGCCCTCCATGCCGGTGCCGACCACCGGCGACTCGCTGCGCAGGAGCGGCACGGCCTGGCGCTGCATGTTCGCGCCCATGAGGGCGCGGTTCGCGTCGTCGTGCTCGAGGAACGGGATGAGCGAGGTCGCGACCGACACCATCTGGCGCGGCGAGACGTCCATGTAGCCGATCTCCTCGGCGTGGAACAGGTCGACCTCGCCGCCCTTGCCGCGACGGGCGAGGACGCGGTCCTGCGCGAAGCGGCCGTCGTCGGTCAGCTCGGCGCCGGCCTGCGCGACGATGTAGTCGTTCTCCTCGGATGCCGTCAGGTAGTCGATGTGGTCGGTGACCCGGCCGTCCTCGACGCGGCGGTACGGCGTCTCGATGAAGCCGAACGCGTTGATGCGCGCGAACGACGCGAGCGAGCCGATCAGGCCGATGTTCGGGCCTTCCGGGGTCTCGATCGGGCACATCCGGCCGTAGTGCGACGGGTGCACGTCGCGGACCTCGACGCCGGCGCGCTCGCGCGACAGACCGCCGGGGCCCAGCGCCGAGAGGCGGCGCTTGTGGGTCAGGCCGGCGAGCGGGTTGTTCTGGTCCATGAACTGCGACAGCTGCGAGGTGCCGAAGAACTCCTTGATCGCGGCCACGACGGGGCGCACGTTGATCAGGGTCTGCGGCGTGATCGCCTCGATGTCCTGCGTGGTCATGCGCTCGCGGACGACGCGCTCCATGCGGCTGAGGCCCGTGCGGACCTGGTTCTGGATCAGCTCGCCGACGGCGCGGATGCGGCGGTTGCCGAAGTTGTCGATGTCGTCGGTGTCGAGACGGATCTCGGCCGGCTTGCCGGCGCGGACGCCCTCGAAGGTCTCGTCGCCGCGGTGCAGGCGCACGAGGTACTTGATGGTCGCGACGATGTCCTCGACCGTGAGCACCGAGTCGCTCAGCGGCGCGTCGAGGCCGAGCTTCTGGTTCAGCTTGTAGCGGCCGACCTTGGCGAGGTCGTAGCGCTTCGGGTTGAAGTAGAAGTTGTCGAGCAGCGCGCGGGCGGCCTCGGCGGCGACCTGCTCGCCCGGGCGGAGCTTGCGGTAGATGTCGCGGAGGGCGTCCTCCTTGGTGAGGATCGTGTCCTTCGACAGGGTGTCCTCGATGGACTCGTAGCCGGCGAACTCGGCGAGGATCTCCTCGCTGGAGAGCCCCAGGGCCTTGAGGAACACCGTCACCGACTGCTTGCGCTTGCGGTCGATGCGCACGCCGACCTGGTCGCGCTTGTCGATCTCGAACTCGAGCCACGCCCCGCGGCTCGGGATGATGCGGGCCGAGACGATGTCCTTGTCGCTGGTCTTGTCGGGCGTCTTGTCGAAGTAGACGCCCGGCGAGCGGACCAGCTGCGAGACGACGACGCGCTCGGTGCCGTTGATGATGAACGTGCCCTTGCCGGTCTGGAGCGGGAAGTCGCCCATGAAGACCGTCTGGGTCTTGATCTCGCCGGTGAGGTGGTTCATGAACTCGGCCTCGACGTACAGCGGGGCGGCGTAGGTCTTGCCGCGCTCCTTGCACTCCTCGATCGAGTACTTCTCCGGCTCCAGGTACGGGTTCGTGAAGCTCAGCTGCATCGTCTCGCCGAGGTCCTCGATCGGCGAGATCTCCTCGAAGATCTCCTCCAGACCGCTCACCGTGGGCACGTCGGTGCGGCCAGCGACCTCGGCCTCGGCGACGCGCGCCTTCCAGGCGTCGTTGCCGACGAGCCAGTCGAACGACTCCGTCTGCAGCGCCAGCAGGTCGGGGACCGTCAGCGTGTCGGAGATCTTGGCGAACGAGAGGCGGGAAGCGCCGCGTCCGTTCTTGGTGGTGGGATTGGTTGCGTTGCGCGCAGCAGCCAAGGGGATTACCTCCGTCAGCCCGGGCAGGGGCTGGTCTTCCTCGTCATCGGATGGAGTGCTCCCCGGAACCCGATCCCGCGCAGCACGCGCCGCTGAAGCTCAGCGGGGCCGCACAGGCACAAGCCGACCACCATATGAGGGCAAGGGGAAGGGAGCGCAACTACCCACTATACCCATCGCGACGCGCCATGTCCAGCCGAATCCTTGACGAGTTCCGATCCCTGCGGTATAACCCGCGCGGACGGTGCGGTATGCCCTCGGTGCTGCGGCTCCGGCATCCATCCCCTGCCCGGCGCTGCGGTTCCGGCATCCGCTCCTGCCCGGTGCTGCGGCCCCGGCATCCGCCCACCTGGTGCTGCGGCCCCGGCATCCGCACCTGCCCGGTGCTGCGCTGACGAGCTGTCGGCGCCAGTTTCCTGCGATGGCGCTTCATATATGTGGCGCCATCTGAGGAAACTGGCGCCAACCCCGAGCAGACGCAGGAAGGTGTCGCCAAC
>NZ_JBDIAB010000082.1:0-12098 GCF_039812165.1 Microbacterium sp.
CGAGAGGGCCTCGACGCCCGGCATGCCGTCGAACGTCGCGAGCGCATCCTCCGCGTGCTCGCCGACGATCGCGACGATGGTGCCCGAGTTGATGGAGTGCTCCATGTTCCATTTTACGTCCCTCCGCCCGAGCTCGGCACAGAAGGCGCGATCGATTGCGGCGAGGTCGCTCGAGACACCATGGCGCGTGCTCGCCCTTGACGCCGAGTCCCCGCCGCGCGCTGCTCAGGCTCTCGGGGCCAATACCTCGGCCAGCTCCACGCGGGAGGCGATGCCGAGCTTCGTGTAGACCTTCCGCAGGTGATACTCGACAGTCTTGGGGCTGAGGAACAGTGCGGCTGCGGCCTCGCGTGTCGTTCGTCCCTCTGCGAGCAGCAGGCCGACCTGCAGCTCCTGTGGTGTGAGGGCGGTGACAGGGCTCGCGCCCGGGGCGGCCACGTGCTCGCCCGTGGCGGCCAGCTCGGTCGCGGCGTTGTGGCGCCACACGGCTGCTCCCAGCTCCGCGAACACCTCGTAGGAGGCCCGCAGCTGCACTCTCGCGTCGACTCGCCGGCCGGCGCGACGCAAGCGCTCACCGTACGCGAGGCGGGTGCGGGCGACCTCGAAACGGTCGAGGGTCTGTTCGTGCCACGCGAGCGCCGATGCGAACCATGCGACGAAATCGTCCTCGCCGGCGGCGAGGCCGCACGCTCGATCCGCCCGCGCCTGGGCCCACGGCTGTCCCTTGCGCGCAGCGCGCTCACGGAACTGCGCGGCGAGCACCGTGGCATCCTCTCGACGACCGAGCCGTAGCAGGACGTCGACGAGCTCGGGCGCCGGCGACAGGTCCACGTCGTCGATCGCCAGGCGCTCGAGCAGTGCGACGAGCTCCGCGTGGTGCACGACGGCGAGCTCCGGCCGGCCGAGCGAGAGCTCGAGATCGCCGAGCGCATGGCCGGCCCAGACCTCCCCGATATGGATGTCGCGGGCGGCGCACAGCTCCTTCGCCCGCGCGGCGTGCACTCGGCACGTGTCGGCGCGTCCGGCCCGCGAATCGAGCCAGGCGAGTCCGGCGAGCGACATCGCGAGCTCGGTCGCCTGCCCCGTCTCGGCAGCCAGTCGGATCGACTCCGTGTAGTCGGCCTCCGCTCGCGCCCAGGAGGCGGCGGTCGTCGCCTGGTCTCGGGCGACGTGGAACAACACGGCCGGGAGCGCACCGATGCCCGCCGCGCCACGGACCTCCGCCACCAGCGTGCGCAGCCGGGCGCCGCTGGTCGCATCGCGCAGGAACAGCGGCGCGAGCAGCAGCCACGAAAGCCGGCGCGAGTCGTGCCGCAGCTCGGGATCAGCCTCGAGCAGCGGCACGGCGGCGCGGATGTCGTCGGTGCCGCCGTGCCCGGCGAGCGTGCGTGCCATGCCCGTCGCCATCAGGCCGAGTGCGCGTGCTCGCGGCTCCCGTACGCGCGATCGGAGCGCCTCGAGCCGCTCGGCCAGCTGCGCCGCCGTGCGCGCATCGCCGAGGTAGAAGGTCGCGTGCACCGCATCGGCCAGCGCGATCGCGGTCGCGTCCGGCGATTCGGCGTGGTTGGCGGCGTCGAGGAGCAGGTCGAGGGCCTCGCGCAGCGAGCCGGTGCGAGCCGTGATCGAGGCGCGCAGCTCGATCTCGCTCACGTCCGGCGGCGAGGTGGATGCCGTGTCCCGGGCGCGTCGGTCGAGGAGAGTGAGGGCGCGTTCGCCGTCGCCCGCCTCCCACGCCGTATCGGCCGCACGCAGCAGACGCGCGCTGCGCTCCTTCGCGTCGGAGGTGAGTCGTGCCGCGCGTTCGAACGCCCTGGACGCGACGGAGTACGCGGCTCGGGCGACCGCATGATCTCCGGCATCCGTCAGCAGGGCGGCGACGGCCCGGTCGGGATGCCACGTGGCCTCGGACAGATGCCATGCCCGCCGGTCCACGTCGCCCGCGGGCGTCGCGTCGGCGGCGGCCCGATGGGCGTCGCGGCGTTGGGACGCGGTCGCGCCCGAGTACACGGCCGCGCGCAGGAGCGGATGCCGGAACTCGACCTGCGCGTCACGGACGGCGATCAGGCCCGCATCCTCGGCCTCGCCGAGCAGCTCCGCGTCCAGCCCGAGCGCGGCGCACACGTCGACGATGAGCCGCAGGTCGGCACCGCACACGGCGGCGACGAGCAGGACCGCCCGGGTCGTGGCATCCGTCCGCGCGATGCGCTGGCCGAACGCGTCGACGATCGCGCGCGGGACGCGCAGCGGCAGCCCGGTCTCGAGGCTCTCGATGACGGCGCGGTCGGCGGTGCGGAGCTCGAGCAGCGCGAGCGGATTGCCCGCGGTGGCCCGATGCAGCAGACGGACGTGCTCCTCCGGGACGATGCCCGGCGACGCGGCCGCCAGAAGCTCCCGCGACGCGTCGACGTCGAGGCCTTCGAGCCGCAGCGTCGGCAGGCCCGCGACCAGCTCGTCGCCGTCGGGGCTGCGCACGCCGAGCAGCACGACGACCGCGTCGGCGCCGAGCCGGCGGGCGGCGAACACGAGGGCGCCCGCAGACGGCGCGTCGACCAGGTGCAGGTCGTCGACGACGACCGCGACGGGGCCCTCCTCGGCGTAGCGGCAGACGAGGCTCAGCGCGGCCGCGCCGATGGTGAACCGGTCGACGGCCGCCGCGCTGAGACCCGGCCGTGGGAGCGCGAGGGCGGTGGCGAGGGCATCGGCTTGCATGGGAGGGAGGCCGTCGAGCGCCCCGAGCGCGGGACGCAGCAGCTGCAGCAGCGTCGCGAACGGGATCTCCCGCTCCGCCTCGAGCCCGGTGGCGCGCAGCACGCGCATGTCGGCGAGCCGCTCGAGAGCCGCCCCGACCAATGCGGTCTTGCCGACGCCGGGCTCGCCCGTGAGCGCGAGCATCCCGCTCGTGCCCAGACGCGCCGCGGCCGCGAGCCGATCGATCGCCTGCAGCTCGGGCTGCCGACCCACCAGCATGTCCCGAGTCTAGGACCGGCCGACAAGACCAGGGGGGTACCCGGACGCGGCAGCCGGTCGCAGGCTCCTATCGTCGAGGCATCCATCCCGCCGCCACCCGAAGGAGACGCAGATGTCTCTCACCGCCGAACCCGCCGCCGCCACCGAGCCGTCCGCGATCGACACCGACAAGCTCATGGGCTTCGTCTTCCGTGCCGTCGACGAGGTCGGCGCGACGCTCAACGCCGCCCTCGTCGTCATGGGCGATCAGCTCGGCTACTACCGCGACCTCGCCGCGCACGGCCCGAGCACGCCGGCCCAGCTCGCCGAGCGCACCGAGACGGCCGAGCCCTACGCCCGTGAATGGCTCAACGCCCAGGCGGCCGGCGGGTACGTCGCCTACGACCCGGCGACGAAGCGCTACACCCTGCCGCCCGAGCACGCCCTCGCGATGACGGATGCCGACAGTCCCGCCTTCCTGCCCGGCTTCTTCCAGATCGCGCTCGGCACCGTGCACGACACGCAGCACATCGTGGAGGCCGCGCGCAGCGGCGCCGGCTATGGCTGGCACCAGCACGGCACCGACGTGCACATCGGGTGCGAGCGGTTCTTCCGCCCGAGCTACCACGCCAATCTCGTCGCCTCATGGATCCCGGCGCTGGACGGCGTCGAGGAGAAGCTGCGCGCGGGAGCCGCCGTCGCCGATGTCGGCTGCGGACACGGCGCATCCACGATCCTGCTCGCGAAGGCGTTCCCGAGCTCGACGTTCGTGGGGTCGGACTACCACGCGGAATCGATCGAGACCGCCCGGGCGCGCGCCGCCGAGGCCGGCGTCGACGACCGTGTGCGCTTCGAGGTCGCCTCGGCCCAGGAGTTCGGCGGCCGCGGCTACGACCTCGTGACGATGTTCGACTGCCTGCACGACATGGGCGACCCGGTCGGTGCGGCGCGGCACGTCCGCGAGGCGATCGCCGGCGACGGCACGTGGATGATCGTCGAGCCGATGGCCGGAGACCACGTGGAGGACAACCTCAACCCGGTCGGTCGCGCCTACTACGGGTTCTCCACCCTGCTGTGCACGCCGTCGTCGTTGTCGCAGGACGTGGGCCTCGCGCTCGGCACGCAGGCGGGTCCTGCGCGCATCCGCGACGTCACGACGGCCGGCGGGTTCACCCGGTTCCGGAGCGTCGCCGAGACGCCCTTCAACCGGGTGCTCGAAGTCCGGCCCTGAGCCCTGACTCTCCCCGGGTCTCGCTCGCGCCGCATTGCGCCTCGAGTCACTGCGCTGGTGTCGACTCACTGCGGCAGAGCGCAGTGACTGGATGACAGCGCAGTGACTGGCGGGAGGTGGAGCCCGGTTCGGCAAGAGAGGAGTCTGGCTCGGGGGGACGGAGAGCGGCTGGGCCTGCCGGGACGCGCACGTCGCGCACCGCACCGCCGCCCGCGCGGTACGGTGGCACTGGTCCGCTCGCCGCGGTGCCGTCGCCTGCTTCTTGGTCCGCCATGCCCGATGTCCCCACCTCTCCTGCCGCCGTGCCGCCGGTCGACGGCACCGTGCTCGTGGTCGGCGCGGGGCGGATGGGCACGGCGCTCGTCTCCGCTCTCACCGCGGTCGGCGTCGTCGTTCGAGGGCCGGCCGGCCGTGGGGCGACGGGGCAGGACGCCGAGGTCGTGCTGCTCGCGGTCCCGGATGCCGCCATCGCGACGGCGGCCGCGCGCGTCGCACCGGGGCGGCTCGTCGGACACCTGTCCGGAGCGACGTCGCTCGAACCGCTCGCGCCGCACGAGGCGTTCAGCATCCACCCGCTCGTCGCCGTCACGGCATCGACGGTGTCGTTCGCGGGCGTCCCCGCCGCGCTCGCCGGCTCCACCGCACGCGCCCGCGCCGCGGCGGGGGCGCTCGCCGACGCGCTCGGGATGGCGGGCTTCGAGGTGGCCGACGCCGATCGCGCCGCCTATCACGCCGCGGCCTCGATCGCCTCGAACTTCCTCGTCGCGGTCGAGGGATTCGCCGAGGAGCTCGCGACGACCGCCGGCGTCGACCGCGCGGCGCTCGTCCCGCTCGTCCGCGCCACCGTCGAGAACTGGGCGGATGCCGGCGCGCACGACGCCCTCACCGGGCCGATCGCTCGTGGCGACCACGAGACCGTGACGCGTCAGCGCGCCGCCGTCGCCGACCGCCTCCCCGAGCGGCTCGCGCTCTTCGACGCCCTCGTGTCGGCGACGCGCGAGCTCGCGAGCAGCGCGATCCGGGATGCCGGGACCTCGGCGGACCGCGGGCACGCGCCGCCCGAGACCGCCGCGGCCCGTCAGCCGGACGCGTCGCCCGGAACCACCGCCGCGTCGCTCGAGCCCGCGGCATCCGGTCGCCCCGCATCGCACCCGAGAGGCCGCCCATGAGGACCGTCCGCACCATCGCCGAGCTGCGCGCGGCGCTCGCCCCCGCGCGCGGCGGCCGGATCGGGTTCGTCCCCACGATGGGCGCCCTGCACGAGGGACATCTGTCGCTGCTGCGCGCCGCCCGGGAGGACAACGACACCGTCGTCCTCTCGATCTTCGTCAACCCGACGCAGTTCGACCAGGCCGCCGACCTCGCCGCCTACCCGCGGACCGAGGAGCGCGACGCCGAGCTGGCGGCATCCGCCGGCGTCGACGTGCTCTTCGCGCCAGACGCCGCGGAGCTGTACCCGGCCGGCTTCGCGACCACGGTGCGGGTCGCAGGATCCATCGTCGAGACGCTCGAGGGCGCCCACCGCGGGCGCGCCCACTTCGACGGCGTCGCCACCGTGGTCGTCAAGCTGCTGCTGTCGGTGCTGCCCGACACCGCGTACTTCGGCGCGAAGGATGCCCAGCAGGTCGTCGTCGTGCGGAGGGTGGTCGCCGACCTCGACGTGCCGGTGCGGATCGCCGTGCGCCCGACCTCGCGCGACGACGACGGCCTGGCGAGGTCGAGCCGCAACACGCGTCTCAGTCCCGACGAACGATCGCGCGCCGCGGCGATCCCGCGCGTGCTCACCGCGATCGCGGCGGCCGTGACCGCCGGCGACGCCGACGCCGAGGCCCTGTGTGCGCGTGGGCTCGCGACCCTCGTCGAGGCCGGCGTGGCGCCCGAGTACCTCGCCGTGGTCGACCCGGATACGCTCGAACCCATGCGGGCCGTCGATCGCCCCGCGCTGCTCGTGGTGGCGGCCACCGTGGGTGCGACCCGCCTGATAGACAACGTCCTGCTCGCCCCCGGAGGCCGACGATGACCCGCTCGCCGATCAGCATCCCGCACCTGACCGAGCTCAAGGCGCGCGGCGAGCGGATCGTGATGGTGACCGCGTACGACTATCCGACGGCGCGCATCGCCGACGACGCGGGCGTCGACATGGTGCTCGTCGGCGACTCGGGCGCACAGGTCGTGCTCGGCCACGACTCCACGGTCGCGGTCACGACCGACGAGATGCTCGTGCTGGCGGGGGCGGTGCGGCGCGGCGTGCGCACGGCGTTCGTGGTGTGCGACCTCCCGTTCGGGTCGACCGAGGTCTCCGACGCGCAGGCGGTCGCCACCGCAGTGCGCTTCGTGAAGGAGGCGGGAGCGGATGCCGTCAAGCTCGAGGGCGCCGGATCGGCCCGGCTGAGCCGCATCCGTGCCGTCGTCGAGGCGGGCATCCCCGTGGTCGCGCACATCGGTCTCACGCCGCAGACCGCGACGGCCCTCGGCGGGCTCCGCGCCCAGGGGCGCACCGCGGCGACCGCGGCGCGCATCGTCGACGAGGCGCTCGCGGTGCAGGATGCCGGGGCCTTCGCGCTCGTCGTCGAGGCGGTCCCCGCCGAGGTGCTGGCGGTCGTGCTGCCGGAGCTGCGCATCCCCGTGATCGGCATCGGCGCCGGTCCCGCCGACGGCCAGGTGCTCGTGCTGCACGACCTCCTCGGCATCACGCCCGGTCGCACCGCGAAGTTCGTGAAGCGCTACGCCGCCGTCGGCGAGGCGATGGCCGCGGGCGTCGCGGCCTACGCCGACGAGGTGCGCAGCGGCGCGTTCCCCGCGGCCGCCCACACCTACGCGGCATCCGCGGAGGCGGTCGACGCCGCGCGCGCGGCGCTCGAGGGCCCGGAGTAGGACGTGACCCATCGCCTGACGCGCGACGAGGCCCGCCGCATCGTCGTGCGGGCGCAGCTGCTCGACGCCGAGCGGCCAGGCGACGTCGTCGAGGTCGCCGAACAGCTCGGGTACGTGAAGATCGACCCCACCGCGACGATCGCACCGTGCGAGCACGCCGTGCTGTGGTCGCGCATCGGCTGGTCGTACGAGCCCGGGCAGCTGGTGAAGGCGGTCGAGGGCGATCGGCAGCTGTTTGAGTTCGACGGCGCCTTCCGCCCGATGAGCCTGCTGCCGCTCATGCTCCCCGCGATGCGCAGGTGGCCCGAGCACGAGCGCAGCCGGCAGTGGCTCGAGGCCAACGCCCGCTTCCGCGAGGACGTCGTCGCACGTCTGCGCGCGGAGGGTCCGCTGCCGGCGTCGGCGATCCCCGACACGTCGCAGGTCAGTCGGCCGCCCGACGGCTGGTCGGGATCGAACCAGGTGCCGCACATGCTCGATTTCCTCCTGCGCCAGGGCGTGGTGGCCGTCGCAGGTCGGGAGGGGCGTCACCGCCGCTGGGATCTCGCGGAGCGCGTGTACCCGCAGGATCTGCCCGAGCACGGCGACGAGGAGGCGGCGCGACTGCTCGACGAACGGCGGCTGCAGGCGGCGGGCATCGCGAAGCAGCGGTCGCCGTGGACGCCCGTCGGCGACGCGGGCGAGCCCGCGACGATCGAAGGCAGCACGCGCCGGTACCGGGTCGACCCGGAGGCGCTCGCCGCGCTCGACCGCGACGACGGCGCCGGCCGGGTCGCGTTCCTCAACCCGTACGACGGCATGCTGTTCGACCGCCCGCGCCTCAGCGAGCTCTTCGGGTTCGACTACGTGCTCGAGCAGTTCAAGCCCGCCGCGCAGCGCCGCTACGGCTACTTCGCCTATCCGATCCTGATCGGCGACCGGTTCGCCGGAATGCTGGACGCCGCGCTCGACGCCTCCCGCGAAGCGCTGCGGGTGAACGCCGTGCACGAGCTGGTCCCGTTCGAGCCCGCGGAGGACGAGATGGTGCGCGCCGAGATCGCCGAGCTGGGGGAGTGGCTCGGCGTGCCGGTGACCGGCCTGTAGCCGCGCGCTGTCGGCCGGCCGCGGATGCGGGATGATCGAAGGGTGTTCATGCCGCTGTCGTCCGGTGCGTCCGCCGAGGACGAGGAGCCCGAAGGGCTCAGCTACGGCGCCGTGCTGCTGCCGGCGGCCGCGGTCGACGTCGGCGAGCTGAAGACGCTTCTGCGCGGCATCCGCTTCTCGGGATGGCTCGCGCCCGCGAGCGACGGCTGGGTCGTCGTGCTCGGCGACCCCGGCGACGGCGTCGTGGCCGACGACCGCCGCGGCGTGATCGAGGTCGGAGCGTTCCTCGCCGAGGGGATGCCGGGTGCCGTGCTCGCGGTGCGCGTGCGGCGCGACCGGCAGCTCGCGCTGGTCGGCTGGAGCGACGGGGTCGAGGTCGGCCGGTACTGCAGCGACCCGTCGCAGGAGCCCGGCGCCGACAAGGACGTGCTGCCCGATCCGTGCGGCGCCGAGGACGCCGACGCGCTCGCCGCGCTGTGCGGGCGCGACGACGCTGCGGAGCGGCTCGGCGAGCTGCTCGCCGAGGAGCTCGATCCGGGGAGCGTGTTCGAGTCGGAGCGGCTCGGCGAGGTGGCGCGCCTGCTGGGTCTGCCCCGCTGGCTCGTGGCGGCGGGCGAGCTGCCCGACGACATCCCCACCGGTCCGAGGTCGCGCGATCTCGTGCACCTGCGGGCGGGTGCGACCGGGGCCGGCGCGCGCCTGCGGGACGCGCCGCTGCGGAGCCTCCGCCGTCGGCAGCAGCCGCCGCCCGTCATCGCCGACCCGCCCACCGGCGGCGGGATGGACGTCGAGGCGTGGATGCTGTGAGCGACGCCCGGGCGCACGACGCCGTGCCCTCGACCCGCGCGGTCGCGGGCGCGTTCGCGCTCGACGCGGTGCTCGTCGTGCTCTTCGCGGCGACCGGGCGTGCGAGCCACGACGAGCAGGCGTTCGGCCTCGGCCTGTGGCAGACCGCGTGGCCGTTCCTGGCCGGCCTCGTCCTCGGCTGGCTCGTCACGCGTGCCTGGCTCGCGCCGCGCGCACCGGTGCGGACGGGGCTCGGCGTGTGGGCCGTGACGCTCGCGGGTGGGATGCTGCTGCGCGCGGTCTCGGATCAGGGCACCGCGCCGCCGTTCGTCGTCGTGGCCGCGATCGTGCTGTTCGCGCTGCTGGTCGGGTGGCGGGCCGTGGTCCGCGGCATCCGCTCCCGCCGACGCCGGCACCGTTGACCCGAGTCCGCGCGAACCTCGCCGACCGGCGCCGGGATGCGACGGCATCCCGTGCCGACGGCCGGCAGCGGACGTAGGCTCGAATGAGGAGGAAGGAGCCGCACATGGCACGCATCCTGCTCATCGGCGGACACGGGAAGGTCGCCCTTCTCGCCGAGCCGCTTCTCATCGCCGACGGTCATCAGGTGACCGCGGTCTTCCGCAATCCCGAGCACGAGTCCGAGGTCGCCGTGACGGGCGCGACGCCGCTCGTCGCGGACGTCGAGACCCTCACGACCCGGGAGCTCGCCGACCTCGTCCGCGCGCACGACGCGGTCGTCTGGTCGGCCGGCGCCGGCGGCGGCAGCCCGAAGCGCACGTACGCGGTCGACCGCGACGCCGCGATCCGCTCCGTCGACGCCGCGGTCGCCGCGGGCGTCCGTCGCTACGTGATGGTGTCGTACTTCGGCGCCCGCACGAAGCACGGCGTCGACCCCGAGCATCCGTTCTTCGCCTACGCCGAGGCCAAGGCCGCGGCCGACGAGCACCTGCGCCGGAGCGGCCTGGACTGGACGGTCCTCGGACCCGGCACGCTCACGTCCGATCCGCCCACCGGGCGGATCGACGTCACCGCGACCGAGTCGGGCACGGTGTCGCGCGCCGACGTCGCCGACGTCATCGCGACGGCGTTGAGGCAGACGGCGACGGTGGGGCGGACGATCCGCTTCAGCTCGGGCCTGACGCCCATCGCGGTCGCGCTCACGTAGGGCGCGGATCAGACCGGCTGAGGTCCGATCGAGCCGCGCCGATCCGCCGCACGATCGTGGAGCGGGTGAGACGTCGCGGGCGCCCGTCGCGTCTCGCCCCGTCCGGCGGTCGAACGGGGCCTCGGCGTCAGTCCGCGAGGAACCGCACCCAGTTCGCCCCGCCGCCGGTCTCGGCCCGCTGGAGCAGCTCGAGGCCGTCTCCCTCCACGGCGTACAGCGAGACGGTCGTCGACCGCTCGCCGGCGGCGACGAGGTACGCGCCGTCGGGGCTCACGTCGAACCCGCGTGGCTGCGTCTCGGTGACGATGAACCGCGTCGGTGCCGACACCGACCCGTCGGCCGCGACGGCCACCGCGCCCAGGGTGCTCTCGGTGCGCTCGGTCGCCCACAGCCGGCGCCCCCCGTCGGCGAGGTGGAGGTCGGCGCCCCAGATGTAGTGGTTCGCCAGCGGGTCGGCGCCGAGCTCGCTGTGCCCCAGCCCCTTCGCGGGGTCGTAGGCGGTGGCCGCGTCCTGGAGCGTGAGCACGCCGGAGTCGGTGTCGCGCGCGAAGTGGAGCACCTCGCCGGAGAACTCGGTCAGCACGTACACGGCATCCTGCGCGTCGTTCAGCACGAGATGCCGCGGACCGCTGCCGGCCGGAGCGGCGACGGTCTCGGGGTCGAGCGGCACGAGCGCGAGGTCGTCGCCGAGCGCGTACTGCGCCACGAGGTCGGCGCCCAGCGAGACGAAGTACGCGAAGCGGCCGTCGGCGCTCGGCAGCACCGAGTGCAGGTTCGGGAACGCGATGCGCGACACCGGCTCGCCCACGACGCCGTCTGCGACCGGGCAGCTGATCCCATAGCCGCCACCGTACGAGGCTCCGAGCAGACCGGTCCCGTCGCGGGTCACCGCGAGGTAGTTCATGCCGCCGTCGGGCAGGTCGAGGCGCGAGCGCGGCGTGAGCCTCCCCGTCTCGCGGTCGAGCGAGAGGGTCAGGATGCCGGCGGGCTCGCCCTCCGCGGCTCCCTTGACCCCGGCGTGCACGAGGTCGCGCGTCGCGTCGATCGCGAAGGTCGAGCATCCCTTCACGCCGTCGGTCACCGCGAGTCGTTCGAGCGCGCCGCCCTCGAGCCGGAAGGTGCTGATGGTGCCGTCGCCCGCGTTGGCGACCAGGACGAGCCAGGAGTCGGTCATAGCCCGATCGTAGAGGGGAGGCGCCAGGTGTGGAGAACGACGGCGCACTGTCTGAGGCCATGGCCACCGCACCGCTGCGCGAGCTCGCCCGTCTCGCCCTCGTGTCGGCGAGGCGCGGCAGCCTCGGCGTCCTGCTGCTCTGATCGGGTCATGGACATCGACGAGCTCGACCGGCTCTCGGAGCGACATCCCCCCGCAACGCAGCGCTCGCTGTCTCCTACAGGGTCGACAGGCGGGCCAGTGCCTCGCCGGACGTGTCTCGTGCATGATGAAGAGACCCACGAGAGAGGGGGGTTCGATGGACGACGAACCGGATGCCACGATCGAGGCGCTGCTGGCCGAGCTGCGTGCCGGACGCACGATCCCGGGCGGCTCGCCGCTTCACGCGGTGATGCATCGCGCGGCGCAGGACGCGCTGCGGATCACCGCGGAGCTCAACGGCAGCTACCACGACGAGGCGGGCGTCCGGGCGCTGCTCGCGCACCTGACCGGCTCGCCGATCCACGACTCCGTGGTGCTCTTCCCACCGTTCCACACCGACTTCGGTCGCAACACGACCATCGGTCGCGACGTGTTCATCAACATGGGCTGCAAGTTCCAGGACCAGGGCGGGCTCACGATCGAGGACGGCGCGCTGATCGGGCACAACGTGGTCATCGCGACGCTGAACCACCCGCTCGACCCCGCCCACCGCGCCGACGTCGTGCCCGCGCCGGTCGTCATCGGCAAGGGGGCCTGGATCGGCTCGAACAGCACCATCCTCCCCGGGGTGACGGTCGGCGACGGCGCCGTCGTGGCCGCGGCATCCGTCGTCACCCGAGACGTCGCGCCGGGCG
>NZ_JBDIAB010000083.1:0-11898 GCF_039812165.1 Microbacterium sp.
CCGGCGAGGGATGCCGCCGCCTCCAGCGCCGTGAGCGCCCGCCGCGCGTCGCCCGAGGCGAGCCGCACGAGCGCCGCGCGCGCCTCGGGGTCGAGCGCGACCTCACCGGCGAGGCCTCGCGGATCGGACACGGCGCGATCGACGAGGAGGCCCAGGTCGTCGTCGCTGAGCGGCTGCAGCGTGAGCAGCAGCGATCGCGACAGGAGCGGCGAGATGACCGAGAACGACGGGTTCTCGGTGGTCGCAGCGATGAGGATGACCCAGCCGTTCTCGACGCCGGGCAGCAGCGCGTCCTGCTGCGCCTTCGTGAACCGGTGGATCTCATCGAGGAACAGGATCGTCGACTGCCCGTACAGGTCGCGCTGCGTCATGGCGTCCTGCATGACCTCGCGGACGTCGCGGACCCCCGCGGTCACGGCGGACAGCTCCACGAAGCGGCGACCGGACGATCGCGCGATCGCCTGCGCGAGCGTCGTCTTGCCGGTGCCCGGCGGCCCCCACAGGATGACCGAGACCGCCGACTTGGTCGCGGCTCCCGGGTCTGCGAGCGCCACGAGGGGCGATCCCCGCCGGAGCAGATGCTGCTGCCCGGCGACCTCGTCGAGCGACACCGGCCGCATGCGCACCGCGAGCGGCGTCGGGGCCTGGAAGAGGGCGGACGGGGTCACCCGTCCAGGCTAATCGTGGCCGGCGACATCGCGCGTTTGGCCGTCGCCCCACGGGGACCGTAGGCTTTGTGCGGCTGACCGAAGGAGGGCCCGTTGGCTGCGGGAGCCGGCAAGAAGACCACGCGCGAGGCGAAGGAACGTGCTCGGCTCTACGAGGCGCGCCGCGAGCTCCACGAGTCGCAGCTCCGCCGCCGCCGGCGCGACAACCTCGTCGCGGGCGTCGCGGGAGGCGTGCTGATCCTCGCCGTCGTCGGCGGGCAGGTCGCCTACTACACCCTCGGCCCCGGTGTGCCGGAGCCCACGCCGACCCCCGCTCCGACCGAGACCGTGCCCGCGGAGTCGCCCGCCCCGACCGACGTCCCCACCGAGGAGCCGGCCGAGCCCGCCGCGCCCGAGACCCCCGCCGAGGAGCCGGCACCCGAGCCCACGCCGGAGACCACGCCCTGAACCGGCGCGCCCGGCATACTAGGCTGTGAGCCGACCGAACCCCCATACGGCGTGAGCCGTGACGAGGTGCATCCCGTGACTTCCGCCAGCACACCAGAATCCGCCGTCTCCGAGCCCTGGGGCCGTGTCGACGACGACGGCACCGTGTCCGTCCGCGAGGGCGACCAGTGGCGTGTCGTCGGCCAGTATCCCGACGGCTCGCCAGAAGAGGCCCTCGCCTACTTCGAGCGCAAGTACGCCGACCTCGCCGGCGAGGTGACGCTGCTCGAGGTGCGGCAGCGCCGCGGCGGCGCGTCGGCCGCCGATCTCCGGTCGGCCGCGAAGACCGTGCGCGAGCGCATCGCCGGGGCGTCCGCCGTGGGCGACCTGGCCGCTCTGCAGGCCCGCGTCGCCGCGCTCGAGGACGCCCTGACCGAGGCGTCGGCCACCGAGGCCCAGGCGGCGCGCGAGGCCGTCGACGCGGCGGTCGCCGAGCGCACGCAGCTGGTCGAGCAGATGGAGGCCATCGCGGCCCGCGACCCGAAGACCATCCAGTGGAAGCAGACCGCGGCCGAGGCGACCGCGCTGTTCGAGCGCTGGCAGGCCCACCAGGCCACCGGGCCGCGCCTGCCCAAGGCCGTCGGACAGCGGCTCTGGAAGCGGTTCCGCGACGCGCGCAGCGTCGTCGACAAGCACCGCCGCGACTTCTACGCCGTGCTCGACGAGACGCACCGCACCGCACGCGACGCCAAGCAGCGGCTCATCGAGCGCGCCGAGGCGCTCGCGAGCAAGGGCGAGGACGGCATCGGCCCCTACCGCGACCTGCTCGACCAGTGGAAGAACGCCGGACGGGCCGGCAAGAAGGCCGACGACGCGCTGTGGGCGCGGTTCAAGGCCGCCGGCGACGCCCTGTACGGCGCCCGCGCCGATCGCGAGCAGGCCGACGCCGAGGCCTCCCGCGAGAAGATCGACGCCAAGCGCGCGCTCCTCGACGAGGCCGCCGCGATCCGTCAGGAGAGGGACACCGCGAAGGCGCGGGCGCTCCTCACCGGCATCCAGCGCCAGTGGGACGAGATCGGCCGCATCTTCCCGCGCGACAAGGAGCGCGCCCTCGACGACGAGCTCCGCAAGATCGAGCAGGCCGTGCGCGCTCGCGAGGACGCGGACTGGAAGAGCAACAACCCCGAGACCAAGGCTCGGCAGAGCGACATGTCGCAGCAGCTGCACGACGCGATCGCCAAGCTCGAGGCCGAGGCGGCCCAGGCCGAGAAGCGGGGGGATGCCGCATCCGCCGCCAAGGCGCGCGAGGCGCTGCAGGCGCGCAAGGCGTGGCTGAAGGCCCTCGGCGGCTGAGCCCCTCTCACCGCGCAGAGGCATGCCTCCCCGGCGGGAGTCCGCCTCGGGATCGAGTCCCTCCACACCGCCGCGATCCGTCCGGTTCTCCACAGTCCGGTCGGATGCCGCGGCTCGGCGCTCCCGCATCGGCGACACTGCTGCCATGTGGCCGTTCCTGTACTTCGCCGATGACCGCCTCTCCACGCCCGAGCTCATGGCGGCGCGCCTGGACGGCCACCTGATCGAGGTCGGCGAGGGCTTCATGCCCGCCGACGCGGTGGAGACCCGCGAGCTGCGTGCGGCATCCCTCCGCCGCGTGTGCGCCCCGGGGCTGGCGTTCACCCACGAATCCGCGGCCTGGGTGCACGGCGCTCTCACCGAGGTGCCGCGGCGGCACTGCGTGCAGCGCACGGGCGCGCGGCGCCGTCCGCCGCTCCTCGACCGGCGGCTCCGCTATCGCGACGGGCGGCTCGCCGACCGCGACGTCGTCATCGTCTCCGGCGTCGCGGTGACCGTGCCGGAGCGGACCCTCGCCGACCTCGTGCGCGACCGGGTCGACTCCGACGGCGCCGCGCCGACCGCGGCGGACGCGCTCATCGCGGTGCACCCCGGGCTCGTGCGCAGCACGCTGGCGTGGCTGGAGGGGGCGCCTCCGCTGCGCCGCAAGCGGCACGCGGTCGCGTGCCTGCGCGACCGGCTCGAGCGCGACGGCCCCGGTCAGGACGACGTGACGCGGTAGACGTCGTACACGGCGTCGACGCGGCGGATCGCGTTGAGCACGCGGTCGAGGTGGACGATGTCGCCCATCTCGAAGACGAACCGGCTGAGCGCCAGCCGGTCGCCCGTGGTGGACACCGACGCGGAGAGGATGTTCACGTGGTGCTCGCTCAGCACGCGCGTGATGTCGCTCAGGAGGCCCGCGCGGTCGAGCGCCTCGACCTGCACCTGCACGAGGAACACGCTCTTGGTCGTCGGAGCCCACTCGACGTCGATGAGCCGGTCGGGGTCGGACATGAGCGCGCGCACGTTCGTGCAGTCCTTGCGGTGCACCGACACGCCGCTCCCCCGCGTGACGAAGCCGACGATCTCGTCGCCCGGGACCGGCGTGCAGCACTTGGCGAGCTTGACGAGGATGTCGGACGCGCCGCGCACGAGCACGCCGGAGTCGCCGCCGCGCGGGGCGCGGGAGCGGCCCACCGGCGGCAGCATGATGGGGCCGGTGGAGGTGTCCTCCTGCGTCCGCACGAGCGCGGTGACCTTCTCGATCACCGACTGCGTCGAGACGTGGCCCTCGCCGATCGCGGCGTACAGCGCCGTGACGTCCTCGTAGCGCAGCTGATGGGCCACCTCGGTGAACGAGTCCTGGCCCATCAGGCGCTGCAGCGGCAGGTTCTGCCGCCGCATGGCGCGCGCGATGGCATCCTTGCCCTGCTCCACCGCCTCCTCGCGGCGCTCCTTGGTGAACCAGCCGCGGATCTTGCTGCGGGCGCGCGTGCTCTTCACGAACGCGAGCCAGTCCTGGCTGGGACCCGCGTCGGGGTTCTTCGACGTGAACACCTCGACGACGTCGCCCGAGTGCAGCTCCGACTCCAGCGGAACGAGACGGCCGTTGACCTTCGCTCCCATCGTGCGGTGGCCGACCTCGGTGTGCACGGCGTAGGCGAAGTCGACCGGAGTGGCGCCGCCGGGCAGGCCGATCACACGGCCCTTGGGCGTGAAGACGTAGACCTCCTTGGCGCCGATCTCGAAGCGCAGCGAGTCGAGGAACTCGCCCGGGTCGGTGGTCTCGGCCTGCCAGTCCGAGATGTGCGCGAGCCACGCGAGATCGGCGTCGACCGAGCGGTGATCGGTCTTGCCGGCGTTCATGCGGTCCTTGTACTTCCAGTGCGCCGCGACGCCGTACTCCGCCTGCTGATGCATCTCGTTCGTGCGGATCTGGATCTCGACCGTGCGGCCGCCGGGGCCGATCACGGTCGTGTGCAGCGACTGGTAGAGGTTGAACTTCGGCGTGGCGATGTAGTCCTTGAAGCGCCCGGGCAGCGGCGTCCAGCGCGCGTGGATGGCCCCGAGCGCCGCGTAGCAGTCGCGCACGGTGTTCACGAGCACACGGATGCCGATGAGATCGTAGATGTCGTCGAACTCGCGGCCGCGCACGATCATCTTCTGGTACACCGAGTACAGCTGCTTGGGGCGGCCGACCACCTTGCCCCGGATGCGGAGCTCCCTGAGGTCGGCGTCGACGGCCTCGATGACCGACTGCACGTACTGCTCGCGCTGCGGCGTGCGCTGCTTGACGAGACTCTCGATCTCGACGTAGAGCTTGGGATGCAGGACGGCGAACGAGAGATCCTCGAGCTCGTTCTTGATCGCCTGGATGCCGAGGCGATGGGCGAGCGGAGCATAGATCTCCAGCGTCTCCCTGGCCTTCTTCTCGGCCTTCTCGGGCGACTGGAACCCCCACGTGCGCGCGTTGTGCAGGCGGTCGGCGAGCTTGATGAGGAGCACGCGGATGTCCTTCGACATCGCCACGATCATCTTGCGCACGGTCTCGGCCTGGGCGGCGTCGCCGTAGGTGACCTTGTCGAGCTTGGTCACGCCGTCGACGAGCATCGCGACCTCGTCGCCGAACTCCGCCGTCAGCGCGTCGAGCGTGTACGAGGTGTCTTCGACGGTGTCGTGCAGCAGCGCCGCCGCGATCGCACGAGGTCCCAGCCCGAGCTCGGCGAGGATCTGCGCCACCGCCACCGGGTGCGTGATGTACGGTTCGCCGCTCAGCCGCTTCTGCGTCGCGTGGGCCTCGGCGGCGACCTCGTGGGCGCGCTCCACGATCGCGAGGTCGGCGCGCGGATGGTGCGCGCGCACGGTGTGCAGCACCTGCTCGATGCCCGCACGCGGCGTCGAGCGGGAGAAGATGCGCGGGACCAGACGGCGCAGCGACGGCGTCTGGGCGGACGCGGGCACCGTCTCGGTCATCCGTTCACCTCCGCGCTGTAGAACTCGTCAATCCTACGCCCGGAACGGGATCGGTCAGACGTCGGCCAGAGCGCGCTCCCGCGCGGAGAGCACGCGCTCGTCGCGCGCCTTGATGTCGGGCTCGTTCTCGCGCAGGAACGCGTACAGCGGGGCCGCGACGAACAGCGTCGAGTACGCGGCCACGATCGTGCCCACGAAGATCGACAGCGAGATGTCGGTGAGGGTCTGGGCACCGAGCCAGAGGGCGCCGATGAACAGGATCGCACCGGTGGGCAGCACCGCCACGACCGTCGTGTTGATCGAGCGCACGAGGGTCTGGTTGACGGCGAGGTTGACCGACTCGCCGAACGTGCGGCCGGACTTCTCACCGTCCTCGTGGGTGTTCTCGCGGATCTTGTCGAACACGACGGTGGTGTCGTAGAGCGCATACGAGAGGATCGTGAGGAAGCCGATCACGGCCGCCGGCGAGATCTCGAAGCCGCACAGCGCGTAGATGCCGATCGTGACGACGAGGACGTCGACCAGGCCGATGATCGCGGCGACCGACATCTTCCACGTGCGGAAGTAGATCGCCAGGATGACGAACGTCAGCGCGAGGAAGATCGCGAGGCCCCACAGCGACTGCCGGGTGACGTCCTGCCCCCAGCTCGGGCCGATGAACGACGAGCTGACGTCGGCCGCGTCGACGTCGAGCGCCGAGGCCAGGGCCGCGGAGACGTCGCGCGTCTCGGCATCCGTCATCTGGTCGGTCTGGACGCGGATGCTGTCCTCGCCGATCGTCGTGACCTTCGTCGCCGCCCCGGCGACCACCGACTGGACGGCGTCGGTCGCGGCGGTCTGGTCGGGGGTCGCCACGTTGCTCACGGTGAACTGCGAGCCGCCGGTGAACTCGATCGAGAACTGGATCGGGCGGATCAGCGGCACGAGCGCGGAGCCGATCACGAGGATCGCCGCGATCAGGAACCAGAGCTTGCGACGGCCGACGAAGGGGAAGGACGTCCGGCCGGTGTAGAGGTCGTTGCCCAGCTGGTTCATGGAGCGCATCAGTCGTCCCTCTCCGTCGACGAGGCGGACGAGGAGCTCGATCGCGCGCCCGCGGCGAGCTCGGCCTGCTTGCGCTCGGCGATCGTCTGGCGGCGCTCGGCCTCGCCGCGCGAGCGTCCGGCGCGGCGCGAGGCGGAGCCCTTGACGCCGGCGGTCGGGGCGGGCGCGCGGAACTGCGCGCGGCCCCGGTACACGGCGCCGAGCGCGTCGGGGTCGAGCCCGGAGAGCGGATGCCCCGACCCGAAGAACCGCGTGCGGGCGAGCAGCTGCAGCACCGGATGGGTGAACAGGATGAAGATCAGGATGTCGATGACGGTCGTGAGGCCCAGCGTGAACGCGAAGCCCTTCACCGTCGCATCGGCCAGGATGTACAGCACCACGGCGGCGAGGATGTTGATCGACTTCGAGATGTAGATCGTGCGCTTCGCGCGGCCCCAGCCGTCCTCGACGGCGCCGGTGATCGACTTGCCGTCGCGCAGCTCGTCGCGGATGCGCTCGAAGTACACGATGAACGAGTCGGCGGTGAAGCCGATCGTCACGATGAGGCCCGCGACGCCGGCCAGCGACAGGCGGAAGCCCATGCGCCAGGCGAGGATGCACAGCGTGATGTAGGTGAGCACCGCCATCACGGCCAGCGACGCGATGATGATGAACCCGAGCGCGCGGTAGACGACGAGCGAGTACAGCGCCACGAGGGCGAGGCCGATGAGGCCGGCGATGAGGCCGATCTGCAGCTGCTGCGACCCGAGCGTGGCCGAGATCGAGTTGGAGCTCTGCACCTCGAAGCTGAGCGGCAGGGCGCCGTACTTGAGCTGGTCGGCGAGCGTCTTGGCCGACTCCTGCGTGAAGCTGCCCGTGATCGAGGGCTTGCCGTCGAGGATGACGCCCTGCATGCGGGGCGCCGAGAGCACGCGGCCGTCGAGCACGAACGCGAACTGGTCCTGCGGCGACGTCGCGCCGTACAGGCGCTGGCTGACCTTGCCGAAGGTCTCGGTGCCGGCCTGGTCGAAGGTGAGGTTCACCGCCCACTGGTTGTCGTTCTGCTGCAGCCCGAACGTCGCGTCGTTGATCGACGAGCCGTCGAGCTCCACGGGGCCCAGGATGTACTTGATCGAGCCGTCGGTCTCGCACGTGATGAGCGGCTGGTCGGCCGGCGCGTTCGCGGGATCGTTGGCCGGGTCGGCGCAGTCGTAGGCGAGGAACTGCGCCTGCAGGGCCGGCGTGACCCAGTTCAGGTCGCTGCCGTCCGTGGGCGCGACGGTCGGCGTCGCCGGCAGCGCGGGATCCGGCGTCGGGTACGGCGTCTGCTTGCCGTCCTCGCCGACATAGGTCGTCGCGGGGGCACCGGTGTAGAGCACGGCGCGCAGCTGCAGCTGGGCGGATGCCTCGATCCGCTGCCGCGTCTCCTCGTCGGCCTGTCCCGGCACCTGCACGACGATCTGGTTGCCCGCCTGCGTGGCGATGTCGGCCTCGCCGACGCCCGAGGCGTCGACGCGCTGCCGGATGATCGTCGCGGCCTGGTCCATCTGCTCCTGGGAGGGCGCGGCGCCGTCGGGCGTGCGCGCCTCGAGGATGATCTGCGTGCCGCCCTGCAGGTCGAGCGCGAGCTCAGGCGTCCATGAGCTCTTGCCGAACACGTACACACCCAGCGCGTTGATCCCGAAGAGCACGGCCGTCACGACCAGCAGGCCGGTCAGTGCCCGCCAGGCGTGGCGGACGGGAGTGGGTGTGGCCACGGAGGGTCAGCTTTCGTGCGGGCCGCTGGGGCGGCGCGGGCTCAGGGCTTGCGCGGGTCGTCCGCGTCGGGGACGGTGTCGTCGCCGGGGATCGACTCGATCTCGGGGGCCTCGGCGGGGGTCTCCTCGACCGGGTCGACCACGCGCAGGATGCCCTGGCTGTGCACCTCGACCGACACGCCGGGGGCGAGCTCGACGCGCGCCGGCTTGGAGAGGTCGTCGCCGTCGAACTCGACGAGCGTGCCGTAGAGCCCGCCCTGGAGCAGCACCTTGACACCGGGGACCATCGCGCGCGACTTCGCCTCCTGCTCGGCCTTGGTGCGCTGCATGCGGCGGCGCGAGCTCCAGAACATGAAGCCCAGGAGCACCACGAGGATGATGATGAGGCCGTAGTCGGCGAAGAACTTCATGGCCGGGTTGACCTCGGCGGTCTGCGCTGTTGCGAGAAACATTTAGGTGGGAGCACCTTTCACAGTGGACACGCCGTCATGACGCGGCCTGTTCGGGGGGAGAAGGGCACTCAAGCCCTCAGCGATTATAGGTCATCGAACGGGAACGCCTGATCGGCGTGCGGTACACGCAGGTGCGCGTACGCCTCGGGGGTGGCGATGCGACCGCGGGGCGTGCGCCCCAGGAAGCCGATCCGCACGAGGTACGGCTCGACGACCGACTCGATCGTCTCGGCCTCCTCCCCGACCGCCACCGCGAGCGTGCCGAGGCCCACCGGGCCGCCGCGGAAGCGGCGCACGACGGCATCCAGCACCGCCCGGTCGAGGCGGTCGAGCCCGATCTCGTCGACGTCGTAGAGGTCGAGCGCGGCCGCCACCTCGGCCTCGGTCACGCCGACCGACGCGGGATGCGTGCCGTGCACGATCGCGTAGTCGCGCACGCGCCGGAGCAGGCGGTTGGCGATGCGCGGCGTGCCGCGCGAGCGGCGTGCGATCTCGGCGCGCGCGGGCGCCGGCACGACCACGTCGAGCACCGCGGCGGAGCGCGCCACGACCCGTTCGAGCTCGTCGGGCTCGTAGTACTCGAGGTGCGCGGTGAACCCGAACCGGTCGCGCAGCGGGTTGGGCAGCAGACCCGAGCGCGTCGTCGCGCCCACGAGAGTGAACGGGGCGAGGTCGAGCGGGAT
Source organism: Microbacterium sp. (assembly GCF_039812165.1). Classification (GTDB taxonomy): domain Bacteria; phylum Actinomycetota; class Actinomycetes; order Actinomycetales; family Microbacteriaceae; genus Microbacterium. Next base: position 9,318 of record NZ_JBDIAB010000083.1, read on the forward strand.
GCTGGTGGCGCCGGCGCCCTTGCCGACCATGATGTCGATGCGGAAGTCCTCCATCGCGAGGTACAGCATCTCTTCGGCGGCGCGGGCCATCCGGTGGATCTCGTCGATGAAGAGCACCTCGCCGGGGACGAGGCTCGACAGCAGCGCCGCGAGGTCGCCGGCGTGCTGGATCGCCGGCCCGCTGGACAGGCGCAGCGGGCGACCGCTGTCGTGTGCGACGATCATCGCGAGCGTCGTCTTGCCGAGGCCCGGAGGGCCGGCCATGAGGATGTGGTCGGGCGGCCGCTGCTGGATGCGGGCGGCGTCGAGCAGCAGCTGCAGCTGGCCGCGCACCTTGTGCTGGCCGACGAACTCCGACAGCGACGTCGGGCGCAGCGCCCCCTCGACGGCGAGCTCGGCGTCGTCCTCCACGTGCTCGTGCAGGTCAGCCATGCGGCAGGTCCGTCCGTGCGGGTCCGAGGTGGGCCAGCGCGAGCTTCAGCAGCGCCGGCACCGTCGATCCGGCGGGCGCGTCGGCCGACGTGGCCGCCACCGCGTCGAGGGCGACGCGCTCGCTCCAGCCGAGCCCCACGAGCGCGGCGACGACCTGTCCGTTGACGGCGGTCGCGGCCGTGCCGGCGCTCGCCGTCGTGGCACGGCCGGAGGGCCGCAGCTTGCCGGCGAGCTGGACGACGATGAGCTTCGCGGTCTTGGGGCCGATGCCCGAGACGCGGCGGAACGGCGCGTCGTCCTCGGACCCCACGGCATCGGCCACCTGATCGACGGTGAGCGTCGCGAGCACGCCCAGCGCCGACTTCGGGCCCACGCCCGACACGCTCAGCAGCTGCGTGAACACGACGAGCTCGTCGCGCGACTCGAAGCCGTAGAGCGAGAACGCGTCCTCGCGGACGACGAGGTGCGTGTGCAGCACGATCTCGTCGCCGGCGTGGAACTCGCGCGACAGCTGCGGGGTGACGGCCACGGCATAGCCGACGCCGCCGACGTCGACCACGACGCTCTCGTCGTCGAGGTGCAGCACGCGTCCGCGCAGGGAGGAGATCATGCCCCGAGCCTAGACGCCGCTTCGGACGTTTGTTCGAGCGACACGCTCGCGGCGCGAGACCCGCTCGGCGTCGGCCCACGCGCGCTGGGCGGGCGTGAGCGACGTCGCCTGCGACGCCTCGGGCGCTCCGCCCCGCCACGCGTGGCACAGCGCGAGCGCGAGCGCGTCGGCGGCGTCGGCCGGCTGGGGCAGCGCGTCGAGCCGCAGCACGCGGGCCACCATCGTCTGCACCTGCAGCTTGTCGGCCGAGCCGTAGCCGGTGACCGCGGCCTTCACCTCGGTGGGCGTGTGCGTCGCCGCGGGCACGCCGTGCTCCGCCGCCAGCAGCAGCGCGATGCCGCTCGTCTGCGCGGTGCCCATCACCGAATGGCGGTTGTGCTGTGCGAACACCCGCTCGACCGCGACGACGTCGGGCGTGTGCTCCTCGAGCACCGCCCGGATGCCGGCGGCGATCACGGCGAGTCGGCGCTCGATCGGCAGGCCCGGGTCGGAGCGGATGACGTCCACGTGCACGAGCCGTGCCGACCGGTCGCGCGCCACGTCGACGACGCCGACGCCGCAGCGGGTGAGGCCGGGGTCGATGCCGAGCACGCGAAGGCGAGGGGATGCCACTCCCCCACGCTAAGTCGGATCGCCCGGAGAGCCCGCGTTGGGCTCGGTCAGTCGTCGTTCTCGAGCTCGGCCTGCACCTCGGCGGACAGGTCGAAGTTGCTGAACACGTTCTGCACGTCGTCGCTGTCGTCGAGCGCGTCGATGAGGCGGAAGACCTTGCGGGCGGTGTCGGCGTCGATCTCGACCTTCAGCGACGGCACGAACTCGACGTCCGCCGACTCGTAGTCCAGGCCCGCCTCCTGCAGGGCCGCGCGCACCGCCACCAGGTCGGACGCCTCGGTGATGACCTCGAAGCCCTGCGCGTGCGGCTCCACCTCTTCGGCGCCGGCCTCGAGCGCCGCCATCATGACGTCGTCCTCGGTGGTGCCCTCGCCCGAGACGACGATGACGCCCTTGCGGTGGAAGTTGTAGGCGACCGAGCCGGGATCGGCGAGCGAGCCGCCGTTGCGGGTCAGCGCCGTGCGCACCTCGGCGGCCGCGCGGTTCTTGTTGTCGGTGAGGCACTCGATCATCAGCGCCACGCCGTTCGGGCCGTAGCCCTCGTACATGATCGTCTGGTACTCGACCGCCTCGCCGCCGATGCCGGCGCCACGCTTGATCGCGCGATCGATGTTGTCGTTGGGGACCGACGTCTTCTTCGCCTTCTGCACGGCGTCGTACAGGGTGGGGTTGCCGGTGAGGTCGGCGCCGCCGAGCTTGGCGGCCACCTCGATGTTCTTGATGAGCTTGGCGAACGACTTCGCGCGGCGCGCGTCGATGACGGCCTTCTTGTGCTTCGTCGTCGCCCACTTGGAATGCCCGGACATGCGGTTCCCTTCTGATGGGGACGGCTGAGCGACCCCGCAGATGACAGTTCTCGGGACGATGCCCGTGCACCGTCGATTGTAGAAGGTCGCGCCGACGGGCGGGCAATCATCGCACGGGCCG
>NZ_JBDIAB010000084.1:0-11893 GCF_039812165.1 Microbacterium sp.
GGGCGTGGCGGCGCCCGCGTCGTCTCGTGCGCGGTGGACGGACTCGTCGCGACGGTGGAGGTCGCGGCATCCGTCGGGCCTTTCACCGCGCACGCCCGCGCGCGCGCCGGACCGCCGCCGGACGGGGCCCCCGCGGCGGGCGGAGGGGAATCGCCGCCGTGACCGGGGCCTGCGGCGACGGCGGGAAGCACTCAGCGTCCGCCGATGTTCGCGGTGTGTATGGTGTGCATCGAAGAAAGGACGCCAGTGGCACACGGCAAGAAGCTCGTCATCGTCGAGTCTCCGACCAAGATGAGGTCGATCCAGGGGTACCTCGGCGACGGCTACGAGGTGCTCAGCTCGGTCGGGCACATCCGTGACCTGGCCGACAAGAAGGACATCCCCGCCGACAAGAAGCAGGCGTACGGCAAGTACTCGATCGACATCGACAACGGGTTCGACCCCTACTACGTCGTCAACGACCGCAAGACGAAGACCGTCGCCGAGCTCAAGCGCGCCCTCAAGGACGCCGACGAGGTCCTGCTCGCCACAGATGAGGACCGCGAGGGCGAGGCGATCGCCTGGCACCTGCTCGAGGTGCTCAAGCCCAAGGTCCCCGTGCGCCGCATGGTCTTCCACGAGATCACCAAGGACGCCATCGTCGCCGCCGCCGACAACACGCGCGAGCTCGACCTCGACCTCGTCGACGCGCAGGAGACCCGCCGTGTGCTCGACCGCCTGTACGGCTGGGACGTGTCGCCGGTGCTGTGGCGCAAGATCGGCAGCGGCCGCGAGGGTCAGACCCTCAGCGCCGGCCGCGTGCAGTCCGCCGCGACGCGCATGGTCGTCGACCGCGAGCGCGAGCGCATGGCGTTCGTCTCGGCGTCGTACTGGGACGTCGAGGCGCGCGCCACCAGGGACGCCGACTCGTTCACCACGCGACTGGCCCGCCTCGACGGCGCCCCGCTCGCGCGCGGCACCGACTTCGACGACCGCGGCGGGCTGACCAAGGCCGTCGTCGTGCTCGACGAGGACGGGGCGCGCGACCTCGCCGCGGCGATCGAGCGCACCGGTCGCGCGAGCGTCGTCTCGATCGAGGCCAAGCCCGGCACCCGCAGCCCGAAGGCGCCGTTCACGACCTCCACGATGCAGCAGGAGGCCGGCCGCAAGCTCTCGATGAGCGCCAAGCACGCGATGAGCGTCGCCCAGCGCCTGTACGAGAAGGGCTACATCACCTATATGCGCACCGACTCGACGGCGCTGTCCGCGCAGGCCGTGCAGGCCGCGCGCGAGCAGGCGGTCGCCCTCTACGGCGACCGCGCGGTGCCCTCGAACCCGCGCAGCTACCGCAACAAGAGCAAGAACGCGCAGGAGGCGCACGAGGCCATCCGCCCCTCCGGCGAGCACTTCCGCACGCCGTCGTCGGTGGCATCCGCGCTCGACCGCGACGAGTCGCGTCTCTACGACCTCATCTGGAAGCGCACGATCGCCAGCCAGATGTCCGACGCGAAGTACGAGACCACGACGGTCATCCTCGATGCGGATGCCGAGGGCCGGACCGCCTCGTTCACCGCCTCGGGCACCGTGTACACCTTCAAGGGCTTCCTGGAGGCCTACGAGGAGGGACGCGACGAGCGTCGCGGCGACGCCGACAAGGCCACCGACCAGTCGCTCCCCGCTCTCGCCGTCGGCGACGTGCTGTCGCTGCGCGACGTCGAGCCGAAGGGCCACGCGACGAGCCCCAAGCCGCGCTACACCGAGGCGAGCCTCGTGAAGGCGCTGGAGGAGAAGGGCATCGGCCGTCCGTCGACGTTCGCGAGCATCATCGACGTGATCCTCACGCGCGGGTACGTGTCCAAGCGCGGCCAGGCGCTCGTGCCGAGCTGGCTCGCGTTCAGCGTCGTGCGCCTGCTCGAGCAGCACTTCGCCGACCTCGTCGACTACGACTTCACCGCCGCGCTCGAGGACGACCTCGACGCCATCGCGCGCGGCGAGCAGAAGCGCGTCGCGTGGCTGCAGGACTTCTACTTCGGCTCCGAGGAGCACGTGGGACTGCGCAAGATCGTCGACAACCTCGGCGACATCGACGCGCGCGAGCTCAACGCGACCCGCATCGGCGACGTGGCGACGCTCCGCTTCGGCAAGTACGGCCCCTACCTCGACGTCCCGAACCCCGACGGCACGTCGCGCATCGTCAACGTGCCCGACGACCTCGCCCCCGACGAGCTCACGCCCGCCCGCGCGCGCGAGCTGATCGACGCGCCGGTCGCGGGCGACCGCGTGCTGGGCGAGAACCCCGACAACGGCAAGCTGATAGTCGTCAAGGACGGCCGCTTCGGTCCCTACGTGCAAGAGGTGGACCCGGTCGACCCGGACGCCGTCGACGAGGCCACCGGCGTCGTCGAGGAGGCGCCGAAGAAGACGACCCGCAAGAAGGCGGATGCCGCGCCCAAGCCCCGCACGGCGTCGCTGTTCAAGTCGATGACGGTCGACACGGTCGATCTCGACCAGGCGCTGCAGCTGCTGTCGCTGCCCCGCGTCGTCGGCGTCGACCCGGAGTCGGGCGTCGAGATCACGGCGCAGAACGGCCGGTACGGCCCGTACCTCAAGAAGGGCACCGACTCGCGCACGCTGCAGAGCGAGCAGCAGCTGCTCACCCTGACGCTGGACGAGGCGCTCGCGATCTACGCGCAGCCCAAGTACGGCGCGCGCGGCGCGTCGAGCGCGCTGAAGGAGTTCGAGGCCGACCCGACCAGCGGCAAGCCGATCAAGCTGAAGGACGGCCGCTTCGGCCCCTACGTGACCGACGGCGAGACCAACGCCACGATCCCGCGCGGCGAGGCGGTCGACGACGTGACCTTCGAGCGCGCCGTGCAGCTGCTCGCCGACAAGCGCGCCAAGGGCCCCGCACCCAAGCGGACCACGCGCCGGACCACGACGACGACGCGCAAGACCGCGGCGAAGAAGTGACCCGCGGGCTCTGGGTCACTCTCGAGGGCGGCGACGGCTCGGGAAAGACGACCCAGGCGGCTCTCCTGGAGGAGTGGCTGCGGGCCCGGGGCCGCACGGTCGTCCGCACGCGCGAGCCCGGCGGCAGCGAGGTCGGGCGGCTCGTGCGCGACATCGTGCTGCACCACCGCGGCGACATCGCGCCGCGCGCCGAGGCGCTGCTGTACGCGGCCGACCGCGCGCACCACGTCGCGACGGTCGTGCGCCCGGCGCTCGCGCGCGGCGAGGTCGTCATCCAGGACCGTTACCTCGACTCGTCGGTGGCCTACCAGGGGGCGGGGCGCGTGCTGGATGCCGGCGAGATCCGCGACCTGTCGCTGTGGGCGACCGAGGGGGCGCTGCCCGACCTGACCGTGCTCCTCGACCTGGATCCGGCGGAGGCCCGGCGCCGGCTCGACGCCGACGACAAGCCGTTCGACCGGCTCGAGTCGGAGCGGGCCGAGTTCCACGAGCGCGTGCGCGGCGCGTTCCTCGCGCTCGCGGCGTCCGAGCCCGACCGCTTCCTCGTGCTCGACGCCGCCCGACCCGCCGAGGAGCTGGCCGGGGCGATCCGCGAGCGCGTGCGCGTGCTGCTCTGAGCCCTGCGCCTTCCCGCTCCGACCCGGCGGTTCGTCGGAGATCCGCGCATCGTCGGAGCAGACCACGCCTCGGCCTCCGACCCGGTGCAGATCTCCGACGTCGTGCCGCACGGCGACGACGGTCGCGGGCCGCTGTCCGCCCACTCACCTAGGCTGGTCGGCATGCACGCAGCTCCCGCCGTCGACGACCTCCCCTGGGAGCGCGTGTGGGGGCAGGACGACGCCGTGCGCCTGCTGCAGGGCGCGGCGTCGCATCCCGAGCAGCTCTCGCACGCGTGGCTCATCACCGGCCCGCCCGGATCGGGGCGCTCCACGCTCGCGTACGCGTTCGCGGCGGCGCTCATCGCCGAGCCGGGCGACGAGGCCGCGATGCGGCAGGTGCTCGCCGGCACGCATCCCGACCTCACGGCGCTGCGCACCGAGGGCGTCATCATCTCCATCCGCGACGCCCGTGCGCTCGTGGAGCGCTCCGCGTTCTCCCCGTCGCTGGGCCGCTACCGCGTGATCGTCATGGAGGACGCCGACCGCATGGTCGAGCGCACCAGCAACGTGCTGCTCAAGGCGCTGGAGGAGCCGCCCGAGCGCACCGTCTGGATCCTGTGCGCGCCGAGCGACGCCGACCTCCTGCCGACGATCCGCTCGCGCGTGCGCGTGCTGCGCCTGCGCGAGCCCGGCGTCGACGAGGTCGCACGGCTGCTCGTGCAGCGCACCGGCGTCGACGAGGCGACCGCCGAGCAGTGCGCGCGGCTCGCCCAGCGGCACATCGGCATGGCCCAGCGGCTGGCGACGGATGCCGCGTCCCGCGCCCGCCGCGACACCACACTGCGGGCCGTGCTCGGCGTACGCGGCATCGGGGACGCGGTGGAGGTCGCCGGACGCATCGTGCAGGCCGCCACCGACGACGCCAAGGCGCTCACCGCGGAGCGCGACGAGGCCGAGCGCGAGAGCCTGCTGCGCACGCTCGGCATCGCCCAGGGCGCGGCGGTCCCGCCGGCCGTGCGCGGCCAGCTGAGCGCGCTGGAGGACGACCAGAAGCGCCGCGCCACCCGGAGCCTGCGCGACGGCATCGACCGCGTGCTCACCGACCTCGAGTCGATGTACCGCGACGCCCTCATGCTCCAGTTCGGTCGCGACACCGACCTCATCAACCTCGAGCTCAGGCCCGAGCTCGAGGCGCTCGCGGTGGCGTGGACGCCGCCGCGGACCCTCACGGTGCTCGATCGCATCGCGGCGACCCGCACCAACCTGCAGGGCAACGCGGCTCCGGCCCTGGCGCTGGAGAGCATGCTCGTGACCGTCGCGAACGGAAGTGCCCCATGACCCTCATCCGCCGTGCCGCCGCCGTCCTCGCAGGGCTCGTGGTGGCATCCGTCGCCCTGTCCGGCTGCGTGTGGACCGGCATCCCCGGAGCGGAGGAGTCGAGCCCTGCCGCCGATCGTCCGCCGGTGACGGACGGCGTCCCCGCCGAGCTGCTGCCGTTCTACGAGCAGAGGCTCACGTGGAAGAGCTGCGACGGCATGGAGGCGGGCGAGTTCGACTGCACGACGGTGCGGGCGCCGCTGGACTGGGAGGACCCGGACGCCGGCGAGATCGAGCTCGCGCTCATCCGCCGCGGCGCCGACGACGCCGAGCCGATCGGGTCGCTCCTGGTCAACCCCGGCGGCCCGGGGGCGAGCGGGTACGACATCATCGCCGACTCGGCGTTCGCGGTGGTGGGCGACGCGCTGTCGGCGGCGTACGACGTGATCGGCTTCGATCCGCGCGGCGTGGGGCGCTCGACGGCGGTGCACTGCTTCGACGCGGCCGACATGGACGCGTACCTCTTCGACCTGCCCGCCGCCCCGCGCGGCTCGCAGGAGTGGCGCGACGAGCTCACGGCTCGCAACCAGGACTTCGTGGCGGCGTGCGAGGCCGGCAGCGACGGCATCCTGCCCTTCGTGACGACCGAGAACGCGGCGCGCGACATGGATCTGCTGCGCGGCGTGCTCGGCGACGAGAAGCTGCACTACCTCGGCTACTCGTACGGCACGTTCCTCGGCGCCACGTACGCGAAGCTGTTCCCCGAGCGCGTCGGCCGGCTCGTGCTCGACGGCGCGATCGACCCGTCGATCCCCGGCCTCGACGTCGGCGCGACGCAGGCCGTCGGCTTCGAGTCGGCCCTGCGCGCCTACATGGCCGACTGCCTCACCGATCGCGAGTGCCCGTTCCGCGGCACCGTCGACGAGGCGATGCGCGACCTCGGGACGCTGCTGGCGAGCGTCGACCAGCGGCCGCTCGCCGCCGCCGACGGGCGGATGCTCGACGCGTCGGCCCTCATGACCGGCATCGTCGCGGCGCTGTACGCGGTGGACAGCTGGCCCTACCTGACCATGGCGCTCGACGGGGCGCTGAGCGGCGACCCGCAGATCGCCTTCGCGCTCGCGGACTTCTACTACGGGCGTGAGAGCGGCGTCTACACCGACAACTCGACCGAGGCGTTCCGCGCCTACAACTGCATGGACTACCCGCTCGACGCGACCGAGGCCGAGAAGGCGGCGTCGCAGGCGATGATCGCCGAGAAGGCGCCCACGATCGCGCCGTACTGGGACGGCGTGGACGTGTGCGAGGTGTGGCCCTACCCGGCCACCGGCGTCCGCGAGCGGATCGCCGCCCGCGGCGCCGCGCCGATCGTCGTGGTCGGCACCACCAACGACCCCGCAACGCCGTACGTGTGGTCGGAGTCGCTCGCCGACCAACTGGCCTCGGGCGTGCTCGTCACGCGCGAGGGGGAGGGCCACACGGGCTTCCTGAAGGGCAACCAGTGCGTCGACGAGGCGGTCGAGGGGTACCTCATCCGAGGCACCGTCCCGAAGGACGGACTGGTCTGCTCGTGAGGGGATGCCGCCGGTTCGCGCACCGCCGATCGAACAGGTAGGATCGTTGATCGCGCCCTCGTAGCTCAGTGGTAGAGCACTTCACTCGTAATGAAGGGGTCATCAGTTCAATCCTGATCGAGGGCTCTCCTTTCCGGTCCAACCGGTCGTGAGCAGGACGGCTCCGATCGGCGCGGCCTCCCGACGCCTTCGCGCGGCCCAGTACAGTGGTCGGCGAGCGCCGGGTCATCCGGCGTGCGGCGGGAGTCGGGCGGTGATTCGGTGGCGGCACCGGTGGGCGAGGGCGGTCAGGGCCCGTTGCGCGGCGTCCGCGTGGCGGACTTCTCGCGTGTGCTCGCCGGGCCCTACGCCACGATGCTGCTGGCAGACCTGGGCGCCGACGTGATCAAGATCGAGAGCCCGGACGGCGACGGCACCCGCCAGTGGTCGCCGCCCGTGAACGCGGCGGGGCAGAGCACGTACTTCGCCGGCGCCAACCGGGGGAAGCGCTCGGTCGTCTGCGACCTGCGCACCGCCGAGGGGCTCGCCCGCGCCCGCCGGCTCGCGCTCACCGCCGACGTCGTGGTCGAGAACTTCACGCCCGGCACGATGGACCGCTTCGGCCTCGGCTACGAGGACGTGGCGGCGGCGAACCCACGGGCGGTGTACTGCTCGATCACCGGCTTCGGCGATCTCGGCGGGGCATCCCTCCCCGGCTACGACCTGCTCGTGCAGGCCGTCGGCGGGCTCATGAGCATCACCGGCGAGGCGGATGCCGCGGGCGGGCGACCCACGAAGGTCGGCGTGGCGCTCGTCGACGTGCTGACCGGCCTGAACGCCGTCATCGGCATCCAGGCCGCCCTCCGCGCGCGCGACGACGAGTCGTCGCCGCAGCACGGTCGCGGCCAGCGGGTCGGCGTGACGCTCCTCGGCTCGCTGCTGTCCGCGCTCGCGAACCAGGCGTCCTCGACGCTGGAGACCGGCACCTCACCGGCGCGCATGGGCAACGCGCATCCCTCGATCGCACCGTACGAGACTCTCGAGACGCGGGACCGGCCGATCGCGCTCGCCGTCGGGACCGACGAGCAGTTCCGACGCCTGTGCGACGCGCTCGGCTGCGCCGAGCTCGCCGACGACGCGCGTTTCGCGACCAACCCGGCCCGCGTGCGGCATCGCGCGGTGCTCCGCGGGCTGCTGGAGGAGCGGCTTGTGCGGCGACCGGCGGAGGAGTGGATCGCGGAGCTCACCGCACGCCGCGTGCCGGCCGGAGCGGTCAACACGATCGCCCAGGCGTTCGAGCTGGCCGCGTCGCTCGGGCTGGATCCGGTCGTCGAGCTCCCGGCATCCGTCGCCGACGGCGATGCCGTCGTGCGCTCGGTCGCGAACCCCGTGCGTCTCTCGCACACCCCGGTGCACTACGAGCAGCCGCCTCCGGCGCTCGGCGCGCACGACGACGACGGCGACTGGCGCCGATGGACCGAGGAGCGCCCATGACCACCACGATCGACCGGCTGTTCGACGTCGCCGACCTCGTGACCGACGAGGAGCGCGAGTGGCAGCTCAGGGCGCGCGAGCTCGCGCAGACCCGCATCGCGCCGATCATCGACCGCGCGTTCGAGGACCGCAGGCTTCCGGTCGAGCTGCTGCCGGCCGTCGGCGAGCTGGGCGCGTTCGGGATGCACCTGCGCGGTCACGGCCTGCCGGGGGCCTCGTCGGTGGCGTACGGGCTCGTGGCGATGGAGTTCGAGGCGGTCGACTCCGGGTTCCGCACCGCGCTGTCGGTGCAGGGCTCGCTCGCGATGGGCGCGATCCAGAGGTTCGGCTCCGACGAGCAGAAGGCGCGCTGGCTGCCGCCGATGGCGCGGGGCGAGGCGATCGGCTTCTTCGGGCTGACCGAGCCCCAGGGCGGGTCCGATCCGGGCACGATGCTCACCGCCGCGCGACGCGACGGCGACGGGTGGGTGCTGAACGGACGGAAGCGCTGGATCGGCCTCGCGTCGATCGCCGCGATCGGCGTCGTGTGGGCGAAGGACGAGGAGGGCGTCGTGCGGGGCTTCCTCGTGCCCGCCGGCACGCCCGGGTTCGTCGCGACGCCGATCGACGACAAGCTGTCGATGCGGGCCTCGCTGCAGTGCGATCTCGAGCTGACCGACGTGCGGCTGCCCGCCGACGCGATCCTGCCGGGCTCGCGCGGGCTGTCGTCGCCGTTCGCGTGCCTCAACGAGGCGCGGTACGGCATCGCGTGGGGCGTCATGGGCGCGGCCCGCGCGTGCCTCGAGGTCGCCGTGGAGCGCTCGCGGACGCGCGAGGTGTTCGGGACTCCGATCGGGGCCAAGCAGCTCACCCAGGCGAAGCTCGCCGACTGCTTCGTGGAGTACGAGAAGGGGCTGCTGCTCGCCCTGCACCTGGGGCGGCAGAAGGATGCCGGGCGGCTCGGCCACGGGCAGATCTCGGTGGGCAAGCTCAACAACGTGCGCGAGGCGATCCGCATCGCCTCGACGTGCCGGTCCATCCTCGCCGGTGACGGGGTCACGAGCGCGTTCCCGGTGATGCGGCACATGGCGAACCTCGAGTCGGTGCGCACGTACGAGGGCACCGACGAGGTGCACCAGCTCGTGATCGGCCGCGAGCTGACCGGCCTCGCCGCCTTCTGACGCGCGACCTCCCGGAGCGCTGATACTCTCGGTCCACCATGGACATCGCCCTCGACGCCGTCCTCGAGCTCTTCACCTGGACCGGCTTCGGCGGCGCGGTGATCCTCGGGATCGTGCTGGTCGTCCTGTGGGCGGTCGACGGCACGTGGCTCCCCGCCGAGGCGATCGTCGACCGCGACGGCGACGAGGTCGTCGTCCGCTGGTTCGACGGCGACGGCGACGCCAACAGCGCGCGGCCGACCGACGCCGAGGCGTCCGCCCTCGGCGACGCCGACACCGCGACGATCTGGTACCGGTTCGGCTGGCACGATCGCATGCGGCTGACGCGCCGTCACCACGCGCTGCGGCCCATCGGCTGGCTCGCCGTGGGACTCGCGGCGCTCGCCGTCGTGTCGACGGTCGTGTCGGCGGTGCTGCTGTTCGTGCGCGGCTGACCGCGCGCGCGGCCGATCGGGCGTCGACGTCGGCGGGGGAGCGTAGCCTTCAGGGATGACGAAGGCTCGATGGCTCCGCGTCGGCATCCCGGCGCTGCTGGTGCTGGTCTGGCTCGTGGGCGGCGCGATCGGCGGCCCCTACTTCGGCAAGGTCGACGAGGTCGCCACGAACGAGCAGTCGACGTTCCTGCCCTCGAGCGCCGAGGCCACGCGCGTGATCGAGCGCCTGCCCGACTTCACCGAGGGCGACACCATCCCCGCCGTCGTCGTCGTCACCTCGGCGACGGGCTTCGACGAGGACCGCGTCGCCGAGCTGCAGAGACTCGCCGAGGCGATCTCGGCGCTCGACGCCGTGGGCGAGACCTCGCCGCCGATCCTCTCGGACGACGGGGCTGCGGCCCAGATCTTCGTCCCCATCGACTCCGACGGCGAGGTGCGCGACAGCGTCGAGCGGATCCGGACGCTCGTCCACGAGGATCTCGGCGACGGCCTCGAGGCGTGGGTGACCGGCCCCGCCGGCTTCACCGCCGACCTCGTGAAGGGCTTCCTCGGCATCGACACGCTGCTCCTGGCGGTGGCGCTCGGGGCGGTGTTCGTCATCCTCGTCGTCGTCTACCGCTCGCCCCTGCTGCCGATCCTGGTGCTGCTGACCTCGACGTTCGCGCTGTGCGTCGCGCTCCTGACGGTCTGGTGGCTCGCGAAGGCGGGCGTGTTCGTCCTGAACGGACAGGTGCAGGGCATCCTCTTCATCCTCGTGATCGGCGCCGCCACCGACTACGCGCTCCTCTACGTCGCGCGGTTCCGCGAGGCGGTCGGCGACGGCGCGGCACGGTGGGATGCCACGGTGCGCGCCTGGCGCGGCTCCGTCGAGCCGATCGTCGCCTCCGGCGGCACGGTCATCGCCGGCCTGCTGTGCCTGCTCCTGAGCGACCTCGCCAGCAACCGCGCGCTCGGCCCGATCGCCTCGATCGGGATCGCGTTCGCGGTCCTGTCGGCGCTCACGTTCCTCCCGGCGCTCCTCGCGCTCGTGGGCCGCGCGGCGTTCTGGCCGTTCATCCCCCGCACCGGGTCGACCGAGCTGCCCGACGACCTCACCGCGTCGGTGCGCGGGTTCTGGCCGCGGCAGGCGCGCCTCGTCTCGCGGCACGCGCGCGCGGTGTGGATCGTCTGCACCGTGGCCCTCCTCGCCGCGGGGCTCGGCGTGCTGCAGCTGAAGGCCGACGGCGTGCCCTCGAGCGACCTCGTGCTCGGCGCCTCCGAGGCCCGCGACGGGCAGGACGTGCTGGCCGAGCACTTCCCGGCGGGCTCGGGGAGCCCCGTCTCGGTGGTCGTCCCCGAGGAGCGGCTGGTCGACGCGGTCGCCGTGCTCGACGACCAGGACGGCATCGACGCGGTCGCGGTGGCATCCGCCGCGTCGCCGACCGGGCAGGCGAGCGTCGCGATCGAGGACGGCGAGGCGGTCTTCGCCGCGCCCGGTCCGCCCGGCCAGGCGCCGCCGGCACCGACGGTCTCGGACGGCGACGTGCTGCTGCTCGTCACGCTCGGCGACCCGGTCGACTCGCTGGCCGCCGAGCACACGGTGCGCGAGCTGCGCGCCGGGTTCGCCGCGTCGCTCGGCGAGGGCGTGGCGCTCGTCGGTGGAGCGACCGCGATCGACGTCGACACGAACGACACGTCGATCCGCGACCGCACGCTCATCATCCCGGTCATCCTCGTGGTGATCCTGCTGATCCTCATGCTGCTGCTGCGCGCCGTCGTCGCCCCGCTCCTGCTCGTGGCGAGCGTCATCGTCTCGTTCGGCGCCGCGATGGGCGTGAGCGCCCTCGTGTTCGACCACGTCCTCGGCTTCCCCGGCGCCGATCCGGCGGTGCCCCTGTACGGGTTCGTCTTCCTCGTTGCCCTCGGGGTCGACTACAACATCTTCCTCATGTCGCGCGTGCGCGAGGAGTCCCTCGTGCACGGCACGCGTCCGGGCATCCTGCGCGGACTCGTCGCCACCGGCGGCGTCATCACGTCGGCGGGGCTCGTGCTGGCCGCGACGTTCGCGGCGCTCGGCGTCATCCCGATCCTGTTCCTCGCGCAGATCGCGTTCATCGTCGCCTTCGGCGTGCTGCTCGACACCCTGGTGGTGCGCTCCCTCCTCGTCCCCGCCGTCTCGTACGACATCGGACGGGCGATCTGGTGGCCGTCGCGGCTCGCGCGGAGCCGCCCGGTGCCGCCGGCGTCCGCGACGCCCGCGGTCGTGCCCGCGACGAGGCGCGAGTACCGGCGTACCCTCGAATCATGACCAGGGCGCTGTTCATCGTGGACGTGCAGAACGACTTCACCGAGGGCGGAGCGCTCGCGGTGGCCGGCGGCGACGCGGTCGCCGAGGGCATCACGCGCTT
>NZ_JBDIAB010000085.1:0-11729 GCF_039812165.1 Microbacterium sp.
GGCGGCTGCGCCGTCGCGCTCGCGACCGACGCCGATGCCGCTGCCGAGCTCGCCGCGCGGCTCCGCCGCTCCGGCGCGACCGCCGCGTGGGTCACGACCGCGGAGCCCCCGGCATCCCGCGCCACGGCCGGGTCGAGCCCGGAGGGCATCCAGAGCCGGGAGGGCACCGCATGACCGTCGCCACCGCCGTCGCGCATCCGAACATCGCCCTCGTGAAGTACTGGGGCAAGCGCGACGCCGACCTGAACCTGCCCGCCACCGGCAGCCTGTCGATGACGCTCGACGTGTTCCCGACCCGCACGACGGTCGCCCTCGACCCGGCGCTCGACGGCGACGCGTTCACGCTCGACGGCCGCGCGGCCACCGGCATCCCGCTCGACCGCGTCACGCGCTTCCTCGACGTCGTGCGCGCGCTGGCCGGCGTCGAGACCCGCGCGCGCGTGACCTCCGCCGGCACCGTGCCCGAGGCTGCGGGCCTCGCGTCGTCGGCCGCGGGCTTCGCGGCGCTCGCCGGCGCCGCCTCGGCGGCCTACGGTCTCGACCTCGATGAGCGCGCCCTCACGCGGCTCGCCCGGCGCGGCTCGGGATCGGCGTCGCGCTCGGTGATCCCCGGCTTCGCGGTGTGGCACGCCGGCGACACCGACGAGGAGTCGTTCGCCGAGTCCGTCGACGCTCCCGCGCTCGCGATGGTCATCGCGATCGTGGATGCCGGCGAGAAGCCCGTCTCGAGCCGTGCCGCGATGCGGCGCACCGTGCTCACCTCCCCCTTCTACCCGGCGTGGGTGACCTCGACCGACGAGAGCCTGCGGTCGGCGCTCGCCGCGTGCCGCGACGGCGACGTCGACCGCCTCGGCCGCATCGCCGAGACCAATGCGCTGCGCATGCACGCGCTGATCCAGTCCTGCGACCCGCCCATCCGCTACCTCGCGCCGACGAGCCTCGCCGTGCTCGACCGCGTCGAGGCGCTCCGCGCCCGCGGCGTCGGGGCGTACGCGACCGCGGACGCGGGCCCGAACGTCGTCGTGGTCTGCCGTCCCGCGGACGCCGCCGAGGTCCGGGACGCCCTCGCCGACCTCGCCGAGATCGTCGTCGCCCACCCGGGGCCGGGACTGCGCATCGAGCCGGGGGCCGTGGCGTGACGGCATCCCGACCCATCGTCGCCCGCGCGCCGGGCAAGCTCTTCGTCGCCGGCGAGTACGCCGTCGTCACGCCCGGCGAGCCGGCCGTGCTCGTCGCCGTCGACCGCTACCTGACCACGCGGTTGACCGAGAGCACGGATGCCGGCAGCATCCACTCGCCGGAGTACGGCCAGATCCCGCTCACCTGGACCCGTAGCGGCGACGGCGTGCTGATCGATCGCGAGCACCACCCGTACGACTACGTGCTGGCGACGATCCAGGTCGCCGAGCGCCTGCGCGCCGAGCTGGGGCTCGCGCCGAGGTTCTTCGACCTGCGCATCGACAGCGGGCTCGACGACGTCACCGGCCGCAAGTTCGGCCTCGGCTCGTCGGCCGCCGTCACCGTCGCCACCGTCCGCGCGATCGACGAGTTCTACGGCTTCGGGCTCGACCGCGTCGAGCTGTTCAAGCTCGCCCTCCTCGCGACGATCGCGGTGTCGCCCGCCGCGTCGGGCGGCGACGTGGCCGCGAGCACGTTCGGCGGCTGGATCGGCTACCGCTCGCCCGACCGCGAACGGCTGCGCGCGCGGTCGGCGACGAGCCCGATCGCCGCGCTGATCCGCTCGGACGACGCGTGGGAGGGACTGGAGATCGTGCGCCTCCCGCCGCCGGACGGACTGCGCCTGCTCGTCGGCTGGACCGGGTCGCCCGCGTCGACCGAGCGGCTCGTCGACGAGATCGCCCGTCACGCGCGCTCCGGCGACGTCGACCTCCCCGCGTTCCTGCTCGACTCCCGCGCGTACGTGTCGGAGCTGTGGCAGGCGCTCCGCGCGGGCGACGACGCGAGCACGATGGCCGCGATCCGCCGCGGCCGCCGGCTCCTCCTGCGCCTCGGCCGCCAGGCGGGCGTCGCGATCGAGACCGAGCGGCTCGCCGCGCTGTGCGACAGCGCCGAGTCCGCGGGCGCGGCCGGCAAGCCGTCGGGCGCCGGCGGCGGCGACTGCGGCATCGTGCTCGCCCCGCGCGACGCCGACGTCGCGGGCCTCCTGCGCACCTGGGAGGCCCACGACATCCGCCACCTCACGATCTCGGTGCATCCCTCGGAGGGAGCCGTCGATGTCCGCTGACCGCAAGGACGACCACGTGCGCCTCGTCGCCGAGCAGCGGGCCGGCGGCCCGCGCAGCAACGGCTTCGACGACGTCGGGTTCGTCCATCACGCGCTCGCCGGCATCGACGCCGACCGGGTCGACCTCGGCGTCGAGGTCGCCGGCGCCCGCTGGGCGCTCCCGTTCTACCTCAACGCCATGACGGGCGGCAGCACCGCGACCGGGCTCATCAACCGCGACCTCGCGATCGCCGCGCGCGAGACCGGGCTCGCGATCGCGTCGGGGTCGGTGAGCGCGGCGCTCGACGACCCGGCCCTCGCGCCCACCTTCCGCGTCATCCGCGACGAGAACCCCGACGGCTTCGTGTTCGCGAACGTCGGCGTCGAGCGCTCCCCCGACGACGCCCGCCGCGCCGTCGCCCTGCTCGAGGCCGACGCGCTGCAGGTGCACCTGAACGCCGTGCAGGAGACGGTCATGCCCGAGGGCAGCCGCGCGTTCTCGTCGTGGCCGCGCTCGCTCGAGGCCATCGTCGAGGCCGCCGAGGTGCCCGTGGTCGTCAAGGAGGTCGGCTTCGGGCTCAGCCCGCGCACCCTGTCGCGCCTGCGCGACCTCGGCGTCGCGTACGCCGACGTCTCGGGCTCGGGCGGCACCGACTTCGCGCGCGTCGAGAACGCGCGCCGCGCCGCGGGCGAGTACGCGTTCCTCGCCGGATGGGGTCAGTCGACGGTCGAGTGCCTGCTCGACGCGCCCGCCGACGCGCCGGTGCTGCTGGCGTCCGGCGGCGTGCGCACGCCCCTCGACGTCGTCCGCGCCCTCGCGCTCGGTGCGCGGGCCGTGGGCGTGTCGGGGGCGTTCCTGCAGGTCGTCCTCGACGACGGCGCCGAGGGCCTCGTCGCCCTCGTCCGCTCGTGGACCGCCCAGGCCCGCGCGCTGCTGGCGCTCCTCGGCGCGGCATCGCCCGGAGACCTCGCCGACACCGACCTCGTCGTCCGCGGCGCGACGGCCGAGTACGGCCGGCTGCGCGGCATCGACCTCGGCGCGCTGTCGCGCCGCTCCGAGACCCCAGAGAGCAGGAGTTCCCGTGGCCGCTGACGTGACCCCCGTCCCGACCCGCTGGGTCGGTCCCCTCCGCCTCAGCGGCGACGTGACCGGCGAGCAGAAGGTGCCGCTGGCCACCTACGAGACGCCGCTGTGGCCGTCGGTCGGCCGCGGCGCCCGGCTGTCGCGCCTCGTCGACGACGGCATCCGCGTCACCGTCGTCGACGAGCGGATGACGCGCTCGTCGCTGTTCATCGCGCAGACGGCGGCGGATGCCGCGGCCGCCGCCCGCGCGATCGCCGCGCGGTTCGACGAGCTCGCCGCGACGGTGTCGGCCCGCAGCCGCCACGCGCGCCTCATCGACGTGCACACCGAGATCGTCGGCAACCTGCTGTTCGTCCGCTTCGCCCTCACCACGGGCGACGCCTCCGGCCACAACATGGCGACCCTGGCCGCCGAGGCGCTCATGGAGCTCGTGCTGGCGTGGCATCCGGAGCTCGACTACGGCTCGATCTCGGGCAACTACTGCTCCGACAAGAAGGCCACCGCGGTCAACGGCATCCTCGGCCGCGGCCGCAACGTCGTCGCCGAGATCCTCGTGCCCGAGCACCTCGTGCACGACCAGCTGCGCTCGACCGCCGCGCGCATCGTCGACCTCAACGTCCGCAAGAACCTCGTCGGCTCCACGATCGCGGGCGCCCTGCGCTCGGCGAACGCGCACTACGCCAACATGCTGCTCGCGTTCTATCTCGCGACGGGGCAGGATGCCGCGAACATCGTCGAGGGCTCGCAGGGCATCAGCTACGCCGAGGTGCGCGGCGACGGCGACCTCTACTTCTCGTGCACGCTCCCGAACCTCATCGTCGGCACCGTCGGCAACGGCAAGGACCTGCCGTTCGTCGACGCCGTGCTCGAACAGCTCGGATGCCGCGCCGAGACCGAGCCGGGCGCGAACGCGCGACGGCTCGCCGCCCTCATCGCCGCGACCGTGCTGTGCGGCGAGCTGTCGCTGCTGGCGGCCCAGACCAACCAAGGAGAGCTCATGACCTCGCACCTGCTGCTCGAGCGCCGGACGGCGGCCGGACGATGAGCGCGCGCGTCGGCATCCACGACCTCGCCGTCGCGACCGCGGCGCACGTCCTCGACCTCGGCGACCTCGCGACCGCCGCCGGGATCGACCCGGCGAAGTACCGCGTCGGGCTCGGGCAGGAGCAGATGAGCGTGCCCGGCCCCGACGAGGACGTCGTGACGATGGCCGCGGCCGCGGCCGCCCCGATCCTCGCGCGGCACGGCGCCGACGGCATCCGCACCCTCTTCTTCGCGACCGAGTCGGGCATCGACCAGTCGAAGGCGGCGGGCGTGTTCGTGCACCGGCTGCTCGGCCTTCCGGCGTCGTGCCGCGTCGTCGAGCTGAAGCAGGCGTGCTATTCGGCCACTGCGGCGCTGCAGGCGGCGGCCGACATGGTCGCGCGGCGACCGGAGGACCGCGTGCTCGTCATCGCGAGCGACATCGCCCGGTACGACCTCGACTCCGCCGCCGAGGCGACGCAGGGCGCGGGTGCCGTCGCGATGCTCGTCGCCGCCGACCCCGCGATCGCCGAGGTCGAGGCCGCGGCCGGCGTCTTCACGGCCGACGTCGACGACTTCTGGCGCCCGAACGACAGCGCCACCGCGGTCGTCGACGGCAAGCTCTCGATCGGCGCCTACCTCGACGGGATGATCGGCGCGTGGGACGACTACCGCGCGCGCGGCGGCGTCGCGATCGACGCGATCGACCGGTTCTGCCACCACCAGCCGTTCACGAAGATGGCCGTGAAGGCCCACCGGCGGCTCGGCGAGCATGTCGGCGTCGACCTGGGCGCCGAGTCGATGGCCGCGTCGACCGGCTACAACCGTCGCATCGGCAACTCGTACACCGCGTCGCTGTACCTGGCGCTCGCGGCCCTGCTCGACACCGACGACGACCTCGCCGGCCGCCGCGTCGGCATGTTCAGCTACGGGTCCGGGAGCGTGAGCGAGCTGTTCACGCTCGTCGTGGCGGAGGGCTACCGCGCGCACACGCGCGGCGCCGAGACCGAGGCGCTGCTCGCCGCGCGCACCCCCGTCGACGTCGCTCGCTACCGCGAGCTGCACGCCGCGGCCGCGAGCCTCGGCAGCCACGACGACGCCGAGGTCGCGCAGGAGTCGGCGGGTCCCTTCCACTTCACCGGCATCGCCGGGCGCGCGCGCCAGTACCGCCGCGCCTGACGGCGTGCTCGTCATCCCACGCGCGTGACGACGGATGCCGGGCCTCCGGGCGCCGTGAGCCGGTCGGCCACACCGCGGATGAGCGTCTGCAGCGCGGCGCTCGCGCGCGCGGGCACCATGTCCGACCTCCGGGCGATGCTCACGGTGCGCGCGAGCGCCGCGTCGGCCAGGGGCGCTGCGCGCAGCGCCGGGTGGAGCGCGGCGACCATCGCGGGCACGACGGCCACACCGATGCCCCGCTCGGCGAAGCGCAGCGCGGCATCCATCTCGGCCCCCTCGACGACGACGAGCGGCGTGAGGTCGGCCGCGCGGAACGCGGCGTCCATCGCGACGCGCAGGTCGTAGCTCTCCGGGAAGACCACCTGGGGCGTGCGGGCCAGCTCGTGCAGCTCCACCGGCGCACCGTCCGCGGCGCGCGGGAACGGGTCGTCGGCCGACGCCGCCGACACCACCACGAGGCGCTCGCTGAGGATCGGCTCGAGGTCGAGCACGGCGCGCGCCTCGCCCGACGAGACGCTCGTGACGATGAGCGCGAGATCGAGCGCGCCCTCCATGAGGGCGTCGATGAGCGTCCGCGACCCGCGCTCGAGGATCTCGATGTCGATGCCCGGGTACTGCGCGTGGAACTCGGCGAGCACGTCGGCGACGAGGCTCGTGCACAGCGTCGGCGTCGCGCCGAGGCGGATCCGGCCGCGGCGGAGCCCGGCGAGCTCGGCCAGCTCGGTGCGCGCCGTGTCGGCGTCGGCGAGCATGCGCCGCGCGAGCGGAAGCAGCCGCTCGCCCGCCTGCGTGAGCACGACGTTGCCGCGGATGCGGTGGAACAGCGGAGCGCCGAGCTCGGTCTCGAGCGTCGAGATCTGCCGGCTCAGCGTCGGCTGTGCGATGTGCAGACGCTCGGCCGCTCGCGTGAAGTGGCCGGTCTCGGCGATCTCGACGACGCCGCGGAGCTGCTCCAGATTCACGTTTCATAGCATATCCGCATCGTCACGCTGCAAAGTATTCATTGGAGTAATCGTGAACGGCTTCCTACCGTGGATGGCATGCACATCGAACGACTGCTCTCGACCTCCGTCCTCGTGATCGGCACCGGCGGCGCGGGCCTGCGCGCCGCGATCGAGCTCGCCGAGCGGGGCGTCCAGGTGCTCGCCGTCGGCAAGCGTCGCAAGCACGACGCCCACACGACCCTCGCCGCCGGCGGCATCAACGCCGCCCTCGCCACGATGGACCCCGAGGACAGCTGGCAGCAGCACGCGGCCGACACGCTGCGCGAGTCGTACTTCCTGGCCGACCCCGCCATCGTCGAGACGGTCACGCGCAACGCCGCGCGCGGCATCGAGGACCTCGAGCGCTGGGGCATGCCCTTCGCCCGCGAGGCCGACGGGCGCATCAGCCAGCGCTTCTTCGGCGCCCACAGATACCGTCGCACGGCGTACGCGGGCGACTACACCGGCCTGGAGATCCAGCGCACCCTCCTGCGCCGCGCCCGCGAGCTCGAGGTCCCCATCGTCGACACGATCTACATCACGCGGCTCCTCGCCAAGGGCGGGCGCATCTTCGGCGCCTACGGCTTCGACGTCGTCGACGGCACGCCCGTGATCATCCACGCGGATGCCGTGATCCTCGCCGCCGGCGGACACAACCGCATCTGGCGCAACACGTCGTCGCGTCGCGACGAGAACACCGGCGACTCGTTCCGCCTCGCGGCTCTCGTCGGCGGTCGCATCCGTGACGCCGAGCTCGTGCAGTTCCATCCCTCCGGCATCCTGGAGCCGGCCGACGCCGCCGGCACGCTCGTGTCGGAGGCGGCCCGCGGTGAGGGCGGCATCCTCCGCAACGCCCTCGGGGAGCGCTTCATGGAGCGCTACGACCCCGAGCGCATGGAGCTGTCGACGCGCGACCGCGTGGCGCTCGCGAGCTACACCGAGATCGCCGAGGGTCGCGGCACCGCGAACGGCGGCGTGTACCTCGACGTCTCGCACCTGCCGCGCGAGACGATCTTCGCGAAGCTCCCCCGCGTCTACCGCACGCTCATCGACCTGCAGATGCTCGACATCACGACGCAGCCCATCGAGATCGCGCCCACCGCGCACTACTCGATGGGCGGCGTGTGGGTGCGCGCCGACGACCACGGCACCGGCGTCGACGGACTCTACGCGATCGGCGAGGCGTCCAGCGGCCTGCACGGCGCGAACCGGCTCGGCGGCAACTCGCTCATCGAGCTGCTCGTCTACGGCCGCATCACGGGGGCCGAGGCCGCGGAGTACGCGTCGAGCCTCTCACACGTGACGCGCTCGCCCGAGGCGATCGCCGAGGCACGGGCCGAGATGCAGCACCTGCTGGAGGGCAAGGGCACCGAGACGCCGCGCCTGCTGCAGCGGGCCCTGCGCGACCTCATGACCGAGCACGCCGGCGTCGTGCGCAGCGAGGCGGGACTGCGGGCGGGGCTCGACAAGCTCGCCGAGCTCGAGGAGCGCGCGGCCGACCTGGGCGTGCACCCCGACATCGCCGGCTTCGACGACCTGGCGCACGCGTTCGACCTGTACGGGTCGCTCCTGGCCGCCCGTGCGACGCTCGAGTGCGCGATCGAGCGGCGCGAGACGCGCGGCTGCCACAACCGCTCGGACTTCCCCGCGCAGGACGACGCCCTGCGCGGCAGCTTCGTGTGGACGCCCGACGGCGGCGTCGTGTTCGAGCCCGTCGCGGACGCTCCGGACTCGTTCCGCGACCTCGCCCACGCGGCGATCGACTCCTCGGTCGAGGGCAAGCTCGTGGAGTAGCCGCGACGCAGGCCGCGCCGGCACCTGGTGCCGGCCGGAGGTCGATATGGTGAACCCGATCGACCGGCGAGGCGACCACGCTCCGCGGTCTCCGCGCGGTCATCGATCCGAGGATCAGCGACCGGGAGAGGACGGCAGACGATGGACAGGGCCAGGCCGCTCACACGGCTCCTCCCGGGCGCGGCCGCGTGAGCGGTCCCGACGGCTCCGCCGGCGCCGTCCCGCCCACCGAGACCGAGCTGCGCGCGCTGCTGACCGGCATCGCGTCGTCGCTCGTCGCGTGCGGTCTGCCGGTCGACGAGGTCGAGGAGGACGTCCAGCGCGTGGCGATCCGCTTCGGAGCGGCCGACCCGCAGGTCGTCGCCACTCCGACGAGCGTCACCGTCGCGCTCGCGCGCGGCGCGGCCGCGGCCGTCGAGCGCGTCGGGCCGCCGCTGCGGCTCGAACAGGTGGCCGACGTCACCCTCGCGCGGCACCAGCTGCTCGCCGACGAGCTGCCGTGGCGCGAGGTCCGAGCGCGGCTCGAGGGTCTGCGCACGGCGCCCTCCCGCGTGCCGCCGTGGATCCGCGACCTCAGCTGGGTCGTCGTCGCGATGGGCATCACGCTGCTCATGCAGCCCGGCTGGGCGAACCTGGCCGTCGCGGGCGCCGCGGCGCTCCTCGTCGTCGGCCTCATCCGCGTCTCGCGGCACAGTCGCACGACGGCATCGCTCCTTCCCGCGATCGCGGCCTTCGCGGTGTGCACCGTGGTCCTCCTCGCGGCGCAGGCGGGTTGGATCGACGGCGGGGCTCTCCGCACCGTGTTCCCGGCCATCGCGATCCTCCTGCCCGGCGGCCTGCTGTTCACCGGCATCTCCGAGCTCATCGCGAGCCAGATGGTCGCCGGCACGGCCCGCCTCGCGTTCGCCGTCATGCAGCTGGCGATGGCGGCATCCGGGATCCTCATCGCCGTCCAGCTCGTGCATCCCGATCCCGCCCTGCTCGTCAACGCCCGGATCGACCAGCTCGGACTCGTCGCGCCCCTCCTCGGCGTGGTCCTGATCGGCGGCGGGATCGTGCTCAACGAGGCCGTCGACATCCGGATGCTGCCGTGGATCCTGCTCGTGCTCGCGACGACCGTCGCCGCCCAGATCCTCGGGCAGCTCTGGGCTCCCGGCACCGGCGTCGGCACGTTCCTCGGCGCGACCGCGGCCGTCGTCGGGTCGCGGGTCGTCGCCGTGCTGCGTCCGCGCCTGTCACGTCTCGTCGTGTTCCTGCCGTCGTTCTGGGTGCTGGTGCCGGGGAGCCTGGGACTCCTCACCGTCAGTCAGGTCGAGCTGTCGCCCGAGCAGGCCGTGCAGACCGGCGGCGAGGTGCTCACGGCGATCGCGGCGATCATGGTCGGGCTGATCTTCGGGTCGGCGTTCGCGCGCGCGGCCTCGGCCGCGCTGCGGCGCGTGCGTCTCCGGCGCAAGGACTCCCGACACGACCCGGGTCGGGTCGCTGCTCGCCGGCCGGCTCACGACTGAGCAGCAGAGCCACCGCGGAGCGAGTGACCGGATGCGCGGGTCCGCGCGAACGGACCTCCTGCTCAGTCGATCAGATCCGACAGCTCCAGCCAGCGCTCTTCGAGGGCGGCGACCTCGTCGGTCACGGCATCGCGCTTCGCCTGCAGATCCAGGATGCGCGCGAAGTCGTCGTGCGCGTCGACGAACTGGGCGTCGAGCGCGTCGAGGTCCTTCTGCAGCCGCTCCAGGCGGCGGTCGATCGACGAGACCTCCTTCTGCGCGGCGCGACGGTCGGCGCCGGAGAGGGATGCCGTCGCAGACGGGGCTGACGCGGAGCCCGGCGCGGACGTCGAGGCCGCGGCCGTGGCATCCCGCTGCTGGTGCGCGCGCAGCTTCAGGTACTCGTCCACCCCGCCGGGCAGGTGCCGCAGACGCCCGTCCAGGATCGCGTACTGCTGATCCGTCACCCGCTCCAGGAAGTAGCGGTCGTGGCTCACGACCAGGAGCGTCCCCGGCCACGAGTCCAGGAGGTCTTCCAGCGCTGCGAGCATGTCGGTGTCGAGGTCGTTCGTGGGCTCGTCGAGGATCAGCACGTTGGGCTGGTCGAGGAGGATCAGGAGCAGCTGCAGGCGGCGCCTCTGGCCGCCGGAGAGGTCCTTCACCGGCGTGGAGAGCTGCGCGCTCGCGAACCCGAGCCGCTCCAGCAGCTGACCGGGGGTCAGCTCCTGCGCCTTCGACCCGCTGCCGAACACGTACGTCGTCCGCAGCCGCGCGACCACGACGCGCACCGGGTCGTCGAGGTGCTCCTCCAGCTCGTCGAGGCGCTGCGTCAGCGTCGCGACCTGCACGGTCTTGCCGCGCTTGACGCGCCCCGCGGTCGGCGCGACCGAGCCGTCGACGAGACCCAGCAGCGTCGACTTCCCCGCGCCGTTGACACCCAGGATGCCGGTGCGCTCCCCCGGTGCGATCCGCCACTCCACCCGGTGCAGCACCTCGCGTCCGTCGTAGGCGACCGACGCGTCGAGGAGGTCGACGACGTCCTTGCCGAGCCGCGAGACGGCGAGCGACTGCAGCTCGGTCTTGTCGCGGATCTCGGGCACGTCCTCGATGAGCGCGTTCGCCGCCTCGATGCGGAACCTCGGCTTCGACGTGCGCGCGGGCGCGCCGCGGCGCAGCCACGCGAGCTCCTTGCGCGCGAGGTTCTGCCGGCGCTGCTCGATCGCCGCCGCCTGGCGGTCGCGCTCGACGCGCTGCAGGATGTACGCCGCATAGCCGCCCTCGAACGGCTCGACGATGCGGTCGTGCACCTCCCACGTGCGCGTGCAGACCTCGTCGAGCAGCCATCGGTCGTGCGTCACGACCAGCAGCCCGCCCGCGGTCGGCGCCCAGCGCCGCTTCAGATGCTGCGCGAGCCACGTGATCGCCTCGACGTCGAGGTGGTTCGTCGGCTCGTCGAGGGCGAGCACGTCGTGGTCGCCGGCGAGCAGGCGCGCGAGGGCCACGCGACGGCGCTGCCCGCCCGAGAGGGTGCCGATCGCGGCATCCCACGACACGTCGCCGAGGAGGCCCGCGATCACGTCGCGCACGCGCGCGTCGCCGGCCCACACGTGCTCCGGCGTCTCGCCGACGACGGCGTGGCCGACCGTGTCGGCGTCGTCGAGGGTGTCGCCCTGGTCGAGCACCCCGATGCGGACGCCGCCGCGGACCGTGACCCGGCCGGCATCGGGCTCGACCCGGCCCGCGAGCATCGCGAGCAGACTCGACTTGCCGTCGCCGTTGCGGCCGACGATGCCGATGCGGTCGCCCTCGTTCACGCCCAGCGAGACGGAGTCGAACACGACCTTGGTCGGGTACTCGAGATGGAGGGTCTCGGCCCCCAGAAGATGCGCCATGTCCGCTCCAGCGTAGGCGACGACCGGCGCGTGCGACGATCCCGCACCCGAGCGCGATCGGCG
>NZ_JBDIAB010000086.1:0-11651 GCF_039812165.1 Microbacterium sp.
CGCGTCCGGTCACTGCGCTCGCGTCCGGTCACTGCGCTCCAGCACCAGGAGTCGGAGCCGGACCAGTGAGTCGACGCGTCGGCATCCCGTCGGAGACGGCGATCGCCGGCGTCCCGTGGGGAGCGCCGGCGACGGCCGTGCCGCGTGCGGACTACGCCGTGGCGTTCTCCTCGTGCTTGAGCGCGAGGAGCGACACGAGGTCGTAGGCGATGTGCGAGGCCGCGACGCCGGTGATCTCGGCGTGGTCGTACGGCGGGGCGACCTCGACGACGTCGGCGCCGATGATGTTCAGGCCCCGGAAGCCGCGCAGGATCTCGAGGATCTCGCGGCTCGTGATGCCGCCCGCCTCGGGCGTCCCGGTGCCCGGGGCGTGCGACGGGTCGAGCACGTCGATGTCGATCGAGATGTACAGCGGCCGGTCGCCGATGCGGTCGCGCAGCTTCGCCACGACCTCCGCGACGCCCTGGTAGTAGACGTCCGAGCTGGTCACGATGCCGAAGCCGAAGCGCCGGTCGTCCTCGAGGTCCTTCTTGCCGTAGAGCGGGCCGCGCGTGCCCACGTGGCTGAGCGCCTCGGTGTCGATGATGCCCTCCTCGAACGCGCGGCGGAACGGCGTGCCGTGCGTGTACTCCGCGCCGAAGTAGGTGTCCCACGTGTCCAGGTGCGCGTCGAAGTGGAGGAGCGCCACGGGGCCGTGCTGCTTCGCCGCGGCCCGCAGGAGCGGCAGGGCGATCGTGTGGTCGCCGCCGAAGGTGACCAGGCGCGTGCCGTCGCGGGTCAGCTCGGTCGCGGCATCCTCGATCGTCTCGATCGCCTCGCCGATGTTGAACGGGTTGACGGCGATGTCGCCCGCGTCGGCGACCTGGGCGATCGCGAACGGCGACACGTCGAGCGCGGGATTGTACGGGCGGAGCAGTCGCGACGCCTCGCGGATGTGCGTCGGACCGAAGCGCGCGCCGGGACGGTACGAGACGCCGCTGTCGAACGGGACGCCGGCGACGACGATGTCGGCGCGGTCGACCTGGTCGAGCCGGGGGAGTCGGGCGAACCCGTCACGGCCGGCGTAGCGGGGGATCTTCGAGCTGTCGACGGGACCGATCGGCTCAGCCATCACAACCTCCATGTGCGTCGAGGACGATGCGGGATGCCTCCCGGCATCTCGCGACGGAGCGGCGTCGGCCACGGACCCGGGGACCGCGACGAACGCACGCCTTCACCGTATCGCGAAGCCGTGCCCCGTGCGGCGGGTGAAGCCGGTCAGTCGCGCTCGGGGAGCGTCGGGATGAGGCGCGCGAGGAAGTCCGCGGTGTCCTCCCAGCCGGTGACGGCCTGGCAGCGGACGCCCATCGCGAGCACCGGGTAGTCGTTGCCGTGCTCGTCGAGACGGTCGCCCACGAAGAGCATGTCGGAGAGGGGGATGCCGGTCTCGGTCACGAGCTGGTTCATGCCGTAGGCCTTGTCGATGCCGCGGTGCGTGATGTCGACCGAGGTCGAGCCGCCCGAGCGCACCTCCAGGTCGGGCAGGAGCGGGGCGACCGCGTCGCGCAGCCGGTTCTTCTTCTCTCCGGTGGGGTCCCAGGCGACCTTCGCCTCGAGCGGGGCGAACTGGCCCAGGGCCGAGAACGTGATCTGCGACCCGCGGTCCTCGATGGCGTCGCCCCACGTCTCGGTCGCCCACAGGCCCAGGCGGCGCGCCTCCCGCTCGACGGCGTCGATCGCGCGCGCCTTCTCGTCGTCGGTCAGCGGATACGCATACATCGTGGTGAGGCCGTCGGCGGCGATGCGGTAGTACTGGGTGCCGCACGTGGGCATGATGTGCACGTGGGCGAGGGTCTCCGCGGGGGCGGGGGGCAGCTGACCGACGACCTGCGTGCGGAACTGCCCGAGCTGCGCGCCGGAGATGATCGCGACCTCGACGCGCTCGGCGAGGCCGATCAGCAGGTCGGCGATGCGCGGCGAGATCGGCGCCTTCGACGGGGCGAGCGTGTCGTCGAGGTCGAAGGCGACGAGGCGCGGCGGCGGCGTGGACGAGGACATGGCGGCTCCGTGCGGTGTGGGTACGAGAAGGGCTCCGCCCGCGGCGGAGCCCTCCTGCGAGTCGGGGTGACAGGATTTGAACCTGCGGCCTCTTCGTCCCGAACGAAGCGCGCTACCAAGCTGCGCCACACCCCGTGGCAACCCTCCGAGTCTACCCTGTCGAGGCGCTCGCACCGAATCGAGGGCGGGATCCGATCACGACGTGGCGCGCAGGACGAGGACCGACGCCTCGGGCCGGCAGCCGAAGCGCACCGGCGCGTAGATCGAGTGGCCGAGCCCTGCGCTCACGTTGAGCGGCACCGTGCGTCCGTCGTGCGACCACGTGCTGAGGCCCCGGGCCTGATCGAGCGGGATGTCGCAGTTGGCGACGAGGGCGCGGGGCGAGAACGGGATGCGCACCTGGCCGCCGTGCGTGTGTCCGGCGAAGAGCATGTCGGCGCCCAGCTCGACGAAGCGGTCGAGGACGCGACGGTAGGGCGCGTGCGTCACGCCGATCGTCAGCACGGGACCGGACGCCGGACGCAGCCGCTCGATCGCCGCGGGGAGGACGTCGAGCTCGTCCCAGTCGCGGTGGGCGTCGCTGACGCCGAACGCGTCGATGCGGAGGCCCCGCACGTCGAGGGCGGCCGCGCGGTTGTTGAGGTCGGCCCAGCCCAGCTCGTGCGTGAAGAACGAGTCCATGGCCGCGGTGTCGAGGGGCTGCGCGCGCTGCGTGCGCTTCGACGGACCGCGGAAGTAGAGCAGGGGATTGCGCGCCGACGGACCGACCACGTCGTTGGAGCCGTGGACGAACACGCCCGGCACGCCGTGCAGCGGGGCGAACGCCCGCCGGATGCCGTGGAGTCCGTCGGCGTGGCCGAGGTTGTCGCCCGTGTTGACCACGAGGTCGGGCTGGACGAGGTCGGCGACGCGGGCGATCCAGTCCTGCTTGCGACGCTGCCAGGGCGCCATGTGCGCGTCCGACAGGTGCAGGACGGTCAGCGGCGTCGAGCCCGGGGGCAGCACCGCGAGCTCGTGGCGGCGCTGCGTGAACAGGAACCGCTCGATGCCGATGCCCCAGATCGTCGCGCCCGCGCCGATCGCGCCCACGGTCGCGACGGCGGCGAGGGCGGCACGCTGCGCGGCGATCACGGGCAGCTGTCGCGCTGGTAGTGGACGGTGATCATCGCGTTGCGGTTGACGACCGCGCCGGCACCGGGATCTGTGCCCGTCACGACGCCGGGACCGGTGGCGCCGGCATCCTGCGTGCACTGTCTCTCGACACGTCCGAATCCCGCCGATCGCAGCTCGGACTCCGCCGCGGACGGCGTGCCGCTCACCGACGGCACCGCGATGCCGACGCCGTTGCTGGGCCGGATCACGACGGTCGTGCCGGGGACGACGCGGCCGGCGCCGGGCTCCTGGGCGATGATCGTGCCGGCAGCCTCCACGCCGTCGACCTCGCCGCCCACGCTGACCTCGAAGCCCGCGTCGGAGAGGGTCTGCGTCGCCTGCTCGATCGACATGCCGATGACGCTCGGGAGGTCGGCGTACACCTGCCTCGTGAGGTCGCGGTCGGGCGACGGGAACTCGTCGCCGCCGTACTTGGCGTTGGCGGCGCGCTGCATGTCGGGCCAGATCGTGCTGCGCACGCGCGACAGCTGATAGTCGTTGACCCAGTAGTCGTCGAGGGTGGCGTGGCCGGACACGTTGCCGACCCACACCACGGTGGCGACCTTCGAGCTGCCGCCGTCCATCCAGGTGTGCTCGTACTCGTGGATACCGGTCTTGCCGAAGATCGGCACGCCGTCGTGCGTGCGGGCGTCGACGCCGGTGCCGTTCATGACGCCCTGCAGCGTGTAGGCCGCGGTGGCCGCCACCTGCTCGCTGATGACGCGCGTGCAGGTCGTCTGGGGGAGCGGCAGGTCGACGCCGTCGGCGTCGGTCACGCGGTCGATCGCCTTCGGCTGGCACAGGATGCCGCCGGCCGCGATCGCGGCGTACGCCTCGGCCATGTCGAGCGGGGCGACGTTGGCCGAGCCGAGCACGTCGTAGGCGACGTTCAGGTCGTCGAGCGGCCCGCCGTCACCGCGCATGACGCCCATCTTCATGGCGACCTGGTTGGTGCTGCAGACCGAGATCTGCTCGGCCATCGCGAGGAAGCCGGAGTTGAGCGAGTCGACCGTGAACCGGTAGACGGAGCCGTTGTAGCCCGGGTTGTTCTGGAAGTTTCCGATCGAGCCGGGGGAGTTGGCCGCGCGCACGGTCTGGGTGGCGCCGTCGCACGTCTCGATGCGCTTCGTGCCCGTGCGGCCGTTGAGCTGCTCGTTGACGGAGTGGCCCTGCTCGAGCCAGTTGATGAGGCTGAACACCTTGTACGTCGAGCCGGCCGGGTGGCCGATGCCGCCGCCGTTCTGCTCGCGGACGTTGTAGTTGACCGCCGTGTAGTTGCCGTCGGCGGCGAGGACGTCGGGATCCTGGCTGTACAGGCGGTTCTGCACCATCGACAGCACGCGACCGGTGCCCGCCTCGACCTGCACGCCGGACGTGCCGAGGTCGAGCTGGGGGTCGGTGGGCGGCATGATCGACATCGCGTTGAGCGCCGCCTGCTGGAGGTCGACGTCGAGCGTCGTGTACACCTTGAGGCCGCCGCGGCGGAGGGCGGCGGCGCGGTCGTCGGCGGTCTGGCCGAACGCGGGGTCGTCGGTGATGATCGTGCGGACGTAGTCGCAGAAGAACTCGGCGCCGCCGGCCTGCTGGCACCCCGATCCGCGCGGCGTGATGTGCGGCTCGATGGGGGCGGCGATCGCCTCGTCGTACTCGGCCTTGGTGATCTTGCCGTCCTTGTACATGCGCCACAGCACGTACTCCTGGCGGTCCTTCGTGTCGGCGTAGCCGTCGGCCGCGCTGTTGTGGCCGACGCCGTTCTTGTCGAAGTAGGTGCCGTCCGGCCGGTCGAGGCGGTAGGTGTTGGGCTCCTGCACCATGCCCGCGATCGCGGCCGCCTGGGCGATCGTGAGGTCCTTCGCGCTGACGCCGAAGTAGTACTGCGCGGCCGCGCCGATGCCGTACACGGTGCCGCCGAAGTGGGCGATGTTGAGGTACCCGATCAGGATGTCGTTCTTCGAGTACTGCTTCTCGAGCTGGATCGCGTAGCGCATCTCCTGGAGCTTGCGCTCGATGCCCTGCGCGCCGCTGGACACCGTGGTCTGCAGGAAGCAGTCCTCGACCTCGTCCTGGGTCTTCGCCTGTCGCTCGCAGCTCTGCTGCAGCACGTTCTTGACGTACTGCTGCGTGATCGAGGACCCGCCGCGGGTGTCGTTGCCGCGGATGTTGCTGACGACGGCCCCGATGGTGCCGAGCAGATCGATGCCGCCATGGGAATAGAAGTTCTTGTCCTCGCTCGACAGCAGCGCGTCGTAGACGACGGGCGCGACCTCCTCGGAGGTGACCGGGATGCGGTTCTGGTCGTAGAACTGCGCCAGCGTGTAGTACTCGCCGGCGCCGTTCTTCGCGAGGATCTCGGTCGGCAGCATGAGCTTGTCGATCTCGAGATAGCTCGGCATGTTGTCGAAGACCGAGATGGCGCTGGAGGCCGCGTAACCGGAAACCGCGATGGCCGGCGTCACGGCCGCGGTGACGAGGATCCCCGCGACGGCGCTCAGACCCACGAGACCGGCGAGGCCGCCGGCGACGCCGCCAGGCGTCCGTTTCGATTCAGGCATAGGGTTGATCGTAAGGGAGATACCTGAGCGCGGGCTCGGGGCTCCCCGTGCCGCGACGATCCCGGGAGCCTTCGATGACGACGTGGGAATACCTCACGACCCCACTGCTGATCCACAACACCGCCGCCATCCTCAACAACTGGGGCAAGCAGGGGTGGGAGCTCGTCCAGGTGGTCCCCGGACCCGAGGGCGGGCTGGTGGCCTATCTCAAGCGTCCGTCCGGCGGCGGTGCCGCCGCCAACGCGGGCCTGGATGCCGCGGCTCAGGCCGCCCGTCAGTTCGAGGAGCGCTGACATGACCATCTCGCAGAGACTGACCGAGCTCGGCATCGAGCTGCCCGAGGTCGTGCCGCCGGTGGCGGCCTACGTCCCGGCGAAGGTGCACGGCGACCTCGTCTACACGGCCGGGCAGCTGCCCATGGTCGCGGGCAGCCTCCCCGCCACCGGCAAGGTGGGCGACGGGCCCGGGCTCGTGCCGCCGGCCGACGCCAAGGCCTACGCGCGCCAGAGCGCGCTGAACGCGATCGCCGCCGCGGCCGCCGCCGCCGGCGGCGTGGACCGCCTCGGCGGGGTCGTGAAGGTGACCGGGTTCGTGGCATCCGTCCCCGAGTTCACCGGGCAGCCGGGTGTCATCAACGGCTCGAGCGAGGTGCTCGGCGAGATCTTCGGCGAGGCCGGCCGCCACGCGCGCTCCGCCGTCGGCGTGCCGGTGCTGCCCCTGGACTCGCCGGTCGAGGTCGAGGTCGTCTTCAGCCTCGTCTGACGAGCGCCCCGCCCGCTGAAAGTTCGCGGGCAGCCTCGGTCGACGACGCCGACTCACTGCCTCCGGTCCGAGTCACTGTGCGACACCACGGTGACTCGACGGTTCGGCAGTGACTCGGCAGATGTCGAACGGATGCCGGGGCTCAGCGCACCTGTGCGCTGATGACGTTCATGACCGCGGCATCCGCCAGCGTCGTCGTGTCGCCGATGTCGCGACCCTCGGCGACGTCCCGCAGGAGTCGCCGCATGATCTTGCCCGAGCGGGTCTTGGGCAGCTCGCCCACGATGTAGACGTCGCGGGGGCGCGCGATCGGCCCGATCTGCTCGCCGACCCAGAGCCGCAGGCTGCCGGCGAGACCCTCGGGGGAGTGCTCGGCGAGGTACGACTCCTTCACGATCACGAACGCCACGACGGCCTGCCCGGTCGTCTCGTCCGACGCGCCGACCACCGCCGCCTCGGCGACGGCCTCGTTGCCGACGAGGGCCGACTCGATCTCGGTGGTCGAGAGGCGGTGGCCCGACACGTTCATGACGTCGTCGACCCGGCCGAGGAACCACACGTCGCCGTCGCGGTCGAGCCGTGCGCCGTCGCCGGCGAAGTAGTATCCGAGCCGCTGGAACTTCTCCCAGTACGTCGCGACGAACCGCTCCGGGTCGCCCCAGATGCCGCGCAGCATGCTGGGCCACGGCTCGGTGATGACGAGCAGGCCGCCGTTGCCGTTGCCGACGTGCGTGCCGTCCTCGTCGACGACGTCGACCGAGATGCCCGGGAGGGGCACCTGGGCGCTGCCGGGCTTGGTCTCGGTGACGCCGGGCAGCGCCGACACCATGATCGCGCCGGTCTCGGTCTGCCACCAGGTGTCGACGATCGGCGTGGTCTTGCCGCCGATGATGCGGCGGTACCACATCCACGCCTCGGGGTTGATGGGCTCGCCCACCGAGCCGAGCAGCCGCAGCGACGACAGGTCGAACCGTCGCGGGATCTTGCGGCCGATCTTCATGAACGAGCGGATCGCCGTGGGGGCGGTGTAGAGGATCGTGACGCCGTACTTCTGCACGATCTCCCACCAGCGGCCCGGATGCGGGGTGTCGGGCGTGCCCTCGTACAGCACCTGCGTGGCGCCGTTGGCCAGCGGCCCGTAGACGACGTAGGAGTGGCCGGTGACCCAGCCGATGTCGGCGGTGCACCAGAACACGTCGGTCTCGGGGCGCAGGTCGAACACGTTCCGATGCGTGAACGTGCACTGGGTGAGGTAGCCGCCGGAGGTGTGCAGGATGCCCTTGGGGCTGCCGGTCGTCCCCGACGTGTAGAGGATGAACAGCGGCTGCTCGGCCGGGAAGGCGGCCGCCTCGTGCTCCGCGGAGGCGGCCGGCACCACGTCGTGCCACCACAGGTCGCGGCCGGGCGTCCAGTCGACCTCGTTGCCGCCGCGGCGGACGACGAGCACGTGCTCGACGGTCTGCTGCGGGCCGAGCCCGCCCCGGTCGCCGAGCGCGAGGTCGACGGCGGGCTTGAGCGCCGACACCTTGCCCTTGCGGTGCCCGCCGTCGGCGGTGATCACGACCTTGGCTCCGGCGTCGTCGATGCGCGAGCGCAGGCTGTCGGCCGAGAAGCCCCCGAAGACGACCGAGTGGACGGCGCCGATCCGCGCGCACGCGAGCATCGCGGCGACCGCCTCCGGGATCATCGGCAGGTAGATCGCCACGCGATCGCCCGCCGCGACGCCGAGCCCGATGAGGACGTTCGCGACCCGCTTCACCTCCTCGGTGAGCTCCGCGTAGGTGACCGCGCGCGAGTCGCCCGGCTCGCCCTCCCACAGCAGCGCGACGCGGTCGCCGTTGCCGGCCTCGACGTGACGGTCGAGGCAGTTGTAGGCGACGTTGAGCTCGCCGTCGCCGAACCAGCGGGCGAACGGCGGGTTCGACCAGTCCAGGACCTCGGTGAACGGCGTGTGCCAGTGCAGCGCCCGCGCCTGCGCGGCCCAGAAGCCCTCGCGATCGGCCGCGGCCTGCTCGTAGAGGTCGGCGGTCGCGACCGCCTGCGCGGCGAACTCGGCCGATGGCGCGAAGCGCCGGGTCTCCTCCAGCAGGTGGTCGATCTGGCTGCTCATACGACGCGCTCCCTTGCGGTGTGATCGGCTCGGAGGCGCGCCGACAGGCTGGTGGCACGCGGGTCTCCACCGCCGATAGTAGGTCGTGGGCGGGGCGGATGCCACGACGTGCGCGCGTCATGTTTGAAACCGAGCGCTGTGCCGCGTATGCTGAGCGGCGCCCGAACTCAGATTCAGGCGTTGCAGCAACCCGATCTCCACCCCCCTGACGGGGTGCTGCTGCGGCGGCATCCCATTCCCCCCCATGGGATGCCGCCCTCTTCTTTCTTCCGGGCTCGTCAGGGAATCGCCCGGGGGACGACGGCGCCGCGGACTCCTCCACAACGGGGCGATCGCGCGGGCTCTCCACGGATCGCGGATTCCGCGCTCGACGACGGATGCGAGGCGCATACCGTCGAGCGCATGTCCGAGCCCTTCGTCGTCCGGCCCCGCGACGGCGGTCCCGTCGCCACGGCGTCGCGTCGCGAGCGCCGGGGCGCGTCGCCCGCGGCCCCGCTGCCGCATCGGGCCGTCGCCGAGCCGCGCCGTGCGCGGCGTCCGTTGCCCGACCACGCCGTGCTGGCGCCCCTGCGCGCGCACCTGTCCGACCCCGACGTCACCGACGTGTTCGTCAACGGCGCGCACGGGCTGTTCGTCGATCGCGGTCGCGGCGCCGAGCACGTGGCGGACTGGCGTGCCGACGAGGCGGAGGTGCGGGCCCTCGCGGTCGCGCTCATCGGCATCGGCGGCCGCCACCTCGACGACGCGACGCCGTGCGTCGACGTGCGCTGGGAGCACGGCGCGCGCGTGCACGCGGTGCTGCCCCCGGTGGCGTGCGGCGGCACGGCGATCTCCATCCGGCTCCCGGCGACCGGCATCCCCTCTCTCGACGAGCTGGCGCATCGCGGCATGGTCGACGACGTCATGGTCGCGCGGCTGCGACGCCTCGTCGCCGAGCGCGCGAACGTGCTCGTGACCGGAGCGACCGGCAGCGGCAAGACCACGCTGCTGGCCGCGCTCCTCTCGCTCGTGCCGACGGGGGAGCGCATCGTCACGATCGAGGACGTCGCGGAGCTGCGGATCGCGCACCCGCATCACGTGCGGCTCGAGGCGCGCCAGGCGAACCTCGAAGGCGCGGGCGCGGTGCCGCTCGCGCGCCTCGTGCGCGAGGCGCTGCGGATGCGGCCGGATCGCCTCGTGGTCGGCGAGTGCCGCGGCGAGGAGGTCCGCGAGCTCCTCACGGCGCTCAACACCGGGCACGACGGCGGAGCGGGCACGGTGCACGCCAGCGGCATCCGCGACGTGCCCGCCCGGCTCGAGGCCCTCGGCGCCCTCGCCGGCCTCGACGACCACGCGGTCGCGCGGCAGGTCGTGAGCGCGATCGGGGCGATCGTGCACGTGGAGCGGCGGTCCGACGGCATCCGTCGCGTCGTCGGCATCGCCCGGCCGGTCGTCGTCGCGGGACGTCTGAGCGTGCGGGAGCTGGCGTGAACGGGCGGGATGCCGCGTCCGCGCCCCCGCGCCGTCCGCGCCCCGTGCTCGGGCTCCGCCGTCGGCCGTCGTCGGGGGAGGAGGGCGCCGCGGCGGATGCCGAGGGCGTCGCCGCGTCGGTGCAGCGGATCGCCGTGCTGCTCCAGGCGGGCATCGCGCCCCGGCGCGCGTGGGAGCACCTGGCCACGAGCGGCGATCCGGCCGCGCGCACGGCCGTGACCCGGATCGCCGACGGAGCCGCGCTCGGCGACGCCATCGCCCGCGGGGGCGGCGCGTGGTGCGACGTCGCGATCGCGTGGCGTGTGGCCGAGATCGTGGGCGCGCCCCTCGCGCACAGCCTGCGCACGATCGCCGAGGCGCTGCGCGAGGCGGAGGCCTCGCGCGACGACGTGCGCGTCGCCCTGGCCGAGCCGGCCGCGACCGCGCGGCTCATCGCGTGGCTGCCGCTCGTCGCGGTCGCCCTGTCGGCGGCTCTGGGCTTCGACGTCGTCCGGACGCTCGGTCATCCGGTCGGGGTCGCGTGCGTGCTGGCCGGCGCCATGCTCATGCTGGCCGCGCACCGTTGGACGGCGCGGCTCGTGCGCCGCGCGCAGCCGCCGTCGGCCGTGCCCGGCCTGCGGGCCGAGCTCGTCGCCGTGGCCCTGACCGGCGGCGTCTCCATCGATCGCGCCCTCGCCGTCGTCGATGAGGCAGAGGAGGCCGTCCGTGCCCTCGACGTCGAGGCCGGACGCGCCGATCCGCGGCGTGCGCCGCGTCGGCGGAGGTCGGCACGGAGCGACGCCGTCGTCTCCACCGATGACGACCTCTCGACCGACGTCCCGTCGATCCTGGCCCTCTCGCGCACGGCGGGCGCTCCCGCCGTCGAGCTGCTCCGCGGCGCCGCGGCCCTCGACCGCCATCGGTCTCGCACCGAGGGGCGCCTGCGCGCCGCCCGGTTGTCGTCGCGGCTGCTGCTGCCGCTCGGCGTGTGCACGCTGCCGGCGTTCCTGACGCTCGGCGTGGCGCCGATGCTCCTGAGCGTCGTGAGCTCGAGCGTGCTGACCCTCTGAAACGTGCCCACCGTCCATCCGCGAGAAGGAGCATCCCCATGACCGACACCCACCCCTCACGCCCCGCGGCCTCCGTCGGGCCGACCGCGACGAGCGGGTCCGCCGCCGCACCCCGACCGACGGTCCTCCCTCGGCTCACGCGCCGCCGCGCCGCGCGGCTGCTCGCCGACGAGTCCGGCGCGGCCACCGCCGAGTACGCGATCGCCACGATGGCGGCGGTGGCGTTCGCCGGCCTCCTCGTCATCATCATGCGCAGCGACGAGGTGCGCGGCATCCTCACCGACCTGGTGCGGCGCGCGCTCACGGTCGCATGATCCGGCGCCCGCTCGGCGAGCGCGGCCCGACCGGATGGCGCCACGAGGGCGGATCGGTGACCGCGGAGCTCGCGGTGGTGGTGCCGGCCGTCGTCCTCGTCGTGCTGCTCGTGGTCGCGGCGCTGTCGGCCTCCGCCGTGCGCGTGCGGCTGGAGCACGGCGCCGCGCAGGGCGCACGGCTCGCCGCGCGGGGCGAGAGCGACGA
>NZ_JBDIAB010000087.1:0-11331 GCF_039812165.1 Microbacterium sp.
ACGGCGCCGTCCGCGGCGACGCGGACGTCGCCGTCGCCCCCGGCCACGGGCCCGACCCGCCCCGTCGCGATCGCGTCGTCGTCGGTGCGGAGCAGGACGCGAGCACCCGCGTGGAGACCGCCCAGCCGCCACCCCGGCACCGGCGGCGAGGCCCACAGCGCCGATGCCCGGCTCGACGGGGTCCGCTCGCGCAGCGCCCGGAGGGCGTCGGCGGCGAGGTCGAGGAGCACGGCGTCGGGCATCGCCGCCGGGACGGAGCCGCGCGCGACCAGGCGGTCGATCAGGCCCGTGTCGAGGTCACCGGCGCGCACCGCCGGCTCGGCCAGCAGCTCCCGGAGGAACGCGAGGTTGGAGTCGACGCCGAGGAGCACCGTGTCGGCGAGCGCGGCGTCCAGGCGCTCGAGCGCGGCGGCACGGTCGTCGCCGTGGGCGACGACCTTCGCGAGCAGCGGGTCGTAGTCGGCCGTCACGGCCATGCCGGACTCGATGCCGGCATCCGTCCGCACGCCGGGCGCGGCACGCCACAGCAGCACGTCGCCCGTGGCCGGGAGGAACCCTCGCGTCGGCGACTCGGCGTAGACGCGCGCCTCGATCGCGTGACCCGACAGGCGCAGCTCCCCCTGCCCGAACGCGAGCGGCTCGCCCGCCGCGATCCGCAGCTGCTGCTCGACGAGGTCCAAGGCCTCGCCGCCGACGCGGACGACGAGCTCGGTCACCGGATGCTCGACCTGCAGGCGCGTGTTCATCTCGATGAAGAAGAACTCGTCGGGCGCGTGCGCCGACACGAGATACTCGACGGTGCCGGCGCCGCGGTAGTCGACGCTCCGCGCCGCCGCGCACGCGGCCTCGCCGAGGCGCGCCCGCAACGCGGCGTCGACGACGGGCGACGGCGCCTCCTCCACGACCTTCTGGTGGCGGCGCTGCAGGGTGCACTCGCGCTCGCCGAGCTGGACCACGTGGCCGTGCGCGTCGGCGAGCACCTGCACCTCGATGTGCCGGGGTCGCTCGACGAGGCGCTCGAGCAGGAGCGTGTCGTCGCCGAACGCCCCCGCGGCGACCCGCCGCGCGCTCGCGAGCGCCGCGGGCAGCTCGTGGAGCGCCCGGACGACCTGCATGCCCTTGCCACCGCCGCCGGCCGACGGCTTGACCAGCAGCGGCAGCCCGATCGCCGCGGCGCGCTCCGCGATCGTCGCGTCGTCGAGCCCCGCGGCGCTGAACCAGGGCACGGTGGGCACGCCGTGCTCGGCGACGCGCTCCTTCGCGCGGATCTTGTCGCCCATGACGGCGAGCGCCTCCTCGCCCGGCCCGACGAACACGACGCCTGCCGCCGCGCACGCGTGCGCGAGCGCCGCGCTCTCGGACAGGAACCCGTAGCCGGGATGGACCGCCTGCGCCCCGGTCTCGCGTGCGGCCGCGACGATCGCCTCGACGTCGAGGTACGAGGCAGCAGCGCCGGCCGGCCCGATCCGCACGGCGACGTCCGCCTCGCGCACGTGCGCGGCACCGGCATCCGCGTCGCTGTAGACGGCGACCGAGCGGATGCCGAGGCGCCGCAGCGTCCGGATCACGCGCCGGGCGATCTCGCCGCGATTGGCGACCAGCACAGTGTGGAACAGCGGCATCGCGATCACATCCGGAAGACGCCGAAGCGCGGCTCGGGAAGGGGTGTGCGCGACACGACGTCCAGCGCGAGACCGAGCACGTCGCGCGTGTCGACCGGGTCGAGGATGCCGTCGTCCCACAGCCGTGCGGTCGCGTAGTAGGGGTCGCCCTGCTCCTCGTACTGCGCGCGGATCGACTCCTCGAAGGCGGCGCGGTCCGCGGCATCCCATTCCCGGCCCTGCACGGCGAGCTGGTCGCCCTTGACCGTCGAGAGCACGGACGCCGCCTGTGCGCCGCCCATCACCGAGATGCGGCTCGCCGGCCACGACCACAGGAACCGCGGCGAGTACGCGCGCCCGCACATGGCGTAGTTGCCGGCTCCGAACGAGCCGCCGATGACGACGGTGAGCTTCGGCACACGCGTCGTCGCGACCGCGGTGACCATCTTGGCGCCGTCCCGCGCGATGCCCGCCGCCTCGGCCTCGCGACCGACCATGAAGCCGGAGATGTTCTGCAGGAACAGCAGCGGCACGCCGCGCTGATCGCACAGCTCGATGAAGTGGGCGCCCTTGCGCGCCGAGTCGCCGAACAGGATGCCGTTGTTCGCGACGATCCCGACGAGGTGGCCGTGCAGGCGCGCGAAGCCGGTGACGAGCGTCTCGCCGTACTCGCGCTTGAACTCGTGCAGCTCGCCGCCGTCGACGAGGCACGCGATGACGTCGCGGACGTCGTACGGCTGGTTCACGTCGACGGGGACGAGGTCGTAGAGGTCGTCGGCGGCGCGGGCGGGCGGCACCGTCGCCGCGACCTCCCACGCGGGTGCCAGCGGCGGCGGCAGCGTGGCCACGATGTCGCGGACGATCTCCAGCGCATGCTCGTCGTCGTCGGCGAGGTGGTCGACGACGCCGGAGCGCGTGGCGTGGAGGACCCCGCCGCCGAGCTCCTCCGCCGTCACGACCTCGCCGATCGCGGCCTTGACGAGCGGCGGGCCGCCCAGGAAGATCGTGCCCTGCTCGCGCACGATGACGGTCTCGTCGCTCATCGCGGGGACGTACGCGCCGCCGGCCGTGCACGAGCCGAGCACCGCGGCGATCTGCGCGATGCCCGCGGCCGAGAGGCGCGCCTGGTTGTAGAAGATGCGGCCGAAGTGGTCGCGGTCGGGGAACACCTCGTCCTGCAGCGGCAGGTAGGCGCCGCCGGAGTCGACGAGGTACACGCACGGCAGCCGGTTCTCCAGGGCGACCTCTTGCGCCCTCAGGTGCTTCTTGACCGTGAGCGGGTAGTACGTGCCGCCCTTCACGGTGGCGTCGTTGCACACGACCATGACGTGGCGGCCGTGCACGAGGCCGATCCCGGCGATGAGCCCCGCGCCGGGGGCGTCGCCGCCGTACACTCCCTCGGCCGCGAGCGGCGCGATCTCGAGGAACGGGCTCCCCTCGTCGAGCAGCCTCGTGACGCGCTCACGGGGCAGCAGCTTGCCGCGCGCGACGTGCCGCTCGCGCGACGAGACGGGCCCGCCGACGGATGCCGCGGCCAGGCGTGCCCGCAGGCCCGCGGCGGCGGTACGCTGAGCCTCGCCGCTCCGTGCGGCAGTGTCGCCGCTCACACCCGTTGCTCGCGCCATGGCCGCCTCATCGCTGCGCGTGGACCGCATTCGCGGCGATCCGCTCCACCAGTTAGTATATGTTAACCAAGACCACGGTAGCGAGGACCCCCGACATGGCAACCGACGGCAGTGTGCGAACCCCGCGCGTACGGGCGAAGGCCGACCGTCAGGCCGCCCTCCTGCGCGAGGCCGCACGGCTGTTCGCCGCCCGCGGGTTCGACGGCGTGAGCCTCGAGGACCTCGGCGCCTCCGTCGGCGTCACCGGGCCGGCGATCTACCGGCACTTCTCCAGCAAGCGGGCGCTCCTGGGCGCGATCCTCGTGCGCGTGAGCGAAGAGCTCCTCGACGGCGGCCGCACCGTCGAGGAGGAGACCCCCGACCCGACCGAGCGGCTCGACCGGCTCATCGCGTTCCACGTCGACTTCGCGCTCAGCGGCGCCGACGTGATCCGCGTGCACGATCGCGAGCTCGGGAGCCTGAGCGACGCCGACCGGCGCACGGTGCGGACGCTCCAGCGCACCTACGTGGCGCTGTGGGTGGACGTGCTCGCGCAGCTGCATCCCGAGCGTCCGCGCGACGACCTGCGCGTCCGCGCGCACGCGAACTTCGGGCTCATCAACTCGACGTCGTACAGCCTGCGCGGCGTCGGCGACGCCCTCCCGGACGGCGCGGTGCGCGGCATCCTCGAATCGATGGCGCGCGCCGCGCTGGCCGCCTGACGAGCCGCAGCAGCGGCTACCCTGACGACGATGGCACGCAAGAACCGTGAGACGTCGGCCGAGGACGACCCCGCCGCCGCCCACGACCAGGAGCAGTCCCGCCGCGAGTTCCTCAAGCTCGGCGGGCTGACCGCCGCCGGGCTCGTCGTCGGCGGAGGCGTGGGAGCCGCCGCGGGCGCCTCGATCGGGCACACGCTCGGGTATCGCGCGGGCGCCTCCGACTACCTCGCGCTGCCGCCGCGCCACGAGCCGGGCTTCGACCATGTCGTCGTGCTGATGGGCGAGAACCGCTCGTTCGACAACCTTCTCGGCTGGCT
Organism: Microbacterium sp.; assembly: GCF_039812165.1. Classification (GTDB taxonomy): domain Bacteria; phylum Actinomycetota; class Actinomycetes; order Actinomycetales; family Microbacteriaceae; genus Microbacterium. The sequence continues at coordinate 4,245 of NZ_JBDIAB010000087.1, forward strand.
GTACACGCCCGACACGCTTCCCGAGGGCGAGACGTTCGACGGCCTCGCCTTCGGCGACTACGCGAACACCGACGACACCGGCCTCACCGTCGCCGCACACGTCTACTCGGGTGCGACGGACGTCGTGATGGGGCAGCCGAACCCCGACCCGGGCGAGGAGTATCCGCACGTCAACACCCAGCTGTTCGGCACGGTGGAGCCGGCGTCGAACCGCACCGCCCAGGTCGACTGGATGGCCGCGCCCTACAACGCCCCCCGAGCCGGCGCCGACCCGACGATGGGCGGATTCCTGCAGGACTACCGCAACAACCTCGAGCGGCTGCGCCTGGGTCAGGTGCCGCACGACGACGAGGTCGCCCAGATCATGGGCGGCTTCTCCCCCGATCAGCTGCCGGTGCTGTCGACGCTCGCGCGCGAGTTCGCGGTGTTCGACGCCTGGTTCGCCGCCGTCCCCTCGCAGACGTACTGCAACCGGTCGTTCTTCCACGCGTCGACGTCGCACGGCTACGTCACGAACACGCACGCGGGCGGCTACCAGAAGTGGCTCGACGCCCCGGAGGTGCCGACGATCTTCAACCGGCTCGAAGAGGCCGGCATCTCGTGGAAGATCTACTTCGACGAGCTGCAACTGGTCTCGCTCACCGGCGTGATGCACGCTCCGGTGCTGGAGAGGTACTGGCGCACCGAGCGCTTCGGCTACATGTCCGAGTTCTACCAGGACGCGCGCGAAGGCAGGCTCCCCGCCTACGCGTTCATCGAGCCCCGCATGGTGTTCAACCACAACGACTTCCACCCGCCGTTCGGCGTGTACCGCTCCACCGAGGTCGACGGGCGCATGGTGGTCGACTCTGCCGTGTCGGATGTCCGCGCCGGCGAGCACCTGATCGCGAGCGTCTACGAGGCGATCAAGCTCAGCAAGAAGGCGGACGGGTCGAACGCGATGAACACGCTGCTGCTCATCACCTTCGACGAGCACGGCGGCACCTACGACCACATGCCGCCGCCGGACGCGATCTCGCCGACCATCGACGAGCAGCCCGGCGAGATGGACTTCGCCTTCGACCGTCTCGGACTGCGGGTCCCCACGATCGCGGTGTCGGCGTACACGAAGGCCGGCACGATCGTCCACGACGAGATGCACCACGGCGCCGTCATCGCGACGCTCTCGAGACTGTACGGGCTGAAGCCCCTCACGCGCCGCGACGCGTCGGCGAACGACCTGTTCTCGGTCGTGAACCTGCAGGAGCCCCGTGACCCCGCCACGTGGCCGGCCGTCCACCCCATGTGGGTGCCGCCCAACAACGAGGAGGACGAGCTCGAGGACCTGCACGCCGGCAAACACAGGCACAAGCCGATCAGCCCGCCCGGGCGGGGTCTGCTCGGTCTGCTGCTCGCCCGCTACGGCTCCGAGAGCGACCTCACCGCCGAGACCACGTACGCCGACGCGTACCACATCCTGCACAAGCACGGCCTGGGGCTCTTCTACCCCAAGGAGCGCGAGCGCTGACGACCGCCGCATCCGGCCGACGCTGCGCCCCAGATCAGGAGATCTGACGGAGACAGGACGATACGCGGCGAATCGTCCTGTGCTCGCCAGATCTCCTGATCTGGTGGCCGGATGCCGCGACCACCCGGGGGTCGACGCGGCCGCGTCAGCGCAGCAGCATCGCGCGGCCGGGTTCGCGCAGGATGCCGGCGACCTCGGTCAGGAACCGCGAGCCCTGCTCGCCGTCGACGACGCGGTGGTCGAACGAGAGGCTCAGGGTCATGACGTCGCGCAGCGCGACGGCGCCCTCGTGCTCCCACGGCTGCCGCCGCACCGCCCCGAGCCCGAGGATGCCGGTCTCTCCGGGATTGAGGATGGGCGTCCCGGCATCCACTCCGAAGACGCCGAAGTTCGTGAGCGAGAACGTGCCGCCGCCCAGCTGTGCGGGCGTCGCACGCCCCGCGCGGGCGGCCTCGGCGAGCGCGCCGATCGCGTCGGCGAGCTCGTCGAGCGCGAGCGCGTCGGCACCGTGCACGACCGGCACGAGGAGCCCCCGCGGGGTCGCGGCGGCGATGCCGAGGCCGACGCGGTCGTACTGCACGATCTCGCCGGCCTCGTCGTCCCAGTGCGCGTTGAGCTCACGATGGCGCCCGAGCGCGAGGCACACGGCCTTGGCCGCGACGGCGAGGACGCCGATGCGGTGCCCGCCGAGGGCCGGGTCGTCGCGCAGCGCGGCGATCAGGCGCATCGTCTCGGTGACGTCGACGGTGAGGAAGACCGTCACGTGCGGCGCGGTGAACGCGCTTCGCACCATCGCCTCGGCCGTGCGCTTGCGGACCCCGCGGATCGGCACGCGCGTCTCGCCCGTGCCGTCGGTCTCGCCCATCGCCGGGCCGACCGCCTCGACGTCGCGTCGATCGGCTCGCGCGAGCGCGGGCGCGCCCGCGGGAGACAGTGCGGCGCTGCGCTCGGCGAACGCCTCGACGTCGGCGCGCGTGATGACGCCGGCCACCCCGGATGCCTCGACCAGCGCCAGGTCGACGCCGAGCTCCTTCGCGAGCTTGCGCACGGGCGGCGTCGATCGTGGCCGCTCGTGCCGCGCGTCGGCGGGCTGGTCGGCCGGAAGCGCGTCGTGCGGAGCCGCCTCGAGCACCGCCGTGTCCGCGGCGACGGCTTCCCCGGAGGCGCGCTGGCGCGACCGTCGCCTGGGACGTTCGGTGCTTCTCGGCGCGGCGCCGTAGCCGACGAGGGTCGGCGGCACCGCCTCAGCGGCCGCCGCTGTCGCGGTGGTCCGCGGCGCGGCGCCCTCGGGTGCCGCGGCGACCTCGAACGCGAGGAGGGCGTCGCCGACGGCGACGGTGTCGCCCGCCTCGGCGCGCAGCGCCGTCACGGTGCCCGCGTACGGCGACGGCAGCTCGACCACGGCTTTGGCCGTCTCGACCTCGGCGATCGGCTGGTTGAGCGTGACGGTGTCGCCCTCGGCGACGAGCCACTGCACGACCTCGGCCTCGGTGAGCCCCTCGCCGAGATCGGGCAGGCGGAACTCGGCGATCATCGTTCCACCCCCGACAGGCTGTTCGGGCGGTCGAGCACGCGGTCCACGGCATCGAGGATCCGGTCGAGATCGGGCAGGTGGTGCTTCTCCAGCTTCGCGGGCGGGTACGGGATGTCGTGGCCGGTCACACGCTGCGGCGCCGCCTCGAGGTAGTGGAAGCACCTCTCCGTCACGCTCGCGACCAGCTCGGCGCCCACCCCGGCCTCGCGCGGCGCCTCGTGGGTGACGACGACGCGTCCGGTCTTGCGGACCGACGCCGTGACGGTGTCGTAGTCGACCGGCGACAGCGAGCGCAGGTCGACGACCTCGAGGGAGATGTCGTCGTCCTCGGCGGCGATCGCGGCATCCAGCGCCGTCGTCACCTGCGCGCCGTAGGTGAGGAGCGTGACGTCGGAGCCCTCGCGCACGACGCGCGCGAGGCCCATCGGCGGCGCGTCGGCGATGTCGGCGTCGAGCGTCACCTCGCCCTTGGTGTGGTAGAGCCGCTTGGGCTCGAAGAACACGACGGGGTCGTCGCACGCGATCGCCTGCCGCAGCATCGTGTACGCGTCCTGCGGATTCGACACCGCGACCACGCGAAGGCCCGCGGTGTGCACGAAGTACGCCTCGGGCGACTCGGAGTGGTGCTCGGCGGCGCCGACGCCGCCCGCCCACGGCACGCGGATGGTCAGGGGCATGCGCACGTTGCCGCGCGTGCGGTAGTGCAGCTTCGCGACCTGCGACACGATCTGGTCGAAGGCGGGATAGACGAAGCCGTCGAACTGGATCTCGACGACCGGGCGGAAGCCGCGGTACGCGAGACCGACCGCGGTGCCGACGATGCCGGACTCGGCGAGCGGCGTGTCGATGACGCGCTTCGCGCCGAACGCGTCGAGCAGGCCGTCGGTGACGCGGAAGACGCCGCCGAGGCGGCCGACGTCCTCGCCCATCACGAGCACCTTGTCGTCGTCGGCCATCGCGCGCCGCAGGCCCGCGCCGAGCGCCTTGCCCATCGTCAGCTCGGCCATCACGGCACCTCCTCGTCGGAGAAGCCGGCCAGGTACGCGGCGAACTCGCGGCGCTGCTCGTCGAGACCGCGGTGCGGCTCGGCGTAGACGCCGTCGAACACGCCGATCGGCGGACGCGACCGCGCGCCGAGCGCCGCCGACCGCATGCCCGCGGCGAAGTCGTCGGCCGCCGCGGCGACCGATCCGGTGAACTCGTCGTCGAACGCGTCCTTGCTCCGCAGCCACGCCTCCACGCGGGCGAGCGGGTCGCGCCGGCCCCAGCCCTCCACCTCGGCGGCGTCGCGGTAGCGGGTCGGGTCGTCCGAGGTGGTGTGCGGGCCCATGCGGTAGGTGATCGCCTCGAGGAACGCCGGACCGCGGCCCCGTCGGGCGTGATCGAGGGCCCAGCGCATCGCGGCGAGGCATCCGATCACGTCGTTGCCGTCCACTCGCAGGCTCGGGATGCCGAAGCCCGGCGCCCTGCCTGCGATCGGGAACCGCGCCTGCACGCCGACCGGCTCGGAGATGGCCCACTGGTTGTTCGAGCACACGAACACGACCGGCGCCTGGAACGAGGAGGCGAACACGAGCGCCTCGTTGATGTCGCCCTGGCTGGACGCGCCGTCGCCGAAGTACGCGACCGCGACCTGGTCGGCGCCGTCGCGCTGGATGCCCATCGCGTACCCGACGGCGTGCAGGCCCTGCGCACCGACGATGATCTGCGTGCTGGCGAGGTTGAGCTCGTACGGGTCGTAGGTCGAGTGCTCCTCGCCGCGCCACGCGAGCACCGTGTCGCGCGGCTGCGCGCCGCGCACGAGCGCGACGCCGAGCTCGCGATAGCTCGGGAACAGGAAGTCGTCGCGGCGGCACGCGCGAGCGGTGCCGACCTGCACGGCCTCCTGGCCGCGCGCGGGGGCCCAGAGTCCGAGCTCGCCCTGCCGCTGCAGCGCGACGCCCTCGGTGTCGGCGCGACGGGTGACCGCCATGTCTCGGTACAGCGCCTGCACGAGCGGCACGTCCAGGTCGGTGAGCCACGGGTCGAGGTCGTGGTCGGCGATCCGTGCGCCGTCCGGGGTGAGGACGCGCGCGATCGCGTCGAGGTCTGTGGATAGTTCCGGTGCGGTGCTCAGGGTGTGCATCGTCTCGTCCCTTCAGGTCACGCCTCCCCATCTCGTGAACGGGGACGCCGTTCCCGCACGGCGTCGTCGCCGGCTGTGAGGCGAGGGTACGTCCGAATCGCATCTGGCTCAAGCTTGCGCGTGATAATTGAGCATGTTGCCAAGCCGAATAGGGGCCTGAGTGCTATTGTTGGGCGATATGGGAGCCTTGGACCGGGTCGATCTCGAACTGCTGGACGCGCTCGCCGACGACCCCCGCGCCACGGTCGTCGCGCTCGCCGAGCGGCTCGGACTGTCGCGCAACACGGTGCAGGCGCGCATGGGACGCCTCGAGCGCTCCGGGGCGCTCCTCTCCTACGAGCGATCGCTGTCGCCGCGGGCGCTGGGCTTCCCGATCGAGGCCATGATCAGCGTCACCGTGCGCCAGGCCGACCTGCCGCGCATCACCGGCGAGCTCGCGCAGCTCCCCGAGGTCGTGCAGGCGCACGGCCTGAGCGGCCAGATCGACCTGCTCGTGCACGCCGTCGCGCGCGACACGCAGCACCTCTTCGAGGTCGACGCGCGCATCCTCGCGATCGACGGCGTCGAGCGCACCGAGACGTCGCTCGTGATGGACGAGGTCATCGCCTACCGCATCCGTCCCCTGATCGCCGAGGCGCGGCGCGAGGAGCGTTAGGGCCCGCCGGCGGCGACGGATGCCGGCACGATCGTCACGGTCCGCCCTCAGCCGTCGAGCACCTCGAGCCGCACGACGACCGGGCCCCCGTCGACGAGCCCCTCGGCGTCGCGCACCGCGCGCTTGAGCGGCAGCACGTAGGCGCCGCGCTCCGCGTCGGGGAAGATCGACGTCGACCACTCCGACCCGCCGATGCGGGCGCGCACGCGCACCGACCCGAAGCCCCGGTATGGGCGCGGGATTTCGCGGATGTCGGCGCTCAGCTCGGGCGGCAGCGCCGTGAAGAACCACGACGAGTCGGCGCGCGCGTCCCAGCGGAAGACGTCGCCCTCGAACTCGACGATCATCGCCGCGCCGTCGTCATAGTGACTCCCCGAGGAACCGCGCGATCGCGTCGGCCGCCGGCCGCGGCGTCTCGTAGTGGATGAGGTGTCCGACGTCCGGGATCTCGACGAGCTCGGCGTCGGGGAGGATCCGGGCGAGCTCGCGCTCCTTCTCGATCGGCGTGATGTCGTCCTTCTGCGCCGCGACCAGGAGAGTCGGCTGCGCGATGCGCGGCGCGAACTCGCGCACGTCGTGCGAGACCGAGGCGACGAACGCGTCGTGCAGCACGTCGCGGTCGGCGAAGCGCGAGAAGTAGGTGTCGTGCTGCTCGTGGACGAAGCGCAACAGCTCCTTGTCGCGCGTCTTCGCCATCGACGCGCTCATGACGCGCACGATGACGCGGCTGCGCAGGACTGCCTCGCCGAGGCGGCGGGGCAGGCGCGCGCCCGCCCAGTAGTAGAAGACCGCGAGACGGGTCAGGATGCCGCGGGGTCCCTCCAGCGCGGGTGCACCGATCGGGTTGACGAGCACGACGCGCGGCGTCTCGAGGCCGTCCGCGACGGCGGCGGCCACGACGATCGACCCGAACGAGTGCCCGAGGATGTCGGCGCCGGGCGCCACGGCCGCTGCGAAGGCGCGCAGCCATTCCACGTAGAGGGCGAGGTCGTGCGTGCGGGCCGGGATCGGCGCGGTCTCGCCGAAGCCGGGCAGGTCGGGCATGACGACGCGCACGCCGGGGAGGTGGGCGACCACCGGCTCCAGTCCGTGATGCTCGCCGCGGAATCCGTGCACCGCGACGATCGTCGTCCCCGCGTCGTCGGGGCCGTACGCCCAGTACGCGGTCGTCCCGCCGAGCACCTCGACCTCGTGACGCTCGACCGGGATGCGGGCGAGCCGCGAGGCGTAGGGGCTGGTGACGGGCACCCGTCGAGTCTACGAGCG
>NZ_JBDIAB010000088.1:0-11242 GCF_039812165.1 Microbacterium sp.
AGCGCCGCGACGGGCTCGACGAGGGGCGGAAGGGGCATCTGCTCAGCGTAACCCCGACCCTTCCGGCGGGCTCCGGCGAGGGGCGTGATTATCCCGGCGCTCCGGCATCCGCCCCCGCCGGAACCCCGTGCCCTGCCGGCATCCGCCGCGGCCGGCATCCGCCCCCGCCAGGCATCCGCCCCCGCCAGGCATCCGCTCCCGCCGGAACCCGTACCCTGCCGGCATCCGCCTCACCCGCGCCCCAGATCAGGAGATCTGACCGGGACAGGACCGTTTCCCGCGGATCGTCCTGTTGCCGTCAGATCTCCTGATCTGGTGGGATGCCGTGGCGCGGTCGAGCAGGCCGGTTCCCGCAGGTGCGGAATAAGCCCGGCGACGTCTCCGAAGGTGCGGTGTAGCGTCGACGGCATGGAGAACTACCGGCTGTCCGAGGCGGCACGGCTGCTCGGCGTGAGCGACGACACGGTCCGGCGCTGGGTGGATCACGGCATCCTGCCCACGACCGGCGAGACCCCCGCGACCATTCCCGGCGCCGCGCTCGCCGCGCACGCGGTCGAGCTGGCCCGCGCCCCCGGCGACCCCACCGACGTGCTCTCGAGCGCCCGCAACCGCTTCGTCGGCCTCGTCACGCGCGTGCAGGTCGACGGCGTGATGGCGCAGGTCGACATCCAGGCCGGCCCGCACCGCGTCGTCTCGCTCATGTCGGCCGAGGCCGTGCGCGACCTGGCGCTGGAGCCGGGATCGCTCGCCGTCGCCGTCATCAAGGCCACCAACGTCATCGTCGAGACCCCGAGGAGCGTCAGATGAGAATCCGCCACGCCGTCGCCGCTGCCGCCGTCGCCGCCGCGCTCGCCCTGACCGGGTGCAGCGGCGGAAGCGCCGCACCGACGCCCACGCCCACCGCCACCGACGAGGACACCCTCGACGGGACCCTCACGATCTACGCGGCCGCGTCGTTGAAGGCATCCTTCGACGAGCTCGCCGAGGACTTCGAGAAGGCGCACCCGGGCGTCGACGTGCAGCCGATCGTCTATGACGGCTCGAGCACGCTCGCCGCGCAGATCCTCGAGGGCGCGCCGGTCGACGTGTTCGCGTCGGCCGACGAGGCCAACATGGACAAGGTCGCCGCGTTCGTCGAGAGCCCCGAGCTGTTCGCCACCAACACGCTCGTCATCGCCGTGCCCGAGGGCAACCCCGCCGACGTCCAGGATCTCGACGACCTCCCCTCGGTCACGACCGTGCTGTGCGCGGTCGAGGTGCCGTGCGGCGCGGCGTCGCAGAAGCTCCTCGACCTCGTCGGCGTGAGCGTGACCCCGGCGAGCTTCGAGCAGAACGTGACGGCGGTGCTCACCAAGGTCGAGTCGAAGGACGCCGACGCGGGTCTGGTCTACGCGACGGATGCCGCCGGCAGCGACCTCGTGGAGGCGATCGTGCCGCCCGAGGCCGGCCAGGTCGTCAACCGCTACCCGATCGGCGCGCTGACCGGGAGCGGCAACCCCGACGCGGCGAGCGCGTTTGTCGCCTTCGTGCTCGGCGCCGACGGGAAGCGGGTGCTCGCGGCGCACGGCTTCGGCGCCCCGTGAGCCGCCGGGCGAGGACGGGCGGCTTCGTGCCGCCCGTCCTCGCCGTGCCTGCGGTCCTGGGGCTGGCGCTGCTGGTCGTGCCGCTGTCGGCCCTCGTCGGGCGCGTCGACTGGTCGACGCTGTGGAGTGACATCACCTCGCCGGTGGCGCTGTCGGCGCTCGGCCTGTCGGTCGCGACCGGGACCGTCGCCACCGGTGTCTGCGTCGTCCTCGGAGTCCCGCTCGCCCTCCTGATCGCACGCAGCGGGCCGCGCGTCGCGGCGGTGCTGCGGGCCGTGGTCACGGTGCCGCTCGTGCTGCCCCCGATGGTCGGCGGCGTCGCGCTGCTGTTCCTGTTCGGCCGCAGCGGCTGGATCGGGCAGGCGCTCGCCGACGTCGGGCTGCGCCTGCCGTTCACCACGGCCGCCGTGGTCGTGGCCCAGTCGTTCGTCGCGCTGCCGTTCCTCGTCCTCGCGCTGGAGGGGTCGCTGCGGACCACCGGCGTCGGGTACGAGCAGACCGCGGCGTCGCTCGGTGCGGGGCGCTGGACGATCCTGTGGCGCGTGACGCTGCCCCTGGCCGCGCCCGGGCTCATCGCCGGCGTCGTGCTGTGCTTCGCGCGGGCGGTCGGCGAGTTCGGCGCCACGGCGCTGTTCGCAGGCAACGCCCCCGGGGTCACGCAGACCATGCCGCTGGCGATCTACACGGCCTTCAACGGCTCCGGCGTCAGCCAGGGAACGGCCGTCGCGCTGTCGCTCCTGCTGCTGGTCACCGCGATCACGGCGCTGCTCCTCGTGCGGGCCTGGCGTCCGGGGGCTCTCCGGTGACGCGCGGGCTCCGGCCGGCACGGCGGCGGAGATCGGGGCGGACGCGCCGCGCTCGTGTGCTCGCACACGGCGTGTCGGCGACGGTGTCCGCCATCGCGAGCGGCCACGAGGCCAGGCGGGAGGGGGTGACGTGATGCCGCGAGGGGAGGCCGCACGGGAGGACGCGGCATCCGTCGCCCTCGACGCCGACGTGCGGGTCGATCGCGGGGCGTTCCGGCTCGACGTGCGCCTGCGCGTCGGCCGCGGCGAGACCGTCGCGATCATGGGGCCGTCCGCGGCGGGCAAGTCGACGCTGCTGCACGCCATCGGGGGGCTCGTGCGGCCGACCTCGGGGAGCGTCCGGGTGGGCGGGCGCGTCGTGTCGGGGCCGGCGGGCGAGGTGCCGGTCAACCGGCGCGGCGTCGTGCTGCTCGGGCAGGACCCGCGGCTGTTCCCGCACCTGTCCGCGCGCGACAACATCGCGTTCGGCCGGCGGGCCCGCGGCGCGAGCCGCGGCGTCGCACGCCGCGAGGCCGACGAGTGGCTCGCCCGCGTCGGGCTGCCCGAGGCCGGCGACCGCCGACCCGCGGCCCTCTCGGGCGGTCAGCAGCAGCGCGTCGCGCTCGCGCGCGCCCTCGTCACAGAGCCGGTCGCGCTGCTCCTCGACGAGCCGCTCACGGCGCTCGACCAGGTCACGGCCGACGGCATCCGCTCGCTGCTCGCGGCGCACCTGCGGCGTGCGACGACGCTGATCGTGACCCACGACGCCGTCGACGCGGCCGCGCTCGCCGATCGGCTCGTGATCGTCGAGAGCGGGCGCGTCGCGCAGGAGGGCGCGGTGCGCGACGTGCTCGCGTCGCCGGCGACGCCGTTCGCCGCGTCGATCGCGGGGCTGAACCGCGTGGTCGGCGAGGCGCGCGGGGGAGCCTGGACGGCCGGCGGCATGACGCTGACGACGCCCGATCCGGCGTCGGCGGCGCTGGTGCGCGAAGAGGGGCGTGCGCTCGCGGCAGTGTTCCGGCCCGGCGCGGTCCGGATCGCCCGGGCGGATGCCGGTGCGCCGGATCCCGCCGCGACCGGACCCGGCCGGTGGGTCTCACGTGTGTCGCGGCTGGAGCAGACCCCGGCCGGGGTCCGCGTGCACACGCGGTCGCCGGACGTCGTCGCCGACGTGCCCGTGGAGGCGGTGACCGCGTTCGGCCTCACTCCAGGCACGCCCGTGATGCTGGCGGTCGCCCCGGACGACGTCCGTCTGGTCGCGGCCGACGCCGTCGAGCGTTGACCGGTTGCGCCGGCATCCGTCAGCGGACGATGGAGAGGACGCTCCTCGACGAGGCTCCGTGGGCACGGATGGAGGCGGAGCCGTCGGCGGCGTACTCGACGAGCGAGAAGGTCGCGTTGCCCTGGCCGTGCCCGAAGTCGAAGTCCGGATCGGCGAGAGCGGCGGCCACACCGATCGTCATCCCGTGGGTCACGACGAGGACGTCGCCGGACCGGTGACGTGCGCGGATGTCGGCGATGGCCGCGTTCACCCGCGACGCATACTGCGCGCCGCTCTCGCCGCGCTCCAGAGCCGGGTGATCGCCCCGCAGGAGGCCGCGCATCGCGACGAGCGGGTCGGCCGAATCGGTCAACGAGCGGAGTGCCTCGATCATCTCGACGTTGGGGCGCGCCTCCCACACGCCGAAGTTGAACTCCTTCCAGCGCCAGTCCCGCACGACGGGCATGCGACCTTCGAGGAGCATCTCGGCCGTGTCCACGGCGCGCTCGCTGGAGCTGGCGTAGACGCCGCTCCATTCGATCTCGCGGAGCTCGTCGGCGAGAGCGGTCACGCCGCGGCGTCCCTCGTCGGTCAGAGGGGAGTCGCACCAGCCCTGAGCGAGCCCGAGCTCGTTGAACAGGGTCTGCCCGTGCCGCACCATCCAGAGTCGGAGGGTGTCGTCGTGCGTCTCGTGCTGATCCATGGCGCTCCTCGCTGTCGTGAATAGTTTAGCAGATACAACTATTCAATCCCCAAAGAGCCTTCCGTTTGTGTGGTCGACGTCGCATCCGGCACCGTTCTCGCGACAGAATGAGTCCATGGACGAGCCCACTGGCAAGCGAGGTCCCTACCGCGTCGGGATCGAGCGACGCAAGGCGATCATCGAGCAGGCCGCGGTCACCTTCGGGGAGAACGGCTTCCACGCCGGGACGATGCGCGATGTCGCCGAACGCGTCGGAGTCTCACCGGCTGCGCTCGTGCGGTACTTCTCCAGCAAGGAGGAGCTCCTCATGGCGGTGATGGACCACTATCTCTCCGAGTGGCGCGCCTATGTCGATCGCCAAGCCGGCCCCAATCGTCGCGGGCTGGCATACGTCCGCGGGATTCCGCGGGTGGTGGAGTACTTCTCCCTGCATCCGGGCGTGACTCGGCTGCACGCCAGTCTGATGTCGGAGGGGGCGACGGTCGGGCATCCCGCGCACGCGTACGTCGTGCAGAGCTACAGCCGGACGCACGCGTCGTTCACCCGCCACGTCGGCGAGGCCGTCGACGACGGCGACATCCCGCAGTTCAGCCCCGACGAGATCGAGCGGGAGGCGGCGCAGATCGCGCTCGCGTTCCACGGAGCCGTCGCTTGCGCCGCGTTGCAGGCCGATCTGCCTCCGGGTGTGGTGGGGCCGCCGGTGGTCGAGGTGTTCACGGCGTTCATCGACGCCACCGTCTCGCGATGGCAGGCCGCTCGTGCTCTCGGTGCGTGATCATCGCTGAACGAGTGCACCGGACAACGAATAGTTGACGATAGTTTACGATTCGTGTAGCTTCAGGGCGAAGTCAGGGTCCCTCCGGAAGTGATGTCCACCCACGGGCGCGGCACCTGAAGACGGTGTCGTCATCTGGCGGCATCGCCCGACCGATGGAAGGACACCCCCTTGCGCAAGCTCTCACTCGCGTCTGTGGCCGTTCTCGCGCTGTTGCTCACGGGATGTGCCGGAGGCTCCGGCTCCTCCGGCGAGACGGACGCGCCGAAGGCCGCGACCCTCCGCCTCGCAGCGACCAGCTCGAACAACAGCTTCGACACCTCTCAACTGCAGACGGGCAACCTCGTCCAGTACTGGCAGCCCGTCTACGACACCCTCCTGCTGCTCGACACGGACGCGAAGCTCCAGCCCAACCTGGCGACGGAGTGGGAGTACGACGACACGAACACGACGCTCACGCTCACCCTCCGCGATGACGTCACCTTCACCGACGGCGAGAAGTTCGACGCCGCCGCCGTGAAGGCGAACATGGAGCATCTCCGCGACGGAGGAGGCAGCAACTCGTCGATGCTCGCATCGGTCAGCGGCATCGAGGTCGTCGACGACACCCACGTGGCCGTCACCCTCACCGAGCCCGACCCGGGTCTGACCAACTACCTGACCACCGTCGCCGGCGCCATGGCGAGTCCGGCCGCGCTGACCGGCGAGAGCATCGCGACCGAGCCGGTCGGTTCCGGACCGTACGTGTTCGACGCCTCGAAGTCTGTCGCCGGCGCGACATACGTCTATGAGCGCAACGACGACTACTGGAACGCAGACGCGTTCCCCTACGACGGGCTCACCATCACGGTGATGGAGGAGACCACGGCTCGTCTCAACGCGCTGCGCTCCGGAGAGATCGACGGCGCGCTCCTGGACGCCAAGTCGGCGACCCAGGCGGAGAGCGCCGGCCTCACGCTCAACGTCCACCGACTCGACTGGCAGGGCCTGATCCTGGCCGACCGCGACGGCAGCAAGAACCCGGCGCTCGCGGACGTCCGTGTGCGACAGGCGATCAACCACGCGTTCGACCGCGAGACGTTCGTCGAGAAGGTCCTGCTGACGCGCGGTCTCGCCAGCACGCAGATCTTCAACGAGCAGAGCGCCGCCTTCCTCGCGGAGCTCGATGAGCGCTACCCGTACGACCCGAAGAAGGCCAAGCAGCTGCTCGCCGACGCCGGTCACCCGGACGGCATCACGATCGACATGCCCTCCATGCCCGCCTTCGCAGCGACCAACGACATCATCGAGCAGCAGCTCGCCGACATCGGCGTCACCGTCAACTGGACGAAGGTCACCGCCGAGTCCTACATCCCCACCGTGCAGACCGGTGACTACGCGACGTTCGTCATGCAGCTGAGCTCGGGCAACGAGTGGCGCGATGTCTACAAGTCCGTGAGCCCCGCCGGCCCCTGGAACCCCCGTCACTCGACCACGCCCGAGATCGCCGCGCTGATCGACGCCGCGGTCGCCGCGACGAGCGAGGACGAGTACGTGGACACGCTGCACCAGATCAACGAGTACATCGTCGAGAACGCCTGGTTCGCGCCGATCGCCTTCGCCGACACGATCTACGCGACCCGCAGCGGCACATCGGTGACGCCCCAGCCGCAGAACGTCGTCCCGGCGATCCGCAACTACTCCTGAACCGGCCCGGGCCGGGGCGGATCACCGCCCCGGCCCGGAGCCCCGACCCTCAAAGGAGGCAGCATGATCGGGTTCATCGCCCGCCGGCTCGCCGGCGGACTCGTGCTGATGCTCGGAATCTCCTTCATCGCGTTCGCCCTGGTCTTCGCCGGCGGTCAGCACGCGGCGCACAGCATCCTCGGGCAGGACGCGGACGCGGCATCCATCGCCGCGAAGGAGGCGGAGCTGGGCATCGACCAGCCGTTCCTCGTCCAGTACTGGAACTGGCTCTCGCGTGCGCTCACCGGCGACTTCGGACACTCCTGGTTCAACTCCGAATCGGTCATGGAGCTCGTCGGAACCCGTCTGCCGGTCACGCTCTCGATCGTGACGGTGGCGGTGCTGCTCACCGGGATCGTCAGCGTCGTGCTCGGAATGACCGCGGCGATCCGCGGCGGCGCGGTCGACCGCATCATCCAGGTCGTGAGCGTCCTGGGGGTCGCCCTCCCGAACTTCTGGATCGCCATCGTCCTCGTCGTGGTCTTCGCGATCGGGCTCGGCATGTTCCCCGCCACCGGCTACGTGCCGCTCGCGGACTCTCTGTCGGGGTGGCTCGCGAGCATCACCCTTCCGGTCGTGGCCCTCCTGTTCGCGGGGATCGCCTCGACGGCCCAGCAGATCCGCGGCGCCACCATCGACGTCCTCGAACGCGACTTCGTCCGCACGCTCCGTGCCCGCGGTCTCGGCGAGCGCGCTGTGATCGTCAACCACGTCCTGCGCGCGGCGGCCGTTCCGGCCCTGACCGTCCTGTCGCTGCAGTTCATCGGCACGATCGGCGGCGCCGTCGTGATCGAGAAGGTCTTCGCCCTCCCCGGATTGGGCCTGCTCGGGGTGAACGCGACCATTCGCGGCGACATGCCCGTCATCATGGGCGTGCTCATCGTCACCGCGGTCATCGTGATCGTGGTGAACCTCGCCATCGACATCATCAACGGCTGGATCAACCCGAAGGCGAGGCTCGCATGAGCACGGCGATGCTGGCAACGGAACTCGACCAGACGACGGCGCCGCTGCGACGTCAGGGCATCGTGTCGCGGATCCTCCGCAATCCCGTGGGTGTCACAGCCCTCGGCATCCTGGCTCTCATCGTGCTGGTGGCCGTCCTGGCGCCGTGGATCGCCCCCAACCCGCCCGGTCGTGCCGACCTCAACATGGTGAATGCGCCCGTCGGCACCGGCACCTACCTCCTCGGCGGCGACAACGCCGGTCGCGACGTGCTCAGCCGGCTGATCTTCGCCACCCAGCTCACCCTGCTCGGAGCGCTGACCACCGTGCTCGTGTCGCTCGTGCTCGGGGTGGCGCTGGGACTCGTCGGCGGCTACTACCGAGGGCGCTTCGACGCCGTCGTCGGCTGGGTGAGCGACCTGATCCTCATCCTCCCGAGCAAGATCGTGCTCGTGGCGTTCTTCGCCGTCGTCGGACCGAACACCATGGTCACCATGGCGGTTCTGGGCGTCATGGTCGCACCGTCGTTCTACCGGCTGGTGCGCAATCTGGTCATCGCCGTGCGCAAGGAGCTGTACATCGACGCCGCGCAGGTCTCCGGCCTTTCCGACGTCCGCATCATCGGACGGCACGTGCTGTTCGCCGTGCGCGCGCCGATCGTCGTGCACGCGGCCACGATCGCGGGGCTCGCGATCATCCTTCAGGCCGGACTGGAGTTCCTGGGCCTCGGCGACCCCGACTCCCCGACATGGGGCGGCATGCTGCAGGATGCCTTCACCGCGATCTACTCGGATCCGCTTCTCATGGTGTGGCCCGGCGTCGCGATCGGTGTCACCGTCGGCGCCCTGATCCTGCTCGGCAACGTCGTGCGCGACTCGTTCAACCCGCAGACACACGTGCGTCGCCGCGTCGGCGCGACGAAGGGGCAGCGGATGTCGCCCGCAGACGACGTCGCGGTACCGGTGGACAGCATCTGCCACGTCTCCCGCCTGACGGTCGGCTACGCGCAGCACGACGGCTCGTTCAAGGAGGTCGTCACCGACGTCGGCTTCGACGTGCGGAAGGGCAAAGTCCTGGGCCTCGTCGGAGAGTCCGGCTCCGGCAAGACGCAGACGTCCCTGGCGATCCTCGGGCTGCTGCCGCGCGGAGGGACCGTGCTCTCCGGCTCCATCCGCTTCGAAGGGCGGGATCTGCTCGCTCCCGGCGCGGTGAGGTCGGTCCGTGGACGCCGCATCGCTTACATCCCGCAGGAGCCGATGAGCAACCTCGACCCGAACTTCACGATCGGGCATCAGCTCATCGAGCCGCTCCGCGCCGCGAAGGGCATGAGCCGCGCCGAGGCGAGGACGACGTCGCTGCGTCTTCTCGAGAGCGTCGGCATCACGGACGCCGAACGAGTGTTCCGGGCCTACCCGCACCAGATCTCGGGCGGGATGGCCCAGCGCGTGCTCATCGCCGGCGCGATGTCGTGCGACCCCGACCTGATCATCGCCGATGAGCCGACCACCGCTCTCGACGTGACCGTCCAGGCCGACATCCTAGAGCTGCTGCGGGAGCTGCAGCGCGAGCGCGGTCTCAGCATGATCCTCGTCACGCACGACTTCGGCGTCGTCGCGGACCTCTGCGACGACGTCGTCGTCATGCGCGACGGCAGGGTGATCGAGATGGGCACGGCCGAGGGCATCTTCGAGGATCCCACCGACGAATACACCAAGACGCTGCTGGCATCGACGCTCGACGGAACCCCGGCCCGAACGACGATCGACCGCGAGAGAGGAGCGGGAGCATGACCGACTCGCGCGAAGACCTGCTGGACGTGACGGATCTCTCGGTCGCCTTCCCCGGACGCGGCTGGCGCGCACCGAGCGTCGAGGTGCTGCACGGTGTCTCGCTGTCGATCAAGCCCGGTGAGACGATGGGGCTGGTCGGCGAGTCGGGCTCCGGGAAGACCACGCTCGGTCGCGCCGTGCTCGGACTCGCTCCGGTGACCGGAGGGACGATCACCTTCGACGGAAGGCAGATCCAGGGCATGAGCAAGGCGCAGCGGCGCGGTCTGGCCGCGGACCTTCAGGTGATCTTCCAGGATCCGTACTCGTCGTTGAACCCCGCGATGTCGATCGGCGAGATCCTCGCCGAGCCCCTGCGAGCGCGCGGCGTGCCGCAGCGGGACGCAGTGGCTCGCATCCACGACCTGCTGCACGCGGTCGGCATGCCGGCGGGATCGGCGCTGCGCTCGCCGCGGGAGTTCTCCGGCGGACAGCGTCAGCGCATCGCGATCGCGCGCGCGGTCGCCCTGGACCCGAAGCTGATCGTGTGCGACGAGCCCACCAGCGCGCTGGATCTGTCCACCCAGGCGCGCGTTCTCGACCTGCTCATCGAGATGCAGGAGAAGACCGGCGCGGCATATCTGTTCATCTCCCACAACCTCGCCGTGGTGCGCCGGATGTGTCATCGCGTCGCGGTGATGTATCGCGGTGAGATCGTCGAGGAGGGCGACTGCGAACAGGTGACCGGCGACCCCCGGCATCCCTACACGCAATCGTTGCTCATGGCGGCGCCCGTGCCGGATCCGGTGCGGCAGGCCGAACGACGTGCGGCACGGCGGCGCCTTCGCGACGCGGCTGCAGCCTGATGCAGTTCGATCACGAGTCGCTCGAGCTCCTCGTCCGGGTTGCCGTGGCGCTCGGTCTGGGCGCGGCGATCGGCCTGGAACGGCAGTGGCGCTCGCGCATGGCGGGTATGCGCACGAACACGCTGGTGGCGGCGGGATCCGCGCTCTTCGTCGTGCTCGGCGGCTTCAGCTTCGGCAGCGAGGTGGCCGATCCGACGCGGGTCGCCGCACAGGTGGTGTCGGGCATCGGCTTTCTCGGTGCGGGCGTCATCATGCGCGAGGGCCTGAACGTCCGGGGTCTCAACACGGCCGCGACGCTCTGGTGCTCGGCGGCGGTGGGGTCGCTGGCCGGCGCGGGGCTGTTCCTGCTGGCTCTGGCCGGAGCGTTCGGGGTGATCGCGACGAACACGGTGCTGCGGCCCCTGACTCGTGCGCTGCTGCGCACGCGTGAGCGCGCGTCGACGGAGTCGGACGAGTACACGTTCGAGGTCGTCGCGGGGGAGAAGAGCGAGCATATCGTCCGGGGCCTCCTCGTGCAGTCGATCGCGAACGCCGACATGACCCTGCGCGCCATCACGGCGTCGAAGTCGCGTCAGGAGTCGGTGACGCTGCGCGCCGAGCTGGCGGCCCCGCCCGGCGCACGAGTCGACGTGCTGGAGCGTATCGTGCAACGACTGGGGCTCGACCCCAAGGTGCGTTCGGTGCGCTGGTGGAACGAGACCGGCGAGGAGGACGCCTAGGGCGTGTTGATCAAGTCTGATTTGATCCAGATGAGCGTGGTGGCGAGGCTGACTGCAGCTCGGTAGCTGCGGAGGAGCTTGTCGGAGCGCATCGCGATGCCGCGCCACTGCTTG
>NZ_JBDIAB010000089.1:0-11064 GCF_039812165.1 Microbacterium sp.
ACCTCAATATTGCGTGGATCGGCGGCAATCCACTCCTGCGCCTCGTCACGATCGAGAACGAACCCCATGCCGAGCGTGTAGCAGCCGATGAACGAGACCCCGTCATTCTCGTTCAAGCGGGCAGGGACCCCTTCCACGCGACCGGCGGGTTCGAGAAGCGTGCTCACTCGCTGAACATCGACCCCGTCGGCCGTCCGCGGAACCAAGTCGGCAACTGGTCCGGTGGCGCCCCACACGGCGGCATACTCCAGGTTGGCGCTGGCGGATGGCCACGGGCGACTCTGGATCGCACGGGTGATCGTGAACCCGTCAGCGACCATCGCGTCGAGTCCGACCTCGCGCGAGTCGCCCTGTGCGACGGTGTTGGTCGCGATGAGGCCGAGGGTGCCCTTCGCCTGCAAGAGTGAGGTCGCACGACGTCGAAAAGGGCCGCTGAACTGGCGGGATGAATCTCAAACAAGCACGCCGCTGCGTTCTGTACGCCCGGCTCAGTGTCACCAAGGAAGAGTCCGTCTCGATTGCGCGGCAGCTCCAGTCCTGCCGCCGCTATGCCGAGGCCCGTGGGTGGGAGGTTGCCGGCGAGTTCGTCGATGATGGCGTCTCGGCAACCGTCAACAGGCCTGAGGAGCGTCAGGGCTGGAAGTCGTTGCTGGCTGCTCGTGACTTCGATGCCGTCATCATCTGGAAGGTCGACCGGCTCGCCCGGCGGGTGCTCGACTTCCTCCACGCCGACGAGACACTCCAGAAGCGCGGCGCGGGTCTGGTCGCCGTTGAAGACCCGATCGACATGACCAGCCCCCAGGGCCGCGCGTTCGCGGTCATGCTCGCCGTCTTCGGCGAGATGGAAGCGGAAGCCATCCGCGCCAGGGTGCGAGCGGCTCGCGCGCAGATCCTCAAGGACGGCCGCTGGCCCGGCGGTGGCATCCCGTACGGATACCAGTCCGTTCAGAACCCCAACGGTCCCGGCCGCGTGCTGGTGAAGGATGACGAGCGCATCGGTTGGCTCTCTAACGCGGTTGCCAAGGCGCTGAGCGGCGACACGGTGAACGCGATCGCCACCTGGCTCACCGACAGCGGCGCCCCGCTTCCCGCACGCCGCACCGAGCGGGCATCGGGAAGCACATCGTGGAACCGGCAGACCGTGGACGGTCTCCTGCGGAACCCCGTACTGGCCGGGATGACCCCGCACAACCCAGGCCGCGCCAAGAGTGCCAAGCGGGTCGACCCGTTCGCCGTGCTTCGTGACGAACGAGGTCGGCCGGTGATCAGTCAGGCGCTCGCCATCATCACGACCGAGGAGTTCACGACCCTGCAGCGGCTGCTCGACGCCCGGACCGTGCCTCAGGCCCGCAAGAAGGCCGAGCGCCAGTCCACGAGCGCATTCCTGTCGCGCGTGGCCCGGTGCGATGAGTGCGCGGTTTACCTCTGCCGCGGTACGAACCAGAAGCGGCCGGTGCTCTACTGCCCGAAGTGCCGCCAGACAATCGGGCGCACCGCGCTCGACGCCTATCTGATCGATCGGCTCCTCATCGAGCGCGCTGACGAACTGATCGGCGACCTCGCGGTGGACGAGGCCTGGGCACGCGCAGGCCACGACGACATGGCACGGCGCGCCGTGCTGGTATCCCAGCTCGACATGCTCGTCATCCGTCGCGGCGTCGTCGGCCGCTACTTTGACGAGGATCGAGTTCTGCTTCGCTGGTTGGCGAGAGATAGCGGCGCGACTACGGGACCCTGAGCAACTGGGCGGTTGTCGCCAGTTCGTTGTGGTAAACGGCGAGTCGGGGTGTTGCGCTCGTGATCGACAGCAGGTAGCGGCGCCAACCGTCGACATTCAGTTGGCGACTGGTGGTTATCCGAAGCGCGAGGGGCATCGTCGACTTTCGGAGTTCGTCGTTAGCTCGCTTTAGGGCGGACTCCGACTGGTGAGCCAGCGCGTTGCGGACGAGTCTCGTGGCCAGTACAGGCTTGAACTGATATGAGGTGATGGCGGACAACTGCTGCCTGTAGTTGGCCGCAAGCCAACGATCCGCGAAGTTCTTGAGATCCTTGTGCTCTCGAAGAACCACGTTGTTGTCGTTCGGGTCGAGCAGCTGTCGTACGAGATCCAGCGTGAAGTGGTTCTTTGTGATCAGGGTCACAGACACATGCGTCTGCGGCACTCGAAGTTCGCTCGTCGCGTGATCCTGCGGCCGTTGCGACAGATACGTCACGGCCGTTGATGAGTCTCGGTTGACGGCGGCGATCAGCCACTGGGAGAGAAAGGTCTCCCACGCGACTGCGAGAGCGAGGAACGCGTCCGACGCTACGCGTCTGCGGAGGCGGAGGTCATGCAGAGAATCGTCAATGATCTGCCAGTCCGCAAGGTCGTCCGAGGTCGACTGAACAAACGAGTCGATGACGTCATTGGGGCTGGCCTTGCGCACAGGTAGACCCTACTGGCGCGACGGGATAGCCGCCGAAGCTCCGCCATCAGCGCGAGGTTCCTCATCGACGTCAGTGACCTGCGGCAGACTGGTGCCCATGGCAGAGAGCACGGACGCGCCCACCCCAGCGGCCTCGGGCTACGTGCTCAATTTCCCGACAGACGGCACGTCCTTCGGCGTGCGCGAGAACCTTGTGGACATCTTGGAGCGCGAGTTGCTGGGACCGATCCACGGCGAGGAAGAGCTGCTGCCGTTCAGCCCAAAGCAGATGTACCTCGTCGGGCTGATCGCGCCGGTCAAGCTCACGAGCACCGATGGATCAGGGCTCGACCAGGACGACGCCGACGACCTGGCCGAAGTGCGTCTCGACGAGGACGGTGTGACCGAAGGGCGCGGAGTCCCGACGGTTGCGGCCGACGAGAGCGAGGCCGATGCCGAAGAGGACGACGTCGAGGATCGGGCGCCCAAGCAGGGGCTGATGATCCCGGCGTCCATGGGACTGCGTTTTCAGGTGCCCAGCGATCTCGCGTCGTTCGATGTCGCGGCCTCGTGGGGCACCTACGAGACGGTCGAGACCGACGAAGTGTCGAAGGCCGGACGTCCCGTCCGGAAGTACCAGCGCACTCCGGTCGAGGAGACCCGGACGATCACGCTCGCGGCGCTGACTGCTGGTCGCACCGAGACGATCGTGCTCCGCGACGCGATCTGCCTGCGGATCGACCGCTACGACGACGCCGCGTATGGGCGGGTGCTGATCGAGATCGCGCTGTGCAACGACCGCGAGACTCCGCTTCCTATCCCGTCGAGCATGTGGATGTTTCAGACGAAGCTCCTCATCGACGCCGGTGGCGCTGAGGCATTCCTGCCGGTGCGAGACGTGCTGGAGCAGGACTGGCCCGAGCGCGACGACGAGGTGCGGCGGCTCGACCTCCAGTACAAGGACCGACTCGAGTTCGCAATCGGCCGCACCTGCTCGGCCGATTGGGTCGTGCGCAAGGGTTCGCGGCGGGCGACGTCGGTGTCGACGACATGGCTGCCAAAGGCAGAGACTCCGCAGACCAGGGCCGGCGAGGTCGAGGGTGCGACGCTGTCGATGAAGACGCTGGCCTCGGTCGGTCCCGACGAGTTGCGCGCAGGGCTTGCCCCCTTGGTCTCCGGCTATGGGGCCTGGCTCGACCGGCAGGAAGGCGTGGCGGTGCAGCTTCCCGAGCACTTGCGGGAGATCGCCGACGTGGTGCTCTGGGAGGCTCGGCAGGCGCACCAGCGTCTCGTCGAGGGGCTGGAGTTCGTCGCCTCGGACGTGACTGGGCTTCAGTGCTTCCAGTTCATGAACCGGGTCATGCGCGATCAGCGCCTCGCTTCGCAGGTCGCCGAAGCGCGGAAGTCCGACTCGGCGCTGTCGATCGCGCAGGCTCGGCAGGACCTTGAAGGTGCGGAGGCTGACGGAAAGCCCGTCGCGTCGTGGCGTCCGTTCCAGCTTGCGTTCATTCTCATGCAGCTCGGGTCGCTGACTGACCCGACGGCTGCGCTGCGCAGTGCGGAGCATCTGGCTCGCGTGGAGCTGCTGTTCTTCCCGACCGGTGGTGGCAAGACCGAGGCGTACCTGGGCCTGGCTGCCTATACGTTCGCGATCCGTCGTCGGCAGGCAGTCGTGCAGTCGACCGACGGCCCTTTGAACGGCAGTGACGGAGTGTCGGTGCTGATGCGATACACGCTGCGGCTGCTGACGGCGCAGCAGTTCCAGCGCGCGACGGCGCTCGTCTGCGCCGCCGAACTCGCCCGCCGCGAGGATGAAGCGACCTGGGGAACTGAACCGTTCCGGATCGGTCTCTGGGTTGGTACCGATGTCAGTCCGAAGCGGTTCGAGGAAGCCGATGAGCAGCTCAAGAAGGTCAACGACGGTGCCTCGCACCGGCTGACGGTCCTTCAGATTCAGCGCTGCCCGTGGTGCGGGACCGAGATCACCCCGGCGAACGTGAAGGGTGACGCCACCAGCCGCCGGGTGTTCGTGCACTGCGGTGACGAGCTGGGCCGGTGCCCGTTCTCCAAGGGGGGCGGCGTCCCCGAGGGACTTCCGGTTCTCACCGTCGACGAGGAGATCTATCGGCTCACCCCGGCGTTCGTCATCGCGACCGTCGACAAGTTCGCCCGGCTCGCGCGCGAGGGCGAGGCCGCCTCGTTGTTCGGGTTCGTCAACAGGCGCTGCGGGCGGCACGGCTACGTCCACCCCGACTACACCGGCTGCACTGTGCAGTCGCACCCGGCGAACAACGGCCATCCCACCGCGACGGTCATGCCCGTCGGGCGCCTGCGCCCGCCAGACCTGATCATCCAGGACGAGCTGCACCTCATCACCGGGGCGCTCGGCACGGCCGTTGGTCTGTTCGAGGTCGCCGTCGAGACGCTGTGTTCGTGGGAGACGTCCGAGGGCAAGCCGGTAATGCCGCTGATCGTCGCCTCGACGGCCACCGTACGCAACGCGGTCGAGCAGGTGCGCCAGCTCTACGGGCGCAAGGTGGAGATTTTCCCGCCGCAGGTGCTCGATGTGGCCGACACGTTCTTCTCGCGCGAAGTCGAAGTCTCCGAGCAGAATCCCGGCCGTCGCTACATCGGCGTCAGCGCGCCGGGCGTGCGCCTGTCGAGCGCCGAGATCCGCCTCGCCGAGGTGCTACTGCTCGCCGGGCAGCTGCTACTCGACCGCACAGGTATCGAAGCAGACCCGTACATGACTCTCGTCGGGTACTTCAACGCCACCCGCGAGCTGGCCGGCATGCGCCGATATGTTGATGACGACGTCAGCACGCGGGTCGGCAACCCCCGTCGCGACTCCGGATTCCCGCGGCGATATGGCACCGCGTTCGGAAACCTCAACGTGGCTGAACTGACCTCCCGAATCTCGGGTGCCGACATCGGCAAGACCCTCGACAAGCTCGGGCTCGAGTTCGACCCAGGCTATGACACGACCGCGGCATTCCAGTCACGTATCGCGTTGCGCCGAGAAGACAAGGCGGCACCCAAGCGCGATGGGGATGCCCCCTTCGACGTCGTCCTCGCGACGTCGATGCTCCAGGTGGGTGTTGACGTGCAGCGCCTCGGACTCATGCTCGTGGTCGGCCAGCCGAAGAACACCGCCGAGTACATCCAGGCGTCGTCGCGAGTGGGCCGCGACGCGGCACGCCCGGGCCTGGTCGTGTCGCTGGGGAACTGGGCGCGGCCACGCGACCTCGCTCACTTCGAGCAGTTCCGGCACTACCACGACACCTTCTATAAGCAGGTCGAGGCACTCTCCGTCACGCCGTTCTCGCCGACCTCGCTGGAGCGAGGCATCGACGGGCTACTCGTCAGCGCCGCGCGCGTCGCCCAGGCGACCGTCGCCGACGGCATATCGCCCGAGCGTGAGGCGGGCAAGATCGCCTCACAGCATCCCGAAGTCGTCGGGATCATCGGCCGGCTGAAGGCCCGAATTCTCGCCGCGTCCCAGGACGATGACCTCACCAAGAAGGCCAGCGACCTGCTGACGAACCGGGTCGACCGGTGGGCGAGCCGCGCCGGATACGCCAGCGAACGGCACCAGACGCTCGTCTACGAACGCACCGGCGAGGGCGACAAGTACCTGCCGCTCATCATCAGCCCCGAGAACCACCGCGCCAGCGTCGGCAGCTCCAGTGGAGCGCCGTTCGTGATCGCGAACTCGATGCGCGAAGTGCAGCCGGAGATCAACATCCTGGTCTCACCTGTACCGGACCGACTCTTCGCCAGAACTCCTGTGGGCGTCGACGACTGGGCGCTGCCCGCCGGGGAGGACGACTGATGACCGACATCGCCACCGCACCACTTGCCGACAACAACGACGCCCTCGACCCGCTCGGCGACGCCGACGAAGGCCTCGCGAAGAACCGGGCCAAGGTCGGGTCCGCCCGTCCTTCATCGCTCCTGTACACCTACGGTCCTGGCGCGCTCATGGACCTGCCGAACTTCTCGGTCATGCCCGCCGGGCTCGACGACTGGGAGCCGATCTGGAAGCGTCGCGAGGTCGTCCCGACGATCCTCGAGCCGCGATTGCTCAACGTCGTCCGCCTGCACCTCGGGCCGCAGGTCGACGCTCTGCGGCCGTTCCCGTGGCAGCCCAAGAAGGGTTCGATGTCGACCGAGGGCTCGGACCTCGGCCTTCCCGCGCGGGTATTCCCGCAGTGGTTCCGATGCACCGGCTGCGACTACCTCGGCCCGCTCACCCGGTTCACCTACACGAACACGCATCCGTTCCGGCCCGACCTCGCCCAGTTCACGCACAAGCCCTGCCCTGGTCGCGGCGGACGAGAACGCCGCGAGGGCCGCCCCGCCGTCCCTGCGCAGCACTTGCTGACCTGCACCAACGGCCACCTCGACGAGTTCCCCTACACACTCTGGGTTCACCGGGGTCAGAAGTGCCCGAACGCTGAGAACCCCGACCTCAAGATGCGCGACGCCAACGTCGGCAAGAGCGTCGGCTCCACAATCATCTGCCAGTCGTGCAACGCCACACGCGGCATGGCCGAAGCCCAAGGGGCGAAGGGTCGGCTCAAACTGCCCCAGACGTGCCGCGGACGCCACCCCCACCTCGGCGCGTTCTTCCCCGGCTGCAAGGCCCAGCCCGCGCTCATCATGATGGGTGCCTCGAACCTCTGGTTCCCCTCGACGCAGAGCATCATCGTCATGCCACGCTCGGACGCCGAACAGAAGGAAGCCCTCGCCGACCATCTCCGCGTCGAACTCGGCATCGACCAGATCCGGCAGTTCGTCGGCCAGATCCCGGTCATCCGCGCCCTCGCGGGCGCGCGGAACATCGACGTCACCGGACTCACTGACGACGACATCGCCACCGCCGTCGCGGACGTGCTCGCACCACCCGAGTCCGAAGAGGACCGCGAAGAGCGCCGCGCCAACTGGGACCCGATAGAACTGCTTGTCCCCGAATGGCGCTACGTCCAGAAGCCGGCCCTATTCCCCGAACAGCAGAACAACACCGGACTCATGGTCACCGAGATGCAGCGCGGCACCGAGCTGCACCCGCGCATCAAGCGCGTCGTCGGAGTCAACCGGATGAAGCGCGTCAACGCCGTGCTCGGGTTCACCCGCCTCGACGAGATGGACCGCGTCAACGATGTCGCATCCCGCCTGGTCGACCTCACCCGCAACGGCAAGCCCACCTGGGTCCCCGCCACCGAAGACCGCGGCGAAGGCGTCTTCCTGCAACTCGACCTCGACGCCGTTGCGCAGTGGGAACGACACATCGAGACCACCCCGCTCTGGAATGCCCACCTCGAAGCCCACCGCCGCAACTTCGCCCGCCGCTTCTCAGAGACCGCCGCAGCCATCAACCCCGACACCCGCCTACCGGCGCCGCGCTACTGGCTCATCCACACCCTCTCGCATATCCTCATCCGCGAGATGGCGATGTACTCCGGCTACGGAGCAGCCAGCCTGGCCGAGCGCATCTACGCATGGCGGGAGGAGCCCGGCCGCGAGGCCGCAGCGGGACTGCTCATCTGCACGACCGCCTCCGACAGCGAAGGCACACTCGGCGGGCTGGTGGCCCTGTCCGAACCGGAGAAGCTTCAGGGCATTGTGCTCTCGGCGGTTCGCCGGGCATGGCGCTGTTCCTCTGACCCGGTTTGCGCCCAGCGCACACCGTCGGACCCCGAGGACTTCCTGCACGGCGCCGCCTGCCACACGTGCTGCTTCGCCTCCGAGACCTCATGTGAGAAGGCCAACCGCTTCCTCGACCGACGGTTCCTGCTCGACCTCCCGACCGCGAATGGCCCGACCGTGCCAGGGTTCTTCCGCAATTATGGCCTCTGACCCGCTCGCCGAACTTGGCAGCTTCCTCACCGCAACCGAGGCGGAGCGACTCGCCCTGCAGTTCGATGCCGGAACACCCCCGAGCATCGCAGTACGCGAGATCGCACTGGCCCGCCGCGGGACGGTGAAGAGACTCCTTGCCGCGGCCCAAATGGGTCCAAGCGATTGTGACCTCATCGTCAGCGTGCTACGCGCGATCGCGGGCGCCAAGTCGGTGCGACGTGAGCTGACACCGGTGTGGACCATGCCCGGCAACGAAGCCAACATCGGCCACCTGACGGGAGAGTTCCATCGCATCGTCGGCGCAGCCCGACTGTCGGTTACCGCCGCGACCTACAACTTCCAAGACACTTCGCAGATGTGGAAGACGCTGAAAGAAGCATCCGAGCAGCCCGGCGTTGCCGTGACTGTGTACGTCGACGGCAAGGTTGCCGACGCCGTGAACGTCAAAGCGCAACTCCCGCGGGCGACGGTCTACCGCTCCGCCGTGCTGCCGAACGGAAAGCCTGTAGTCAGCCATGCGAAGTTCATCATTGTCGATCACGAGCTGCTCCTGATCACGAGTGCGAACTTCAGTTACTCCGCCGAGAACCGCAATGTCGAGTTCGGGATTCTCGCCCACGACAGTGCGTTCGCCGAGTCGGTCGAAGCGGCGATGATGAGCAAACACGGTTCGCTGTATGAGCTGGTGCAACGGAGAGAATGACGCGCTCCGGTCCACGCCACTTCAACCCCTGAGGTGCTCGCCACAAGGCGACAGCCATGTCCGAACGCGCAACTAGACTTGTCGCTGTCCGGCATCCCCGATCTTGGAGCTCAGCCGCGTGACCACCCCCCAGCCAGCGACCACGGCCGCGCGCCCCGTCGCCGACACGATCGACAACGCGCTCGCCACGCCCGACCGCGAGCAGCCGTACGGCGCGCTCGGCCTCAAGCCCGACGAGTACGAGCAGATCAAGACGATCCTCGGCCGGCGCCCCACGAGCGGCGAGCTGGCCATGTACTCGGTCATGTGGAGCGAGCACTGCTCCTACAAGTCGAGCAAGATCTACCTCCGCCGCTTCGGCGAGAAGGTGTCCGACGAGATGAAGACCCGGCTCATGGTCGGCATGGGCCAGAACGCGGGCGTCGTCGACGTCGGCGAGGGCTGGGCGGTCACCTTCAAGGTCGAGTCGCACAACCACCCGAGCTACATCGAGCCGTTCCAGGGCGCCGCGACCGGCGTCGGCGGCATCGTGCGCGACATCATCTCCATGGGCGCCCGCCCGGTCGCGGTCATGGACCAGCTACGCTTCGGCGCCATCGACCACCCCGACACGGCGCGCGTCGTGCACGGCGTCGTCAGCGGCATCTCGTTCTACGGCAACTGCCTGGGCCTGCCGAACATCGGCGGCGAGACCGTGTTCGACGCGGTCTACCAGGGCAACCCGCTCGTCAACGCGCTCGCGGTCGGCGTCCTCCGCCACGAAGACCTCAAGCTCGCCAACGCGTCCGGCGCCGGCAACAAGGTGGTCCTGTTCGGCGCCCGCACGGGCGGCGACGGCATCGGCGGCGCGAGCATCCTGGCATCCGACTCGTTCGACAGCACCGGACCGACCAAGCGTCCGGCGGTGCAGGTCGGCGACCCCTTCGCCGAGAAGGTGCTCATCGAGTGCTGCCTAGAGCTCTACCGCGACGAGCTGGTCGAGGCGATCCAAGACCTGGGAGCCGCGGGCATCTCGTGCGCGACGAGCGAGCTGGCCGCCAACGGCGGCAGCGGCATGCGCGTGGACCTCGAGAAGGTGCTGCTGCGCGACCCCACGCTCACGCCCGAGGAGATCCTCATGAGCGAGAGCCAGGAGCGCATGATGGCGATCGTCGCACCGGAGAAGCTCGACGACTTCCTCGCCGTCACCGCCAAGTGGGACGTCGAGACGAGCGTCCTCGGCGAGGTCACCGGCGACGGGCGCCTCAAGATCTTCTGGCACGGCGAGCAGATCGTCGACGTCGACCCCTCCACGGTGGCCGTCGACGGCCCCGTCTACGAGCGCCCCGTCGCCTACCCGACCTGGATCGACGCGCTCCGCGACGACTCCGCCGCGGCCCTCCCCCGCACCGATGACCCCGAGACCCTGCGCGCGCAGTTCGCGCAGCTGCTGTCGAGCGCGAACCTCGCCGACACCTCGTGGATCACCAACCAGTACGACTACTACGTCATGGGCAACACCGCCCTGTCGTTCCCCGACGACGCCGGCATGATCCGCGTCGACGAGGAGTCCGGCCTCGGCTTCGCGATCGCGACGGACTGCAACGGCCGCTACTGCCAGCTCGACCCGTACCAGGGCGCGAAGCTCGCCCTCGCCGAGGCGTACCGCAACGTCGCCGTCACGGGCGCCGACCCGACCGCGGTCACCGACTGCCTCAACTTCGGCAGCCCCGAGAATCCCGAGGTCATGTGGCAGTTCGGGCAGGCCGTGGACGGCCTCGCCGACGGATGCCTCGAACTCGGCATCCCGGTCACGGGCGGCAACGTCAGCTTCTACAACCAGACCGGCGACACCCCGATCTTCCCGACCCCGGTGGTCGGCGTGCTCGGGATCATCGACGACGTCGCGCGGCGCATCCCGTCGGGGTGGCAGGATGCCGGCGAGAACATCTACCTGCTCGGCGTCACCGCGACCGAGCTCAGCGGCTCGGCCTGGGCCGGCACCGTGCACGGCCACCTCGGCGGCCGCCCGCCGGCCGTCGACCTCGCGAACGAGAAGCGGCTCGCACAGCTGATCCACGCGGCATCCCAGCAGTCGCTCGTCTCGAGCGCCCA
>NZ_JBDIAB010000090.1:0-10912 GCF_039812165.1 Microbacterium sp.
GGCGCGACGCGCCCCTCCGCGAGCGCGGCGCCGTCGTCGGCCGCGACGCCGCCGCCGGCCGACGACGCCGCGCCGGTCGCGCAGCTCGCCGTCGACGACGAGCCGGAGGACGCGGCATCCGCCCCCGCCCGCACCATCGTGCTGGAGCGCGAGGGCGAGGTGATCGCCGACACCGAGCCCGCCGCCGACGCGGCGGAGGACGAGGTCGACGAGTTCGTCCCGCCGGTCGACGCCGACGCCCCGGTGCCGCCGCGCGTGCCCGTGGTCTCCGAGCGCGCGGCGCTGCGCGCGCCCGGCATGCAGCGGTACGGCGAGGCGGTCGTGCGGCAGCTGCTCGGGGCGACGTTCGTGCGCGAGGAGCCGTACACTCCGCCGACGAGGTTCGGCTAGGCCATGTACGACGGCATCGTCCAGGACCTCATCGACGAGTTCGGCCGCCTGCCCGGCATCGGGCCGAAGTCGGCGCAGCGCATCACCTTCCACATCCTGCAGACCCCGTCGTTCGACGTGTCGCGGCTCGCGCAGCTGCTCGGCGAGCTGCGCGAGCGCGTGCGCTTCTGCGAGCGGTGCGGCAACGTCTCCGAGCAGGAGCTGTGCGCGATCTGCCGCGACCCGCGCCGCGACGAGAGTCTCATCTGCGTCGTCGAGGACGCCAAGGACGTCGCGGCGATCGAGCGCACGCGCGAGTTCCGCGGCCTGTACCACGTGCTCGGCGGCGCGATCAGCCCCATCGCCGGCGTGGGCCCCGACGACCTGCGGATCGCGCAGCTCATGCGGCGGCTCGCCGACGGCACCGTGCAGGAGGTGATCCTCGCGACGAACCCCAACCTCGAGGGCGAGGCCACGGCGACCTACCTGTCGAGGCTCCTGCACACCCTCGAGATCCGGGTGACACGCCTCGCGTCGGGCCTGCCGGTGGGCGGCGACCTCGAATACGCCGACGAGGTGACCCTCGGGCGCGCGTTCGAGGGCAGGCGGGCGCTCTGAACGCCGCGTCCTCGCCGGTCGGCGCGCGCGGCTGGTGGCTCTTCGCCGCGATGGCGCTCCTGTGGGGCGTGCCCTACCTGTTCATCAAAGAGGCGGTCGACTCCTACTCGCCGGCCGCCGTCGTGGCCGGCCGCACGCTGATCGGCGCGCTCGTGCTGCTGCCCGTCGCGATCCACCGCGGCGTGCTGCGCCCGGCGCTGAAGGCGTGGCCGTGGGTGCTGGCATTCGGGGCGATCGAGATGGCGGGCCCCTTCGTGCTGCTCAGCCACGCCGAGCAGACGCTGCCCTCGGGCCTGACCGGCCTCCTCGTGTCGACCGTCCCGCTGTTCGCCGCGATCATCGCCTTCGCCGGCGGCGAGCGCGCCGCGCTGGGCCGCGCCCGCGTCATCGGACTCGCGGTCGGCTTCGCGGGAGTGGCCGTCATCGTCGCGGGCCCGGGTCTGGCCGTCGGCGAGGGCGCGGTCGTGGCGGTCGGCGAGGTGCTGCTGACCGCGGTCTGCTACGCGATCGCCCCGTTCATCGTGGCGACGAAGCTCCGCGAGGTGCCCGCGCTCGGCTCCATCACGCTGTCGCTCGCGGCCGTCGGGCTGGCCTACCTGCCGATCGCGCTGCTGTCGCCGCACGGCGTCCCCACGGTGCGCAGCACCGTGTCGCTCGTGCTCCTCGGCGTCCTGTGCACCGCGGTCGCGTTCGTCGCCTTCTTCGCGCTCATCGCCGAGGTGGGTCCCGCCCGCGCGCCCCTGTTCACGTACGTCAACCCGATCGTCGCGATCCTGCTCGGCGTCGCGATCCTCGGCGAGGATCTCAGCGTCGGGCTCCTCCTCGGCTTCCCGCTCGTGCTGTTCGGCTGCTGGCTGGCCGCCACCGGCGGCGTCCGCCGCGCGCCGGTCTAGCGACCCAGGAACAGCACCGTCAGCAGCAGCGCGATCACGATCGTGTTGAACGCGAACGAGACCAGCGTGTGGCCCGTGACGATGGACCGCGCCGTGGAGTCCGTCACCGACACGTCGGACGTCCCGAACGTCGACTGCACCTGCACGGCGAGGTAGACGTAGTCCATGAACACGCGCGGCGTCTGATCGGGGAAGGCGAAGGCCCCGGTGAGCTGGTCGAACCGGGCGTAGTGCACCGCGTAGGCCATCACCGTCACGATCCAGGTCGTCGCGACCACGACGACGCACAGGACCATCGTCACGGAGTCGCTCAGCAGCCCCGGCCAGACCAGGAAGACCAGCACGGCGGCGGTCGCCAGCACCGACCACTGCATCGCCACCGCCGGGCCCGTGCCCGACAGCGTCGCACCCCAGCGGGCGAGCCGGGTGCGCGGTCGCGTCGCCTCCAGCCACACCCGCAGCTGCGCGGGACTCGCCGGCTTCAGCACCGCCCACGTGAGACTGACGTAGAACACCGACGACACCGCCGTGACGATCAGCAGCTCCTGGACGGCCAGTTGGGAGACCGGCGGGGCGGCCGCCGCGACGAGCTGGGCGACCAGCAGGACGAGGCCCGCGACGACGCCCGCCGACAGTGCGAGAGCGAGCCGGGCGACGTCGTAGGCGAGTCGTGGTGCGACCGGTGACGAGGTGCTCAGCGGAGCACCTCCACCAGCACCACCCACGACACGATCAGCGCCGACACGATCGCGACGAGGCATCCCACCGCCGTCAGCACGAGACTCGACGGGTGCGCCAGCACGAGGCTGACACCGGCCACGAGGTAGGCGACGAGCGGCACGAAGCCGGGGATCGACTTCGCGACGCGGGCGTGCTGCAACGGGTCGGCGTCGGTGTAGACCACGCGCGTGGCGTGCAGCTGGAACGGCGCGGCGGCAACGGTCGAGACGATGATCGTCAGGCCGTACCAGAATCCGTCGATGCCGGGGATCAGCCCGGTCGCCGACGCCACGAGCGCGAGCACGAGCGTCGCGATCGCCGCGGCGAGACGGGCCGTCAGCGTGCCGGCCTTCACGATCTTGTCGATGTTGACGCTCGCGGCCACGATCACCAGACCGGCGAGCGCGGCAGTCGCCCCCGCCATCGCGACGTTGAAGTCATGCCAGGCCTCGACTTGTTCCATGCCCGGATGGTATCCCTCCGCACGCGGCCGCGCACCGGGCTCGTGGCCGACGCATGGCCGGCGCGGCATCTACGCGTACGTAAGATGGTGCGTTGGGCGCGGCATCCCGAGCGCCCTCTGCAGGGAGTCTCCACAGTGGCGCTGATCGTTCAGAAGTACGGCGGTTCGTCCGTCGCCGATGCCGAGAGCATCAAGCGGGTCGCCAAGCGCATCGTCGACACGCGCCGGGCCGGCCACGACGTCGTCGTCGCCGTCAGCGCGATGGGCGACACGACCGACGAGCTGCTCGACCTGGCCGCGCAGGTCTCGCCGATCCCGGCGCCGCGCGAGCTCGACATGCTCCTCTCCAGCGGCGAGCGCATCTCGATGGCGCTCCTGGCCATGGCGATCCACTCGATGGGCTTCGAGGCCCGCTCGTTCACCGGCAGCCAGGCGGGCATGATCACGGATGCCACGCACGGCGCCGCGCGCATCGTCGACGTCACGCCGATCCGGCTGAAGGAGGCCCTCGACGAGGGCGCCATCGTCATCGTCGCCGGCTTCCAGGGGTTCAACCGCGACACGCGCGACATCACCACGCTCGGCCGCGGCGGCTCCGACACCACCGCCGTCGCGCTCGCCGCGGCGCTCGAGGCCGACGTGTGCGAGATCTACAGCGACGTCGACGGCATCTACACCGCCGACCCGCGCGTCGTGCCCCGCGCGCGTCGTCTGGACGTGGTCTCGGCCGAGGAGATGCTCGAGCTCGCCGCCAACGGTGCGAAGGTGCTGTACATCCGCGCGGTGGAGTACGCCCGTCGTCACGGGGTCATGATCAACGCCCGATCTGTCTTCAGCTCGGGACCGGGAACGTTCGTGCTCGGCGCCGGCATGACGCCGCCCGACCGCCGAAAGGGAGAGCAGATGGAAGAGCCGATCGTCGCGGGCGTGGCCACCGACCTCAGCCAGGCCAAGGTCACCATCATCGGGGTGCCCGACGTGCCCGGCAAGGCCGCCGAGATCTTCAAGATCGTCGCGAAGTCCGGTGCGAACGTCGACATGATCGTGCAGAACGTGTCGGCCGCCGCCACCGGGCGCACCGACATCTCCTTCACCCTCCCCAAGGCGGATGCCGCGGCGGCGCTGCGCGCGCTGTCGGGGGAGCAGGCCGAGGTCGGGTTCGAGAGCCTCGTGCACGACGACCAGATCGGCAAGCTCTCGGTCGTGGGCGCCGGCATGCGCACGCACTCGGGCGTCTCGGCCACGCTGTTCGAGGCGCTGTCGACCGCCGGCGTGAACCTCGAGATGATCTCCACGTCCGAGATCCGCATCTCGGTCGTCGTCCGCGGCGACGAGCTGGCCGAGGCCGCGCGCGTCGTGCACGCCGCCTACGGGCTCGACGGCGACACCGAGGCCGTCGTCTACGCCGGCACCGGCCGCTGACCGCGGCGCCGGCATCCGCCGCCCGGGGCCCCGGTCGGCGCGTTCTGTCGCGGCGGAAGCCGTGGGCGACCATTCGCGTCGAGTGACGGATGCCGGGAGGCATTCGCTCGGCGCGTTCTGTCGTGCCGCGAGCGGCGGGCGACCGGATGCGTCAGGCGAACGCGCAGCGCGCGGCTCGCTGGCCGGGCGTGCCGGCATCCGCCGGTAGAATCGGGGGATGCCGCGACTCCGCGGCATCCCCGCGCAGAAGCACACAAGAGGTACTCGCATGACCACGATCTCCGATTCCGGACTCTCCGTCGCCGTCGTCGGCGCCACCGGCCAGGTCGGGACGGTCATGCGCGAGATCCTCGCCGAGCGCTCCTTCCCGATCCGCGAGCTGCGGCTGTTCGCCACGAGCCGCTCGGCGGGCACGGCCGTCGAGTTCGGCGGCCAGACCGTGGTCATCGAGGACGTCGCGACCGCCGACCCGGCCGGCATCGACATCGCGCTGTTCAGCGCCGGTGCGACCGGCTCGCGCGCCCACGCCCCGCGGTTCGCCGAGGCCGGCGCGGTCGTCATCGACAACTCCAGCGCCTGGCGCATGGACCCCGAGGTGCCGCTCGTGGTGAGCGAGGTCAACCCCGAGGCCATCGACGACCTCCCCAAGGGCATCATCGCGAACCCGAACTGCACCACGATGGCCGCGATGCCGGTGCTGAGGCCCCTCGACGCCGAGGCGGGCCTCGAGCGCCTCATCGTGAGCACCTATCAGGCCGTCTCCGGCTCCGGCATCGCCGGCGCCCAGGAGCTCCTCGGCCAGGTCGAGGGCGTGCTCGCGCAGGGCGACACGCTGCGGCTCGTGCACGACGGCTCCGCGGTGGACTTCCCGCAGCCCGAGAAGTACATCGCCCCCATCGCGTTCGACGTCATCCCGTTCGCCGGCGGCCTCGTCGACGACGGCCAGAACGAGACCGACGAGGAGAAGAAGCTCCGCAACGAGAGCCGCAAGATCCTCGGCCTCCCCGACCTCCGCGTCGCCGGCACGTGCGTGCGGGTGCCCGTGTTCACGGGCCACTCGCTGTCGATCCACGCCGAGTTCGCGCGCGAGCTCACGCCCGAGCGCGCCCGCGAGGTGCTCGCCGCCGCGCCCGGCGTCGTGCTCGAGGAGGTGCCGACGCCGCTGCAGGCCGCCGGCAACGACCCCTCCTACGTGGGACGGATCCGCGCCGACCAGTCCGCGCCCGAGGGCAAGGGGCTCGTGCTGTTCATCAGCAACGACAACCTCCGCAAGGGCGCGGCGCTGAACGCCGTGCAGATCGCCGAGCTCGTCGCCGAGCGCCTCCGCGCGCGCGTCTGACCCGGCATCCGCCCGCGCCGCCTCGACCGCGAGAGTGCACTGGTGCACCGAGACCGCGTGCTGAGCATGCGCTTTCGGTGCACGGTTGCACTCTCGCGGGTGGGGGCGGGGCGGAGAGCAGGCGGGGCGACGGATGCCGGCGGTCGGGCGAGGCGGGCCGGCCGAGGCCGCCGACCGGCCTAGACTGGGTGATCGTGACCGAGATGTACGATGCCGTGCTCATCGGCGGCGGAATCATGAGCGCTACCCTGGGGACCCTGCTCAAGGAGCTCGAGCCCGACTGGCGGATCGCGGTCTTCGAACGGCTGTCCGACGTCGCGCTGGAGAGCTCCAACGCATGGAACAACGCCGGGACCGGCCACGCCGCCCTCTGCGAGCTCAACTACATGCCCGAGGCGCCCGACGGCACGGTCGATCCCGCCAAGGCCATCTCGATCAACGAGCAGTTCCAGCAGAGCCGCCAGCTGTGGGCCTCGCTCGTGGAGCGCGGCATCCTCGACGAGCCGTCCACGTTCATCAACGCCACGCCCCACATGACGTTCGTGCAGGGGGAGAAGAACGTCGCCTACCTCAAGAAGCGCTACGAGGCGCTGAAGGACCAGCCGCTGTTCGCCGGCATCCAGTACAGCGAGGACTCGCGCGTCATCCACCAGTGGGCGCCGCTCCTCATGAAGCGGCGCCGCAAGGGCGAGCCGTTCGCCGCCACGCGCGTGCCCGCGGGCACCGACGTCGACTTCGGGGCGCTCACGCACCAGCTGTTCGCCCACCTGCGGGAGCAGGGCGTCGACGTGTTCACGAACGAGGAGGTGCGCTCCCTCAAGCGCCGCGGCGACGGCACGTGGCGGATCGGATGCCGTCGCACGATCGGACGCTCCCCGAGCGAGGTCGATGCGCGCTTCGTGTTCGTGGGCGCCGGCGGCTGGGCGATCAAGCTGCTGCAGCGCTCCGGCATCCCGGAGGTCTCGGGCTACGGCGTCTTCCCGATCGGCGGCCAGTGGCTGAAGACCTCCAAGCCCGAGATCGTCGCGCAGCACAAGGCGAAGGTGTACTCGCAGGCCTCGGTCGGCGCGCCGCCGATGTCGGTGCCCCACCTCGACACGCGTGTCGTCGACGGACAGGCGTCGCTGCTGTTCGGCCCGTTCGCGACGTTCAGTCCCAAGTTCCTCAAGAACGGGTCGGTGTTCGACATCGTCGCACAGGTGCGGCCGGGGAACCTCTGGCCCATGCTCAAGGTCGCGATCGACAACCCGGGCCTCATCAAGTACCTCGTCGGCGAGCTGATGAAGAACCACGCGCAGAAGGTCGACAGCCTGCGCGGCTTCATGCCCACGGCCCGCGACGAGGACTGGGAGCTGCTCAACGCCGGCCAGCGCGCGCAGGTGATGAAGAAGGACCCGAAGAAGGGCGGCGTGCTGCAGTTCGGCACCGAGGTCGTGACCTCGGCCGACGGCTCGATCGCCGGGCTCCTCGGGGCGTCGCCCGGGGCGTCGACCGCCGCCTCCATCATGCTGGGCCTGCTGAAGACGTGCTTCCCCGACCGCATGGCCGGGTGGGAGCCGAAGCTCACCGAGCTCATCCCGAGCTACGGCGAGACGCTCAACCCGCGTCCCCGCGCCGCGCGCGCGCTCGTGGCCGAGACGGCGCGCGCGCTCGACATCGACGTCTGACGCGACGCCGGGTCCGGAGGGCGTCCGGATCGGGATGCCGGAGCTCGGACGCGTCCGAACCCCGATCGCCGGTTCCGTAGAATCGGCGGGTGGCCAAGCTGTACTTCCGCTACGGGGCGATGAACTCCGGCAAGTCGACGTCGCTGCTGCAGGCCGCGTACAACTACGAGGAGCGCGGCCAGCACGTGCTCCTGGCCAAGCCCGCGATCGACACCAAGGGCGCCGAGCGGATCTCCAGCCGGCTCGGGGTGGCCCGCGACGCGGACTTCCTGATCGGCCCCGACGACGACGTGCGCGCGCTGTTCGCCGAGCATCGCGAACGGGTGCGCCGGCGGGCGGAGGACGCCCTGATCCCCGAGTCGGCGGCCACCGGCGCGCGGCCCGACGTGGCGTGCCTGCTGATCGACGAGGCGCAGTTCCTCAGCTCCGCGCAGGTGGACGACCTGCTGCGGATCGTCGTGGCCGACGGCATCCCGGTGCTCGCCTACGGCATCCGCACCGACTTCCGCACGCACGCGTTCCCCGGCTCCGCGCGTCTCCTGGAGGTCGCGCACAGCCTGGAGGAGCTGAAGACGATCTGCCGATGCGGGCGCAAAGCGCTGTTCAACGCGCGGCTCGTCGGCGGCCGCTTCGTGTTCGACGGGGACCAGGTCGCGATCGACGAGCTGAGCGCCGACCGCGTGACGTACGAGTCGATGTGCGCGGAGTGCTACCTGCGCGAGTCCGGCGGACGCCTGGGCTGACGGAATGGATCGAGAGGCACGAATGAGCGAGGTCATCGCCGCGCTGCAGGAGCTCGCCGGCCGCTGGGAGGCCGGGCTCGAGCGCGAGCTGCCCGCCGCCGTGCGGCTGCGGCAGGAGGTGCACGCGCATCCCCGCGTGGGCGGCGCCGAGCACGACACGGCCGCGCGGATCGCGTCGGCGATGAGCGGATGCCTCGACCTCGAGCCCGTCGCCGACACCGGCCTGATCGGCCGGCTGGGGCCCGCCGGGAGCGCCATCGCCGTGCGCGCCGAGCTGGACGCCCTCCCGGTGGTCGAGGCAT
Organism: Microbacterium sp.; assembly: GCF_039812165.1. Classification (GTDB taxonomy): domain Bacteria; phylum Actinomycetota; class Actinomycetes; order Actinomycetales; family Microbacteriaceae; genus Microbacterium. The sequence continues at coordinate 8,537 of NZ_JBDIAB010000090.1, forward strand.
CCGGAGCGTCGTTCGCCTCGACGAACGGGGCCATGCACGCGTGCGGGCACGACCTGCACCTCGCCGCCCTCGTCGCGCTCACGCGCGCCGCCGAGGGCCTGGAGCTGCCGTTCGCGCTCGTGCCCGTGTTCCAGCCCCGCGAGGAGAGCCAGCCGTGCGGCGCGCGCGACATCGTGCGCGCCGGCGTGCTCGAGCGGTTCGGCATCGCGCACATGATCGGCGCCCACGTGCACCCGGGCGTGCAGACCGGGGCGGTCGCCTCGGGCGGCGGTTTCGTCAACGCCGCCGCCGACGAGCTCGACATCCGTCTCTTCGGGCGCGGCGGGCACGGTGCGTATCCGCATCTCGCCGCCGACCCGATCGCCGCGATCGCGCAGATCGCCCTGGCACTGCCCGAGGTCGTCCGCCGGGCGGTGTCGCCCCTGCACCCGGCGCTGATCAGCGTGGGCTCGCTCGTGGCCGGGGCCGGGGCGGCCAACGTCCTGCCCGCGTACGCGCACCTGCGCGCCACGATGCGCACGACCGACCCGGAGGACCGCGACCGGCTGGAGCACGCCGTGCACGAGGCCGCCGAGCACATCGCCGCCGCCTTCGGCGTCCGCGCCGAGGTGACCCTCGTGGAGGGGGAGCCCGCGCTCGTCAACGACGTCGAGCTCGCTGACCGCACCGAGGAATGGCTCACCCGCATCGGCGTGCACCACACCGAGCCGATGCGCTCGCTCGGCGCGGACGACTTCGCCTACTACCTCGAGGTGGTGCCGTCGATCATGCTGTTCGTCGGCGTCGAGACGCCCGGCGCCCATCCGGAGCCGGCGCTGCACGACGCGCGGTTCCTGCCGGCCGACGAGCACGTGGGCACCGTGGCGCGCGCGTTCCTCGCCGGCTACCTCGCCGCCGCGGAAGGACTGCTGCGCGCCGATGGGACGGCCGCCGCGGAGAGCCATGCCGTGGCGGGCATGCCCGGGATGCCGCCGGCCCGCTAGCGCATCGTCGGGACGAGCCGACGCCCACGGCCGGTTCGGGTGCGTGTTCGCGCCGGTACTAGGGTGAGGGCATGGTGACCCGGCAGCTGCCCCAGATCCCCGAGCTCCTCGAGCTCCTGCAGTTCCAACGGCCCGACCTGAACGCGAGGCGCCGGCGGCTCGGCGCCGCGCTCTCGATCGGCGACCTCCGGGCGATCGCGAAGCGGCGCACGCCGAAGGCGGCGTTCGACTACACCGACGGTGCGGCCGAGGGCGAGATCTCGCTCGCGCGGGCGCGCCAGGCCTTCGAGGACATCGAGTTCCATCCCGACGTGCTGCGTCCGGCCGACCACGTCGACACCTCGGTCGAGATCCTCGGCGGGCGGAGCGCCCTGCCGTTCGGCATCGCGCCGACCGGGTTCACGCGGCTGATGCAGACCGAGGGCGAGGTCGCCGGGGCGGGCGCGGCCGGTGCGGCCGGCATCCCGTTCACGCTCTCGACGCTCGGGACGACCTCGATCGAGGACGTCAAGGCCGCCAACCCCCACGGGCGCAACTGGTTCCAGCTGTACGTCATGCGCGAGCGCGAGATCTCGTACGGCCTGGTGAAGCGGGCGGCGGATGCCGGCTTCGACACGCTCATGTTCACCGTCGACACCCCGGTCGCCGGAGCCCGCCTGCGCGACAAGCGCAACGGCTTCTCCATCCCGCCGGCGCTGACCGTCGCGACGATCCTCAACGCGATCCCGCGGCCGTGGTGGTGGTTCGACTTCCTCACGACGCCCAAGCTGGAGTTCGCGTCGCTCTCGTCGACCGGCGGCACGGTGGGCGAGCTCCTCAACGCCGCGATGGACCCGACGATCTCGTACGAGGACCTCGCCGTCATCCGCGACCTGTGGCCGGGCAGCCTCGTCGTCAAGGGCGTGCAGAACGTCGCCGACTCGCGCCGTCTCATCGACCTCGGGGTGGACGGCATCGTGCTGTCCAACCACGGCGGACGTCAGCTCGACCGCGCGCCGGTGCCGTTCCACCTGCTGCCGCACGTCGTGCGCGAGGTCGGCCGCGATGCCACGGTCATGATCGACACCGGCATCATGAACGGCGCCGACATCGTGGCGTCGATGGCGCTCGGCGCCAAGTTCGCCCTGATCGGTCGCGCCTACCTGTACGGGCTCATGGCCGGCGGCCGCGCCGGCGTCGACCGCACGATCGCGATCCTGCGCGACGAGATCGAACGGACCATGAAGCTCCTCGGCGTCTCGTCGATCGCCGAGCTGGAGCCGCGTCACGTGACGCAGCTGCAGCGGCTCGTGCCGGTCTCGACGGCCGCGTCGGAGTCCGTCGCCCGCTGACCCGCTCACGGGTCACTGCCGTCCGCGTCCGGTCACTGCGCTCGCGTCCGGTCACTGCGCTC
>NZ_JBDIAB010000091.1:0-10847 GCF_039812165.1 Microbacterium sp.
CGCCGCTACCAGCGCCGCGCCGTCTCGCGGCGCGCGGCGGCATCCGTCGTCCGCACCGGGAAGAGCTCGGCCAGACGCGTGTGCACGTCGGCGGTGGCCTCGCCGAGCGCCCGCGCGCGGGCGGTGAAGTCCTCGCCCGCGACCGCGGCGCGCAGGGCGACCCGCCAGGCGTCCTCGACGCCGGGCAGGAACTCCTGCGCGAACACGAGCGACCCGCGCGCCGCATCGTCGGCGCCGGCCGCGTCGGGCCATTCGCCCTCGACGGAGCCGACGGCACGCGCGACGTACGGCGACCCGTCGGTCGACAGCGCGGTGGTCAGCTCGACGTCGGGGTTGAGGCCGGCGTGGAGCTGACGGAAGACCTTGACGATGACCGGTGCGCCGTCGCCGTCGGTGCGGTACACGATCGACGTGTTGGACTGCTCGCCCGACAGGACGCGGGCGAGGTAGCCCGTGCCGATCGGCGGCGGCGCGTCGGCGGCGCGGCCGGTCGCGCCCATCCCGGGACCCGTCGCGGTGCCGCCGGCGGTGACCAGCCGCAGCAGCGGTCCGGTGAACGCGGGATCGTGCGTCCCGTCGACGAGCGTCATGCCCGGCCCCAGCTCGCCGATCGCCACGGCGTCCTCGCCGACCGTGTCCGTCGGACGCGCGACGGTGGGCACCTGATACAGCGTCGGCGGCGTCGACCCGTCGTCGGCGATCAGGTGCGTGCGCACGAGCACGCCGTCGCCGGGGAGATCCCACGACGCGATCGCACGCAGGCGGGGGAGGCCGGTCTTGGTCGCGTACCAGCGCTGCTGCGGCATCCAGGCGGCGAGGAGCACGAGAGCGTTGTCCATGGTGCGAGCGTATGCGGGCCCGGGCCGCGCTGTCGAGCCGGATCAGCCGCCCGCGCGCACCCACGTCTCCACGGCCGTGAGGCGGCCCTCCCACGTCTCCGCGCGGACGAGCCCGGCGTCGTGGAGCGCGGCGAGGTCGTCCGCGACGTCGGCGTCGGCGAGCGCGCGGCTGCGCACGTAGAAGACGCGCGGCAGCTCGGCCATCAGCGGCACGGCATCGGCGCTCGTGGAGCGCTCGTCGAACAGGTCGGCGCGGTCGCGGCCGGGCACGAGGAGGGTCACGTCGACGAGGTCGCCGACGGCGTCGGGATGCATGAGCCCGATGAGGCTGGGCCAGGTGCGGTAGTCGATGGGCGTCGAGTACAGGATGCCGTCGCCGGGAGCCGCGTTCCGCTCCAGGTACGCGACGGGCGCGGGCCAGTCCGCGTTCTTGGCGGCGAGCTGCCGGTTCGCGGCGAACGCGCCCACGCCGGTGAGCGCGACGGTCACCGCGAGCACCACGGCGGTGACGCCGCCGAGCGCCCGCCGGACGGTGTCGGCGAACAGCACGCAGAACGCCGGCGCCGACAGCACGAGCGCGCGCGGCTGCAGGATCGACGGCCCGAGGACCGACACGGCGAGGATCGCGGCGGTCGGGACGACGAGCCAGGGGAGGAGCACCCGCACCGGATGCGCGACGGCGGCGAGCGCCGGCTCCGCGGGCTCGGGAGTCGCGGGCCAGTGGCGCCGCCGCACGAGCAGCGCGACCACGGCGAAGGCCAGGAAGCCCCACGCGAGCCAGCCCTGCTGCAGCTCGCGATGGAAGAACTCGCCGATGAACACGTGCCGGAGCGCCCCGGCATCCACCGCGAACGTGCCGCCGAGCTGTCCCCGCTGCGACACGACGACGAGACCCAGCGGGATGCTCGCCGCCATCGCCGCGCCCGCGGCGACGAGCAGCCGCGTGCGGCGCCGGCGGTCGAGCGGCAGCCACGCGAGGGTCACGACGTGCGCGACCACGACGAGGATCACGTAGAGGAAGACGTGGATGCCGATCACCGCGACGACCGCGTACGCGATGCTCAGGGCGGTGCTCCGACGGGTGCGGACGGCGAGCACGAGCAGCAGGGTCAGCAGGGTCGCGAGCGCCGTGGTCAGGGCGAACGAGCGCGCCTCGGTGGCCATCCACGCGGTGCGGCCGAGGCCGGCGAACAGGAGGGCGGCGGCCGCGGCCGACCACGCGGTGCCGAACTGCCGCGCCAGGGCGTAGACGAGCGCCGCGGCCGCGCCGACCGCGAGCGTCGACGTGACGCGCAGGGCGAACGGGTCGGGCCCGAACGCCACGGCGATCGGATGCATGAGCGCGTAGTACAGGCCGTGCACGGCGTCGATGTGGCCGAGCATGGCCCACAGGCTCGGCCACGCTCGCGAGGCCCCGGAGTAGGTCGCCGCCTCGTCGTACCAGGACGACGGCGTCGTGATGCCCTGCGCCTGCACCACGACGAGCAGGACGGCACCCGTGACCACCAGGGCGGGTTCGAGCCAGAGCCGGCCGGAGCGCGCGGCGCCCGGCGCGACGGCATCCGCTCGTGTCATCGCGCCCCCGTGTGCTCTGCGCACGACGACGCTCGTCGCGGTGCGTGCTCGTGTGGAGTGTAGTTCAGCGGGCGGGTCTCAGCCTGGCGCGCCGCGACTGGCGAACGGATGCCGGCCGTGGGACAGTGGAGGCCAAGACAGGAGGTCTGAGATGATCGTCGACTTCGTTCTCTTCATCGTGCTGCTGCTCGGCGGGTTCTGGCTGTTCGGGCTCGCGCAGGTGTCGCCGGTGGCGCCCGGTCTGGTGTTCGTCGCGGGCATCCTGGCGATCAGCGTCGGGCTCGCCTACATCACGCGGGCGCGCGGCGGCGCGACCAATCGGGGCGGCGTCGCCGGCTCCGACCACCGCGAGTCGTAAGCGCCCGCCTCAGCCGTCGCCGTCCTCCACGGCGGCCGGCATCGGGATCGCGATGCTGACCGCCGTGCCGCTCTCGCCGAGCAGCGAGATCGACGGCGCGTCGGCCAGCCGGTCGGCGGCCGAGCGCGGCTCGAGGGGCTCGGACGGGAGCCCCGCCCACTCGGTCGGATCCTCCGGTCGCTGCGTGAACATGCCCATGCCCCCATTGTGCGCCCTCGGCGCGCCGCCGGCGCATCGCCGGCCGACCTCGCTCGATCGCGGCCTCAGGCCGAGACGCGCTCCTGCTCCTGCGCGGCGGCCTTCGCCCGCTGATCGCGGGAGTGGCGGAGGTGCTGCACGGCGCTCATGCCGACCACGATCGCCAGGAGCACGTAGAGCACGATCGTCATCGGCGACGAGACGAGGATGCCGGGATCGCCCTCCGAGACGGCGAGCGCACGGCGCAGCTGCGTCTCGGCGAGGGGGCCGAGGATCGCGGCGATGAGCACCGGCGCGAGCGGGATGGAGAAGTGCCGCATCGCGAAGCCGACGATGCCGATCCCGAGCGCCATCCACAGATCCACGGTGCGCGAGGCGATCGCGTAGACGCCGAGCACCGACAGGACGGTGATCGTCGCGTACAGATACGGCCGTGGCACGAGCAGGAGCTTGGCCCACAGCGCCGCGAACGGCAGGTTGATGATCACCAGGATGATGAGCCCCAGGAACAGGCTCGCCAGGAGCGGCCACACGAGGTCGCCGCTGCGCTCGAACAGGAGCGGGCCGGGCTGCATGCCGTACTGCTGGAACGCCGCGATCATCATCGCCGCCGTCGCCGAGGTCGGCAGTCCCAGGCCCAGGAGGGCTCCCATGGCCGAGCCGGCGGTCGCATTGCCGGCCGCCTCGGGGGCTGCGACGCCGCGGATCGAGCCGGTCGTGCCGAACTCGGGGTCGTTGCGGCGCTTCGCGAGGCGCTTCTCGGTGCCGTAGGCGAGGAACGTCGGCACCTCCGAGCCGCCGACGGGGATCGCCCCGAAGGGCACGCCGAACGCCGTGCCGCGGAGGTAGGCGGGCAGCGCCTTGCGCCAGTCGGCGAGCGTCAGGAACGGCGAGCCGTTGGGCGTGAGGATCTGCTCCTTGGCGCGCGGCTGGCGGATGTGCGACGCGATGTGGATGACCTCGCCGATCGCGAGGAGCCCGACCGTGATCACGATGATCGAGATGCCGTCGAAGAGCACGGGGCTGCCGAGCGTGAAGCGCTCGGTGCCGCTCATGCCGTCGATGCCGACGAGCGCGAGCGCGAACCCGATGCCGAGGGCCACGAGCCCGCGGACGATCGAGTCGGCCACGACCGCCGAGATGGCGACGAAGGCGAACACCGCGAGGGCGAAGTACTCGGCCGGTCCGAAGATCTTCGCGAGCTCCACGATGTAGGGCGCGAAGAACACGACGAGCGCGCACGCGATCATGCCGCCGATGAACGCGCCGATCGCCGACGTGCCGAGCGCCTTCGCGGCGCGCCCGTTCTTCGCCATGCGATGGCCCTCGAAGGTCGTCGCGATCGCCGACGAGTTGCCGGGAGTGTTCAGCAGGATGCCGGCGGTCGAGTCGCCGAACAGGCCCCCGAAGTAGATGCTCGCGAACATGATGAACGCGCCGGTGGGGTCGAGGCTGAACGTGACCGGCAGCAGCAGCGCGACGGCCATCGCCGAGCCGAGGCCGGGCAGCACGCCCACGGCGGTGCCGAGGACGGCGCCGATCACGAGGAAGAGCAGGTTCTGCGGGGTGAAGGCGACCGCGAAGCCCTCCAGGAGATGGGTCAGCTGATCCACGGGAACGCTCCTTCCAGGATGCCGGCCGGGAGCGACAGGCCCAGTCCGAGGCCGAAGGCCAGTTGGACGATCGACGAGACGATGACGGCGATGCCGATGTCGAACAGCGGTCGCTTGCTGCCGAACGCCCACGCGAGCGCCCAGAACAGACCGGCCGCCGAGATGAGCCAGCCGAGCAGGGGCAGCGCGACGATGAACGCGGCGATGGCGCCGACGGTGATGCCGATCGTCTTCCAGTCGAGCCTCGCCTCGGGCACGTCGGTCTGCGCCGCGACGAGATCCTCGGGCGCGACGACGCGGATCTCGGTGGTGTCGTCGATGCCGCCGAGATCCTCGAGCATGTCGGTGGACAGCTCGGTCGGATCGTCGGCGACGTGCGCGCGGCGCGGCGAGACCATCACGCTGATCGCGAGGGCGATCGCGACGCCGTACAGGAAGACCGTCACGATGATCGGGAAGAACTGCGGGCCGGGGAAGGCGGTGCCCTCGGGGACCTGCATGGTCACGATGCCGACGGTGAGGCCGATCGCGAGGACCAGCACGCCGGCGACGACGATCAGCTCGCTGCGGCCGGTGTACCACCGGGGCGTCGCCGCGAGGCGCAGCGTGCCGGTGGTGGCGGTGGGGGGCTCGACGGGGGTCACAGGCCCAGCTCCTTCATGATCTGCTCCGTGCGCTCGGTCTCGCTGCGGATGAACTCGTCGAACTCCTCGCCGACCATGAAGCTGTCGACCCAGTTGTAGCGGGCGAGCGCATCGCGCCAGTCGGCGGTGTCGTGCATCTCCGTGATCATCGCGACGAGCTCGTCGTAGACCTCGTCGCTGATGCCCGGCGGGGCGACGTAGCCGCGCCAGTTGGCCATCGACACGTCGTAGCCCTGCTCGACGAACGTCGGCACGTCGATGCCCTGCACGGGCTCGGGCGCCGAGACGGCGAGGGCGCGCAGGTTGCCCGACTCGATCTGGTCGCGGAACTCGTTGTAGCCGGAGAGGCCGGCCTGCGCGGTGTGCGACAGGATCGAGGTCACGACCTCGCCGCCGCCCGGATAGGCGATGTAGTTCACGTCGCTCGGGTCGACCTCGACTGCCCCGGCGAGCATGCCGGCCAGGAGGTGGTCGATGCCGCCGAGCGAGCCGCCCGCGATCGCCGTGCCGCCCGGATCGGCCGCGAGCGCCTCCGCGAAGTCGTCGAGCGTCTCGTAGGGCGAGTCTCCCGGGACGACGAGCACGTTGAAGTCGTCGGCGAGGCGGGCGATCGGCGTGACGTCGCCGAGATCCACCGACGAGTTGTTGATCAGGATGCCGCCGATCATGACGCCGCCCGTGACCATCAGCACGTCGTGGCGATCGCCCATCTCGGCCACCTGCCCGAGCCCGATCGTGCCCGAGGCGCCCGGGACGTTGACGACCTGGATGCCGCCGGCGATGTTGTCGTTGCGCATGACGCGCTGGGCTTCGCGCGCGAAGCTGTCCCATCCGCCGCCGGGAGCCGCCGGGGCGACGATCGTGAGCTTCGTGCGCGGGCTCTCGCCGCTGCCCGAGGCGCTCGCGCTGATCGCCGCGACGGCGAAGAGGGCGACGGCGGCCACGCCGACGACGATGCCGCTGATTCTTCGACGGAGCATGGTCCTCCTGCACTTCGCTGTGACGTTGCTCAGTAGGATGACACCACTCGCGGTCGCCGGACGGGCGACGCGTCGATTGTGCTCATAGATGATCATGACTGCCGAGGTGCCGATGGACTCCGCCGGCACCGCCCCCCAGGTGCGCGGCCGGGTGCTCTTCGTCCTGCTCATGCAGTGCCTGGTGGTGCTCGCGTGCGTCGGCGCGACCACGGCGATCGCGGCGGCGGTGCAGGAGCGGAGCATCCGCACCGCGACGTCGGAGCGCGTCCTCGGCGTGGCGCGGAGCCTCGCCGCCCTCGACCAGGTGCGCAGCGCGGTGGTCCTCCCGCTCGCGCAGGCGACCGCCGAGCTCCAGCCGCTCGCCGACCTCGTCGCCGAGGCCTCCGGAGTGGACTACGTGGTCATCACCGATGCCGACGGCATCCGCATCACGCACCCGACCGAGGCCGAGCGCGGCAAGCCGGTCTCGACCGATCCGTCCGGGGTGCTCGCGGGCGAGACGTTCCTCGGCACCGAGACCGGCACGCTCGGGCCGACCCTGCGCGCCAAGGTGCCGGTGCGCGACGGCGACCGCGTGATCGGCGCAGCGTCGGTCGGCATCCTCGAGAGCGAGATCGCGGCGGACTTCACCGCGGCGCTGTCGGGCCTGATCCCGTGGGTGATCGGCTCGGTGCTGGTCGGCTGCCTCGCGAGCGCCGCGCTCACGTCACTCGTGCGTCGGCGCGTGCGGCGGCTCGAGGCGCACTCGCGCGAGCTCCAGTCGCAGCGGCGCGTCGCGTCGGCGCTGCGCGAGCAGACGCACGAGTTCCACACGCGCCTGCACGTGATCCGGGGTCTCGTCGCCGAGGGCGACGACGACGGCGCCCTCGCCTACATCGCCGACCTCGTGCCGGTCACCACCACGACGGAGGTGGCCGTCGACGTCGGCGATCCGCGCCTGCGCGCGCTGCTCGAGGCCACCGGAAGCGAGCTCGTCGCCCGCGCCGGACGCCTCGAGATCGACGAGCACACGAGCGTCCCGCGAGCGATCCTCGACGACGACGACCTGCTGGTCGTCGCGAACCTGTGCCGCAACGCCGCCGAGGCCGCGCACGGGGTCGTGCGCGTGCTCGTGCAGGCGGGCGACGGGCATGTCCACATCGAGGTCGCCGACGACGGTCCCGGCGTCGCGCCGGAGCTGCTCGGCCGCATCTTCGAGCGCGGCGTGTCGACCAAGGACGGCAACGGAGCCCGCGGCGTGGGGCTCGACCTGGTCCGACGGATCGTGGGCGGCCGCGACGGCACGATCGACGTCGGAACCTCGGCGCTCGGGGGCGCGCTGTTCGTGGTCGACGTCCCCGCGGCGACGGGGACGAGGCGGCGATGAACGGGATCCGCACCGTCATCGTCGACGACGACCCCGCGGTGCTCCGCCTGCACGCGGGGTACCTGGCGGCCGTCCCCGGCTTCACGCTCGTCGCGACGGCGCGCACGGGCGCCGAGGCGGCGCGGCTCGCGGCGCGGACGGACGTCGACTTCGTGCTGCTGGACGTCAACCTGCCGGACTTCAGCGGGGTGGAGGTGCTGCACCGGCTCCGCATCGTGCGCGAGTGGGACCTCGACGTCATGGTCATCAGCTCCGCGCGCGACGCCACCACCGTCCGGCAGGCCCTGTCGGCGCGCGTCGTCGGCTACCTGGCGAAGCCCTTCACGCGCGAGGCGTTCGCCGCGCGGCTGGAGCGCTATCGGGACGCGCGCGCGGACCGCATCGCCGAGGCCGCGCTGCCGCTCGGCCAGGGCGACATCGACGCGCTCTTCTCGGCGCGGCGCGAGCCCGCCCCCGCGCCGGGGGACGGCGCGATCGGATCCGCGTTGCCGAAGGGTCTGTCGGCGGCCACGCTCGAGCTCATCCTGACGGCGCTCGACCCGGTGCGGCCGGTGACGGTGCGCGACCTGGCGGCGCAGTGCGGCGCATCGGTGCCCACCGTGCGCCGGTATCTCGACCATCTCACCCGCACGGGCGTCGTGACCGTGTCGCACCGCTTCGGCGCGCGCGGTCGGCCCGAGGTGCTCTACCGCCGCGCGCCGACCTGAGCGGCGTCCGGCGTCCCCGGTCGCGGCGCTTCGTCGGAGATCGGCGCTTCTGCGGACGCGGGATGCTGGTGACCTCCGACCCCGCGCAGATCTCCGAACCGATGCCGCGGAGCGACGGCGGGGTCAGTGCTCCGAGGGTACGGCCGCGGAGGGCTCCGGCGCGGACTCCGCGGACGCGGCGGGCGACTCCGGCAGCTCGGGCGCGTCCTTGCGGCGCCGCACGACGTCGGTCGCCTTGCGGCTCGTGCTGCCGACCGCGTCCGCGGCCTTGCGGCCCGCGGTGCCGACGGCATCCGTCGCCCTGCGGCCCGCGGCGACGAGGACCTCGCCGGCGCGCCGCGCGCCGTACACGGCCGAGTGCTCGAGCCGCGTCGCACCCGGGCGGGGCTCCAGCTCGGCGGGATACTCCACCGGCGGCACGCCGAACGCGCGCCGCGAGCCGACGATGACGCGCCGGCCGAGCAGGTGGTTCCCCGTGCCTCCGACGGCGGCGCCGATGCCGAACGGCAGGGCCTTGCCGACGACCGAGGCGCTGCCCTTCGCGGCGAACTGGTGCACGAACGCGGTCTTCAGCCGGTCGACGAGCGGGCCCACGGCCGCGCGGGGGAGCGATTTGGTGATGAGCTCGCCCCAGTACTTGTCGCGCGTCGGGCCCTTGCCGCGCGCCTGCCGCGCGAACTGCGACACGAGATCGACGCCCTCCTTGCCGACCATGAGGGTCAGCACGAGCGCGCGCGCACGATCGGGGTTCTCGACGCGGATGCCGTGGAGCTCCGCGAGCGACTGCGCGAACAGCGTCGTCGCCTCGAGAAAGCCGACGGTCTCCACGCCGCTCAGGGCGAGCGTGACGCCGGTGCCGATGCCCGGCACGACCGCCGTCGCCCCGACCGCGGCTCCGCCGGTCGTGACGGCGGCGAGGTAGCGACGCTCCAGCATCCGCACGATCTCGGCGGTCGTGGCATCGGGATGCCGCAGCCTGATGCTCCGCAGATGCGCGACGACGACCGGGCGCTGGATCGCCAGGACGCGATCGAGCGCCCGGATCATGCGCGGATGCTCGTCGGATCCGACCGGCGGCAGTCCGCCCGCCCAGGGGGCGTCGTCGGGGAGGGAGTGGATGCGCGGGACCTTGGCCATGTCAGCGACGATCCTAGGCGGAACCGCTGAGCACGCGCTGCACGCGTCAGACGAACAGGTTGGCGCGCTCGAGGTCCTCGGCGAAGTCGACCTCGACCGCGTACAGGTCGGAGATGTCGAGCGGCTCGATCAGCACGCCGTTCTCGGCGATGGCCAGCTCCAGGCCGCCCTCGAAGTACTCCTGGTCGTCGACGCGGCCGAGCTGCGTCATGAAGGCGCGCTTGTCGCGGCTCGAGATGTAGTTGATGCCGACGGCCTCGCCGATGCCACCGCGGACGGTCTTGGAGAGCTTGTCGATGTAGCCCTCGGCCGTGACGGTGTACTTGACCTCTTCGTCGCTCACCTTGGCGGTGTTGACGGTCACGAACGACTGGTCGCGCTCGATGAGCTCGATCGCGCGGCCGAGCACGCGCGGGTCGAAGACGACGTCGCCGTTCATCCACAGCACGCCGCTGCGGCCGGTGGCCGAGAGCGCGCGGAGCAGGCTCTTGGAGGTGTTGGTCTGGTCGTAGCGGTCGTTGTAGACGTAGTCGACGTCGGGGAAGGCCTCGACGATCGTCTCGGCCTTGTAGCCGACGACGGTCGTGATGCGGGCCGCGGAGCCGAACGCGGCACGGATGTTGTCGTGCTGCTGCTGCATGATGCTGCGGCCGTCGTTCAGCTCGGTCAGCGGCTTCGGAAGGCTGCGGCCCAGCCGCGAGCCCATGCCAGCTGCGAGGATGACGGTCTGAACAGTCACGTGTTTGCTCCTGAAGGAAAGTGTTTGGTTTCGGTTCACCACGATGACACCCCTTCGTGCCGTGTCCAGGGTAGCGATTCCACCTGAGAAGGAGCCGTGCACGCCGCCTCCGTTGTCGATTCGTGACAAAAACCGCGCTCGGCGCGTCGATGCCCCGTGCGGGGTGGTATGTCACGGCTTGCTAGGTTGGTCGCGTGACGCCCACGCTGCCGCACGACGACGACGCCGACCGCACGGCCGTCGTGGTCGTGCCGCCGCTGCCGGGGATCTCCGCGGCCGCCGCCGCGACGCGGCCCGCCGCTCCGGCACCCGGGGACGCGGTCCCGCCGCCGTCCGAGAGCGTGCCGCCCAAGCCCGATCTGCCCGCCGCGGTCGCCGCCGCTCAGTTCGCCCCCGAGGCGGACGGGGCGGCGGTCGTCGCTCGGTCGGAGGACTCCGCGCCGCCGGCCGACGACACGGAGCCGCCCGCACCGCGCTCGCCGCGCGTGCGCATGTGGGTGCGCCGGCTGGTGCCGGCGCGCGGCGCCGGCACCGGGTCGGATGCCGTGACCTCGGACCCGGCTCCGCCGGAGCCCGGAGAGGTGGGACCGGAGGCCTCGGCATCCCTCGAGGAGACCGACGAGCCGGTCACGATCGCGGTCGAGGAGATCGTCTCCGAGGAGACCGTTCCCGAGGAGATCGTTCCCGAGGA
>NZ_JBDIAB010000092.1:0-10816 GCF_039812165.1 Microbacterium sp.
AGCGCATGATCGTGAACCCGTCTGCGACCATCGCCTCTAGTCCGACCTCACGCGAGTCGCCCTGTGCGACGGTGTTGGTCGCGATGAGGCCGAGGGTGCCCTTCGCCTGCAAGAGGGAGGTGGCGCGGAGGAAGAAGTAGGCAACGAGGTCCGCGCTGCCGCGCCGTCCGTTCGCGAGGACATTGACGATCCAGTCACGGACACGCGTACCCATTGCACCGGTGAGCTTCTGACCGCCGAGGAATGGCGGGTTGCCGATAATCGCGTCGAAGCCGCCGTGGTCAACCATGACGTCGGCCGCTTCGATCACCCAGTGGAGCGGCTGCCATCGGATGTAGTCAGTATCGACCGTCGGGGTGAGGCCCTGGTCGATGATCGATTCGAGCCACGCGCTGTCTGCCACCTCATCGTGGGTGCCGGGGTACGCCCGTCGTGCTGCCTCTCGCAAGTTCTCATACGCCCCGTCCAGGGGTCTGCCCGGCTTTCCCCCGAGAGTCAGTCCAGCGGCGACGATGCCGTCGGCGATCTTGCGCAGGTCGGCGGTGACGTCGTGGAGTTGGTGGAGTTGGCGGCGCTTGGCGGCGGCCGAGCGGGCAGGGCTGTCGTCCGACTCGACCGGCGACGCAAGGGTCTCGCGGAGCTCGACGGCGCGCTTGATGATCGAGTCGATGTCGACCTCGAAGATGTCGAGCATGCCCTGCTGGCGGTTGGCCTTGGCGGGGTCGATGTGCATCGCCCGGAGTTGCCGGAGGTCGGTGAGGCCGAGCAGCGAGTTACCGAGGAACACCTTGTCGTCGACGAAGGAGAAGGGCAGGTCGCGGTCGAGGGAGACGAGCCAGAGCGAGAGCTTGCACATCTCGATCGCCATCTCGTTGATGTCGGCGCCGTAGAGGCAGGTGGCGACGACCTCGCGGATCGCGAGGGTCCGCAGGTCCTTGCGGCCCACCCAGGCGGGGTTGTCGGCAACCCACGCCTCGACGAGCCGGTCGGCGAGGAAGCGTGCGGCGGCGACGAGGAACGCGCCCGAGCCGCAGGCGATGTCGGCGACCTTGAGGTTGAGGATGTCCGCGGGCGACTTCAGCTTCCACTGGTCACGGTTCGCCGTTTGATGCGGACCTGGAGCATACACGAGCGGCTCGAGCGCGTACTTGACGACGTCTTCAGCGAGCGACTTGGGCGTGTAGTGCGCTCCGGCGTTCTTCCGCGACGGCGTCTCCTTGACCAGGAGTGCACCTTCGAGGACGACGAACGGTCGATTGCGTAGGTCGAGCCGCACGAGTCCGAGCCAGCGCTTGACGCGTTCGCGCAGGTCAAGGTCGTCGCCGACGGCTTGGGTGAGGGCGCTGACGATGCCCGGGTCAACCGCAGCGCCGATGGCCTTGGCGATGCCGGCTTCGGACGAAGGTTTGGCCGATGGCTGGTCGGTCCCGATCCAGGCGCGGATCGCGTTGGCGAGCTTCTTGCGGTCGCTGTGCGCGGCGGCGAGCTCCTCCAGCTTCGCCAAGGGAATCTCGGGCTCCTCTCCGCGGGTGCCGAGGATGCCGAGCACAACCTCGGGGGCGATCGTAGCCGTGTATCCAAGCAGGCCCTCGTACATGTAGCCGATCTGCTCGACATCGATGTCGCGGAACGAGATGCGCCGCGCCTCGCCCTTGATCTCGGCGATCTGGACGGCTCGGAGGACGTGAAGCATGACTCGGTCTGAGACGGTTACGCCGAGGGTTCCGAGGTCGCTGGTGGCGGTCAGGAATGGGAACCGTACAGGGTCGAACAGCGAGCCGCCGTAGGCGGGCATGCGCAGGTTCTCGAAGGTCGCACCTCGATAGAGCGCGTTGCTGGTGGCTAGCAGCCGGTGCCAGGTGAGGGAGGTCGCGTCGAGAGCCTCCTCGCTGTCGGCGGACTCGCGGGCGATGAGCTGGTCGAGTTCGCCGGCGATGCCGTAGCCCTGGTCGAACAGCTCGCCCTGCGGCAGCAATCCGCGTTCCTCGGCGAAGAGCAGAAAGACCACACGCATCATCACCGTGACCGCGGCCTCGTAGCTATCGTGCGGGCGTGGCGGGAGCGGGTCGGGCTGACTGCGTTGCTTCGCTTCGGCTGCAGACTCGGAGAAGGACTGGATGAGCAGCTCGACCGCGCGGCGCACCTGGGCACCCAGCGCCTCGGTGATCTCCTCGGCGGCGGCGACGGACTCCTCGAAGAGCACCGGGAGCCGCTCGGCGGGGTCACCGCCGATGAGGTACTGGCGTCCGATCAGAGCCAGGAACGCATCACGAGTGCGAGGTTCCTCGATCCACGTGAGTGCGTCAACGACGCCGGAGGCTGCCATCGCGTTCTCGCGTACGCAGACGAGCCCCCACCAGCGGCCGTCGGTGACAATTCCGATCGGCACTCTGCTCTCGCGCAGCATCGCTTCGACGCGGTCGACGGGGTTCGCCGCCCACAGATCGCCCGGCACTTCGCGGAGCGAGTCGACCGGGTCGATGACATGTACGATCGCGCCGGTGCCGTCGTCCCCCTGGAGTGATGCCTGGGCGCGGACAGTGACCGCACGGTTCGGGGACTGCGCGGCGACACCGGGCACGTCGCCCCAGGTTAGTGACCCGGCCCAGCCCGCAACGTCGCGCAGCACGGTCTCGACCCACTTGTCA
This sequence comes from Microbacterium sp., assembly GCF_039812165.1. Classification (GTDB taxonomy): domain Bacteria; phylum Actinomycetota; class Actinomycetes; order Actinomycetales; family Microbacteriaceae; genus Microbacterium. The sequence continues at coordinate 2,649 of NZ_JBDIAB010000092.1, forward strand.
CGCGCCGCCCGGTAGGCGTCCAGGGCGGGATCGGAGCCGGGGCTGCGGTCGTAGCGCTCCCAGGCGGACTCGAAGTCCTTGCGGGCGTCAGAGAGGGCAGCCTTGCGCACCTCGGCCAGTTGCGGCATCCCCTCGGGCCAGACGCGCTTGAGCGGTGGGATGGCGAGGAACGGACCTTCGGTGTCGACGAGTTCGAGCCAGGCGCGGTGCAGGTCCGTGGCGCTCTTGGTGGGGAGGTTGCGTGCGGGTCGGCGTGCCATCAGTCGCGCCACCCGTCCGCGTCGTTTCGGGTGAGCGCGAAGACCACGGCGGCGGCCGTCGTGTGGGGTCTCACGTCGGCGTACCTGTCCTTGATCGCGGCGATCTCGCGGGTCTCTTCGTCATCGAGCTCGTCGAGGCGGCGTTGTATCGCCTCACGGTCGCGTCGCCACTGGCGTTCCTGGTCTGAGTCGGTGAAGAGCTGCCCCCACGCTTCGGCTTCCTCGGCGCGCAGTCGCGCGAGGGAGTCACGGAGGTTCGAGCGGAACGCGGCGAAGATATCCTGTGCGCGCTGCACGTCGGCGGCCTCGCGGCGCTGGAGCTGCTCGGTCACCTGGACCTGCTTGCGTTCCGCGCGCGTTCGCATGGACTCCTCCAGACGGAGGCGGAGCGGCGCGTTGGGCGCGTTCCACAGGTCGCAGAGTTGATCACGCACGCGATCGTCGGCGAGGGTCAAGTCTTCCTGGTCAAGGGCGGTATCGAGTGCGGCTTCTGCACGTTCTTCGGCCATAGCGCGCCGCCCGCGGAGGCGGACACCGGCGAGGAACACCTCTTCGTGGAGCCGGACGCCGCCGCGGCCGACGAGCACCATGCGCGTGACTGCCGCGACGAAGGATTCCTCAAGGTCATCGACGACGACCGCGGTGACACGACGCAGTGTGGAGTCGATGCTCCACAACGAGCGCCGCAGCAGGCGCTGCGCCTTCTGCACGATCGGGTGGCCGAGGTGCACATACACCAGGTCCGATCGGCCGTCGGCGGCGTCCGGGTCGAAGGTGATCGGTCGCAGCACGCCTGGGTTGAGCCGGGTGTCGAGGCCGCGCAGCGTGGCACGCCATCCGGCAGTGAGAGCCGGGACAGTGAAGACCTCGGCGTCCGTGTCCTGGGCGAAGTCGAAGTTCGGGACGAGCGGCGACTGGTGGTTGATCCGCAGCGCGGTATCGACGACGCGGCGCAGGTTGGCCGGGTCGAGATGCATCTCCGTCCGGGACGCGTCGTAGCCCTGCTCTAGCTGGGTCAGGCGGGCGTTGAGTTCCATACCACCGGCCAGCGCCCGGTTGATCACCTCGTTGGTGTCGACGCCCTTCGACTTCGCCCTTGTCGCGGCGCGCTTGCCGAAGTGGCTCTGGATCTCCGCGCCCACGACCTGGTTGGCCGAGCCGAGGTCGTACTCCACCTGCGCGATCTTGCGAGCGATGATCTCCATGAACCGTAGGTCCGAACTGTAGGTTGAGGACTCCCGCTCGGGCACGAATTGGTAGACGTCGGGCTGCTGGGTTTGGCCGTAGCGGTCGATGCGCCCGATGCGCTGCTCCAGGCGCGACGGGTTGAACGGGATGTCGAAGTTCACCAGCCGGTGGCAGTAGGTCTGAAGGTCGATGCCCTCGCCTGCGGCATCCGTGGCCAGCAGCACCCGCACGGGCTCCTTGGACGGGTCGGCAGTGAACTGAGAGCGGATGTACTCACGCTCCTCGGGTGGAGTCGAGCCCTGGATCACCGCAAGCCGATCGTCGGTGTAACCCTTCTGCCGAAGCACGCGGGTCAGCCACTCGACGGTGTCGGCATACTCGGTGAAGACCACGACGCGCTCGTTCGACCAGAGCTTTCCGTCGGGTCGGCAGACGGCATCGAGAACCCGGATCAGCTGATCGAGGCGGGAGTCGGCACGGCTCTCAAACCCCAGGCCCCAGTTCGCCAGCGTCTCAAGCTGGCCTGGCTCGGCGGCGCTGAGCGGGTCGGACTCCTTTGACTCGCGGAGCTTCTCCGACTCGTCTTGCTCCCACAGACCCTCCTCCTCGTCGGACTGCCCCTCGCCGAAAATGTCGTCGTACTCGTCCTCGGACAGCCCTCGACCCGCCTTCGACGCGAGGTAGTTGCTCAGCGTCATTCCGAACGCGAACGGGCTGGACAAGAAGCGCTTCTTCAACAGCATCGTCACGATGTCGCCGGTCGGCTTCGTCCCGTTGAGCTTCGCGCTCTTCGTCACGATCTCATCGAGCAGAGCGAACATCTTCTGCTCGTCGTCAGCCGGATCGAACAGGATCATGCTGAGCTTGCGCTTCTTGAAGCCCTTGCCGGCCAGATCGGTCTTCAGGCGGCGGACCGTCACGTCCTTCAGAGCGGTCGAGTCGAGATTCGCGCCGCGAGCGAATCGGCGGGGGTCGATCATCTCCAACAGTGCGGTGAACGACTCCGGGTGGCCGTTGTGCGGCGTCGCGCTCAGGAATAGGCGGTGCTCACACCTCTCCGCGAGCTGGCGCACCGCGACCGTCCGCTGCGTGTCCACGGCGTACCCACGTGCGCCGGCGATCGCTGACGGGCTCGACGGGGCGACGTGATGCGCCTCGTCGACCACCAGGACGTCGAAAGCGTGCCGACTGCCGGTCTTCGGGTTGCTCGCCTGCGCGTACACGTCGCGCAGTAGGCGCTGCGCCCGCACCTGCGGCAGCCACGCCATGCTCACGATCACCCGTGGGAAGATCTGGAACGGGTTGGCCTGAAGTCCATGCGTGCGGCGGACCTCAGCCATCAGCTCAGAGTTCACGATCGTGAACTCCAAGCCAAACTTCTCCCGCATCTCGTCCTGCCACTTCAGTGACAGGCTGGGCGGGCAGACGATCACCGCCGTGCGGGCACGGTGTCGCAAGAACAGCTCCTGAAGGACAAGGCCCGCTTCGATCGTTTTGCCAAGGCCCACGTCGTCGGCAAGCAGCAGGTTTGCACGCGGCGCACTGAGTGCTCGGCGCAGCGGCTCAAGCTGGTATGCCTCGACGTTCACGCCCGACCAGAACGGAGCCTGATAGCGGTTCGCGTCGGCGCTTGTGACCGCTCCCCAACGCATTGCGTCTATGAAACCGGCGAGCGTCGTCGGTTCGTCGAACCCGTCAGCGTGAATGAGGTCGGGCAGACCTTGGGCTGGAGTGACCGTGTGCCCGACCTCCAGCTCCCAGACCACGCTGAGCTGCTTCCCGAGGCTGCCTTCGTCCAGCGACTGCAGATTGACGACGTGACTGAGCTGCGCGACCGCCTCGTCAGCGGGGCTCCGGGGGAGGCCTTGGGTTTGGACGTTCGAGACGGCCCAGGTCGAACCACGCACTTCGACGACCTGGCCCGCTTCGGGGAGTGACGGAATCGTGGAACTGCTGGACACGTCGGCTACCCCCCGGTTCACATCTGTACGGACCGTGCTTTCAAACGCGTGCTGCGGATGCCGGTCCGCTACATGTTGCCGGTCTCACTTTGCCATGTTCGCGGCCCGCTCTGTGGAGCTACCCCGATCTGACGATTGACAGTGTTGATTCGGACGTGCGCTCGGCGTCAGCAGGCGACGCCCGCTCAGCCCCCGGCCCGCACCGCCGAATACGTGGTGAGCTCCACACCGGCATCCGCCAGCAGCGCACGCACACCGGTGTCGGTCACGAACTCGAGGTCGCGGGCGCGGATGACGTTGTACGTCGTGATGTCGAGCAGCTCGGCGTCGACGTAGCCGGGGTGCACGACCAGGATGCTGAGGTCGTGCGCGAGGATCTCGGGCAGCATCGTCTCGAACGCGGCGACGGGGTCGGCGGCGGCCTGCTCGGCGGGGCCGAACGGGGCGGTGTACCAGGGGATGTCGAGGAGCGGCGCCACGAGGCCGCGGTGCAGGTCGATCGGGTGCAGGCCGAACTCGTCGGCGACCTCGTGCAGCACGTCGTGCAGCACCTGTGTGATGAGCGAGTGGTGGTGCATGTAGGCGGGCGGGCGCCCCATCAGCTCGAGGAAGCGCTGCAGCTGCGCGCGCGTCTCGGCGAGCACCTGGTCGTGGTCGAACGGGTCGCGGTCGAACTCCACGAAGAAGCCGTCGCGTCGCACGACCTCGTACTCGCGCCGGATCTGCCGCGACGACCGGAACGCGCCGTGCTCGTCGACGAGGTCGGGCACCTCCGCCGCCGGCAGCAGCGGGCTGCCCGTCACCAGGTTGAGGTCGATGCCGACGTCGACCCCCTCGCGCCGCTTCAGCTCGGCGGCGGCGAACGCGGCATCCGGCCGGTTGGCGAAGATCCCGGTGTTGCGGACGATTCCGTCGTCGATCGACGCCAGGATGCCGAGGGTCGCGGCGTGGGTGATGGCGGCGTCGTCGGCCTGGACGATGAGCTTGGTCATGGGTCTCCTTCGTGGGATGCCGCGGGCGGCGGCAAAGGGGTCGGGTCAGGCCTCGCGGGAGCCGGCGTCCATGGGATCGATCAGGGCTTGCGCGAGCCCGCATCCAGCTCGTCGTGGAGCTTGAGCAGGTGGAGCATGAGGTACATGCGCTCCTCCTCGGTGACGCGCGCGGCGAAGGTGGCGTCGAGGTAGTCGCCGATCGCCACCGCGCACGCGTAGATGTGCGCGTTCTGCGCCTTGAGCGTCTGGAAGAACTCGTCGAACGAGCCGCTGTAGGTCTGGTTGCGCGTGATCCGCTGGATGACGAACTTCACGTGGGTGAGGAACCGCGTGCTCGTCGGCGACGAGACGTCCACGACGATGCCGAGCTCGCGCTCGACGATCGCGATGATCTCGCGGAGCGCCGCGCCGAGCGTCATCGCCCGGTGCGGATCGCTCGACAGGCCCGCGTTGACGAGGTGGAGCGTGACGAACCCGGCCTCGTCGAGCGGGAGCTTGCGGCCGAGCTCGGTGTGCACGACCTCGAGCGCCTGGAGCGCGACCGCGAACTCGGTCGGGTAGGTCATCTTCGTCTCCCACAGCATGGAGTTGTAGATGGGGATGCCGGCGTCGAGACGCGAGATGGCCTGCGCGATGTGGTCGGCGAGGGCGACCTCGGCGGCGGGCGTCAGCGTGAGGCCGTGCGTCTCCTGCAGGTGCGCGGCGACGCGCGCGACCGCCTTCAGCACCGGGTAGGGGATGTCGAGGAGCACGCGGAACGAGCCGCCGCGCACGAGCCCGGTGAGGTGGAACTCGCGCTCGACACGGCTCTCGTCCACAGCCTTGCCACGACCGGTGAGGTACCCGACGCCGGCGCCCACGAGGATGACGTCCTCGCCGTTCTCGTCGACGGCGTTGACGATGTTGTTGTTGAAGATCTTCTTGATGGTGCGCATCTGACCCCTTCGGGGGCTCCGGTCCGCGCGGTCCGGAGCCCCGGTCATGAGGATCCGAGCGTCACGCGCCGGCGGCGCGGACGTTCAGGAGGGGCTCCTGCTCAGTGACGGTGGATGCCGTCGCGACGACGTCGACGACCTGGCCGGCGGCGACGTTGGTCACGACGACCGGCGTGATGAGCGAGTAGCCGGCGGCGGTGATCGCCGCCGCGTCGAACTCCAGGAGCAGGTCGCCGCGCGCGACGCGCTGTCCCTGGCGCACTCGCGGGGTGAAGTGGGTGCCGTTCAGCTTCACGGTGTCGATGCCGACGTGGATGAGCAGCTCCACGCCGTCGTCGGTGCGCAGGCCGATGGCGTGCGCGCTCGGCGGGACGGCGACCACGGTGCCGTCGGCGGGGGCGACGACGCGGCCGGATGCCGGTGCGATCGACACCCCGGGACCGATCAGCCCCGCAGAGAAGACCGGCTCCCCGGTCTCGGCGAGCGGCACGACCGTGCCGGCGATCGGTGCCGCGATCGTGACGTCGTGGGCGATCGCGGCGCCGTCGACGGCTCCCTGGAACCCGCCCGCCACGGTCTCCGGGGCGGTGACGGGCGTCACGGCATCCGCCTTCTTCTCGTAGCCCCAGATCTGGATGAGGACGATCGGCACGACGAGCCCCACGACGAGCGCGACGACCGCACCGGCGACCGGGACCATGAGCGGCAGGCCGAGGATGGGGGCGGGGGAGAAGCCGGCCATGACCGCGTTCACGAACCCGAGCACGACGCCGGAGGCGGCGGCGCTGACGATCTGGATGACGAGGATGCGGCGGTAGCGCAGCACGAAGCCGTAGATCGTCGGCTCGGTGATGCCGCCGATGCCCACCGCGAGCGCGGCGGCCGCGGCGGTGTCGCGGAGCGTCCGGTCGCCGCGGCCGCGCGCGACCTTGATGAGCACGCCGAGCGCGACGCCGAAGACCGCGTACTGGTATCCGACGGCGGCGCCGAGGATGACGCTGGTGCCGGTGGCGGCGAGGTCGGCGATCGCGATCGAGATGAGCGCCCAGTGGATGCCCATGGCGACCAGGATGAACCAGAACGCGGGGACGAGCACGTAGAAGAGGAACGGCGCGGTCTGGCTCAGCCAGGTCACGCCCGCACCGATGCCCTCGCCGACCACGACGCCGATCGGGCCGAAGACCAGCACGGTGAGCGGAACCAGGACGAGGAGCTCGAGGGTCGGGACGAAGACCTGCTGGAGCGCCTTCGGCAGCACCCGCTTGAGCAGCCGGTCGAGACCGAAGAGCGCGAGGGCGATGAGCAGCGCCGGGAACATCGAGCTCGCGTACGAGTAGATGAACAGCGGCAGCGCGAACGCCTCGCGGAGGTCCCCGACCTGGCCGATCGCCGTGAAGCTCGGGTGCAGCAGGGCCGCCGCGATCGTCGCGCCCACGAAGGGGTTGGCTCCGAGCTTCTGCGTCGCGGTGAACGCGACGAAGATCGGCAGGAAGTAGAAGATCGCGTTGCCGGTCGCGTTGAGGATGAGGGCGGTCGGCTCATCGGCCTTGAGCGCGCCGAACTGGATGAGCAGGAGCGCGAGCACCTGCACCATCGCGGCGCCGGTGATCGGGCCGATGAGCGGCTGGAACGTGCCGCCGAGGAAGCCGAACACGACGTCGAGCGGGCTCTTCCTGTCGGTCGCGCCCGCGGCGCCGGCGCCTTCCTTCAGGGACTTCCAGCCGGGCCTGCCGTACAGCTCGTCGCGCACCTGCTCGACGTGCGTGCCGATGACGACCTGCACCTGACCGCCGGCCTTGACGGCCTGCAGCACGCCGGGGGTGTCGTTCAGGCCGTCGAAGTCGACCCGCGACTCGTCGCGCACGACGAAGCGCAGGCGCGTGGTGCACGATCCGACCCACGAGACGTTCTCGGGACCTCCGACCAGGTCGCCGACCTGGCTCGCGAGCGTCTTGACCTCGCTCAAATCTCTCATCTCCTTCGTTCGGGAGACCGAGACCCCTGCCTCACACGCAAAGAGACCTCAGCCGCCATACGGTTGGGGCAAAGGTCTCGCCTGCGGAGCAGTAACAATCCTTACGGGTGGGGCGTCGAAGCCCGTCGTTCATTCTGGTGCAGATCCGCGCGGCGGGCAAGCCTCGGTGTCGGAGAGGGCTCGGAGCGCGCGAACGAGCCCGGGCCGGCGCCGTCGCGCGCGACCCGGGCTCCGGTGCGGGTCAGCCCTCGATGGGCGGTCCCACGATCCTCTCCGGCTCGAGGAGCTCCGGCTGTTGCTGCCGGGTCGGCTCCTCGTCCTGGTGGTCGACGATGACGATCCGCTCGTCGGGCTCCTCCAGGACGTCGGGACGACGCACGTCGTCCGCCGCCACCTCGTTCGGCGCCTCGTCGGCGCCGGGATTCGTCTGGTCGGACATGACTCTCTCCTACCTCTGTGTTCTCGGGGTCGGGCCTGTCTTCGGTTCTCGAGCCCGTGCGGTCTGCGTGCTCTGAGCCCTGGCCGATCCCTGTCGTCTCGGTCGGCCTAGGCGTTCTCGACGTCCTGCCGGCTCTCCTCGTCGGCGGGTTCGCCGATCACGCCGATGCCCACCGCCTGATGGTCGGGCTCCGCACCCTCCGGGTCGGGAGCCTTCGGCGCCTCCTCGGGCTCCTTCTCCGTGCTCGGCTCCTGCAGGTCGTCGGTCGACGGCTCCTCGTCGGGCGCGTACTCGTTGGCCTTCTCCTGATCGGACATGGGCGTCTCCTTCCGTTGCCACCAGGTTCACGCGCATCGCGCGTCGGCGGGAGGGGCTTGACGCCCGCGCCGTGGAGTCGTATCGACGCGGTCGGGATGCC